>NZ_JAELTP010000946.1 GCF_016428915.1 Pandoraea sp. ASV26
GCAGAAGGGGGACTCTTTTTATGCTTGAGTCCGGTCTACCGTGCTGGAAACAAGTCGAAGCACAAACAGCAGTGTCAAACAGATGTTTCTAATCGGATTACGGCAAATGCAGGCCAGATGAGTGGTGTTGCACGGGTGAAAGTGAGGGAGGGGAGTGTTATAACAAAGACGGCACACAGAATCCGGGTATGGAGGGGGAGGAAGGCAACCTTACTAATTGGGAGAAGTGCTGCTCTTTTTTTCACTGCTACGACAGGCTGGAGAATGGAGCACATCATTGCGCAAATCCCGGGGCAAAAAGGCCTGGCCCCTCTGTTATTACCAAGCTCGCGAAAAAATGCTTTGCATTGCGGCGCTGGCGCGGGAGGCTGTGAGTTTTGCAT
>NZ_JAELTP010000947.1 GCF_016428915.1 Pandoraea sp. ASV26
CTGTGATTGTCGTTAAGCGCAGCCACGCATGCATTGTTTCACAAGCTTCTGGTCTGATAATGCGACACGCTTCCGCCCAGTCACCAAGCGTTAGAGTCTTGCTTAATTCAGGTATTTTCCTATATGCCATCGCCTGTCGCTTTGTCGCATGTGCGTCCTCGAAACTTGTATCATAGAGTCCCTCAAAGACGCAATCCAAAAATTGATGCAGATAAATGGGATATTATGATCCTTAAGGCACACAAGACCGGTGACGAATGACGTGTTTCAGCAAGTCGGCTTGTTCGAGCCAATGACCTATATAAAGCTAAGACCTGGACGAAGAACTGGGGAGGTAACGCATAATATGGTGAACTAAAACTGGTCACCCGAGGGGCGGGGGC
>NZ_JAELTP010000948.1 GCF_016428915.1 Pandoraea sp. ASV26
ATTCAGGCACAGTCCTTGCAGATCGTCTCGGATCAATGCTCGCCTGATTATAGTAGTCATCTCCCAAACAACAGCAACCACGTGATTCGGCCAGGATCACTCCACCATCCACCATCCCTCCTACCGAAGGCCCAGCACTGGAGCTAGAGCGTTTTCGGGATCCGACGACGCAACGCGCCACGGCTCGACTTACATCACGAGCCGACCGTCGCGCCATATTTACGGCAAGGGTCCCAAGCCTTTCCGTAGCTGCGCCGCGACAACCAACGGCGCACTTTTGTTTCTTTTGCACGAGCCGGCTGGCAAAGTTCGGCCCACGTCAGAGTCAATGCCCACGAAAGGATCCCGCAGATCTCGCACAGCAAAGAAACCCAAGGTAGATC
>NZ_JAELTP010000949.1 GCF_016428915.1 Pandoraea sp. ASV26
GCGCTGCATCGAGGAAGTGGAGCTGCGAGGCATGGACCAAGAAGGCATTTACCGCAAAACTGGTGGCAATTCCCAGGTCAATACTATCAAGGAAGGTTTCGACAAGAGCGAAAACTTTGATATTTCGGATCCCGACCTGGATATCACGGCTGTTACGAGTGTTTTGAAGCAGTATTTCCGCAAACTCCCCACGCCGCTGCTGACGTTTGACGTGTACGATCGCGTACTCGAGTCGAATGGTAAGATATCATTGCCACCTTTGTGACTATACCTAGGCGCTAACTATGGTGCAGCAATTTCAGAAGAGGAAGAGCGATGCTCTCAACTTCGCAAGACATTTGCATCAATGCCACAGAGCCACTGCGATTGCTTGGAATTCCTC
>NZ_JAELTP010000950.1 GCF_016428915.1 Pandoraea sp. ASV26
GAGATGAGAAGAGAAGAGGAATAAACGATACAATGATTCGCGTGTGATTAAATAGTTTCTCGTCGTGTGGTTTGATGGAAAGGTGGCTCAATAGCTCTCTTCCTCTGGTCGCACGCTGCAGAAAAAAAAAAAAAAGTTTTTGGGCTATGGCCTGTTTTGCACATGTACGGGGGTCTCGGCGTCAGCGGTGGGCGCGTCCGTGTTGGTGGTGCAGGGCGGCTCCCGCCGGCTCATCTGGGTCGATTCTGCATTAACGAGGGCTTGGAATTGTTCATTATATGTCTGAAACTATCACGGCTTTTGGTTCATCTTTACAATGCCATTGACACTGGAAATCGCTTTTGGCTTTTAGTCAACAAGATGATCGACCCCTGCCTCTCCA
>NZ_JAELTP010000951.1 GCF_016428915.1 Pandoraea sp. ASV26
CCCCCCCCCCCCCCCCCCCCCCCCCCCCCCCCCCCCCCCCCCCCCCCCCCCCCCCCCCGTTTTCAAGCCGAAGACGGCATACGCGAGACACAATATCGTCTCGTGGGCTCGGAGATGTGTATAAGAGACAGCTCTCTCGTTTCGCATAGCACGATGGCGTCGATGCCGCGCTGCGCTACGTCGTTGCGATGAGCAGTTCTTCGGCTTTGGCCGGCGGACGCAACCCGTCGTCCCGGTTCGCGAAATAACGCCTGTCTCTTATACACATCTGACGCTGCCGACGAACCGTGTGGTGTGGAGATCTCGGTGGGCGCCGTAGCATTAAAAAAGGGGTGGGTGGGGGGGGGGGGGGGGGGGGGGGGGGGGGGGGGGGTGGGGGGGG
>NZ_JAELTP010000952.1 GCF_016428915.1 Pandoraea sp. ASV26
GCCCTATCCTCCCTCGCCCTCTGACCAGCCACCTGTTCCTTCACCACGCACCACAGTTGCCGAGCTCCGCCAGCGCTCATTCTTCTTCGTCTTCAAGTACTATACGAGCGTCGGAGACGGGCTCGAGCCAGCACCATGGCAGCGCTTCGAGAAGCGGCCATCCGATAAGCGGCTCGGTGACCACATTGATATTGCAGAATGCAGTTCTGTCCTGGCATTGTCTTTGCGAGGTGACGCCATCAAGTCTCTGCGAATGCGGCCTCGAAAGGAACGCGCAAGAGAAGGCTTCCTATACGATACTTTCGGACCGTGGCATTTACTGAGTATCCAGAGTTTCCCGGATGATGAGCATACTGTCCGCGGTGAAACCTTTGTTCAAAAG
>NZ_JAELTP010000953.1 GCF_016428915.1 Pandoraea sp. ASV26
TCCATAGTGTTGTGGTTCTTGTTGGCAATCTTCTTACGGCCCCAACGGAAGGCATGCTCGCTGTGAATATCGACAACATTAGGAGTGAAGTTGTCGCTCTCAAGGACAAGGTTCTCAATGACAACATCGACCTTGGGGTCAGAGTATTCGATGCGAGGAATAGGGATGTAAGCCATGTTCTCGAGGACGCCGGGGAGGATGACCTCGAAAAGATCCTTGACGAGATGAGGCTTGAATTGAGGCTTGCCATCCGAGTCGTTGCCCAGGCGCTGGAAAAGCCTCTGGACAGCCAGGCCAAACTTCTTGTTCAGAGGGTCCTGGTCAAACTGGTCACCAACAAACTTGACCTCCTCGAACACGTTGTCAGTGTGCTTCTTGTACT
>NZ_JAELTP010000954.1 GCF_016428915.1 Pandoraea sp. ASV26
CTGTCCGACCGCTGACGACGGCACCCATCTTCCTTGTCCCCGCGGATACGGCGCCCTCATCGGCACAACCGCCATCTGCGCCTTGGTCGAGATCCTCATCTCCTTTATCCCACCGCGCATCCTGCTGCGCCTCTGTCCTCCCATTGTCACAGGCCCAACTGTAATGCTCATTGGCGTGCACCTTATCGAGAGCGGCTTCAAGGACTGGATGGGCGGCAGTGGCCCCTGTTCCGACCCTTCCACCGCCACCGGCTTCTTCGCAAACTGTCCAAACATCAATGCACCCCATGCCTTACCCTGGGGCTCCGCAGAATTCTTTGGGCTCGGATTCGTAGTCTTTTTCTCCATTTTGCTCTGCGAGCGTTTCGGCTCACCCATCATG
>NZ_JAELTP010000100.1 GCF_016428915.1 Pandoraea sp. ASV26
GAGCAGGCCGGCAATGACGTAGGTGATGACTTCGCGCTCGCGCGGGGTCAGTTGCTGATAATTCTCGCGGACCTTGCGCTCGGATTCCGCTTTCTTCAAACGCTCGGCATCTTTGGCGAGCGCAGTGGTGACGGCGTCAAGAACGTCCTGATCCCGGAATGGCTTCGTGAAGAAGTCGAGCGCCCCGGCCTTCATCGCGCTCACCGTCATCGGTATATCGCCATGCCCCGTCATGAAGATGATCGGGATGAGGATGTCCAACTCAGCCGCTTGCCGCTGAAAAACCAAGCCACTTTCTCCGCGCAAACGCACGTCCAATAGCAGGCAACTGGGGACCTCCGGCCGCTTTGCCGCCAGGAAACCCTCGGTTGCCTCGAAAGCATAGGCTTCCATGCCGAGTGAGCGGAACAAGCTGCAAAGTGCCAATCGGGTCGACTCATCGTCGTCGACGATGTACACGATCGATTTGGCGGTCTTGGCGGTTTGACTGGATCGGTTATTCACGATTTCAACAGGTATTGACGATCAGGCTTTCGGGGGGATGCGAAAAAAAGCGCTCCCTATTGTGCTCCGCCGACGGAATTCTCGCTCGAAGCCGTTAAGTCCGGACACGCGCGACAGCGTCCATGTCTGGGCAAGATGCCGATGAGACGAGCCTGACGTCTGGCGAGTCTCGCTGATCCCGGCAAGTCGGGGCCCGCGCCATCGATCAACTGCCCATCGAGCGCCACGAACAGGCCACACGACAGTGTCGCCGCGGCAGCACGGACAATACCGGCAGCATTGTTGACGCGGGCTCACTGGCGCGGTGCAGAACGTTACGCTCGCGGCTGACAAGCAGCGCGCGGGCAGTGTGCCACCGCCTGCGCGCTGCTGCTGCCGCTTGTCAGGGCGTTATCGCAGCGGCTTGAACGCCAGTCGGAGTTCCTTGGTCAGGGTGTCCGGTTGCTCCCAGGCGGCAAAGTGCCCGCCTTTGGGCAGGCGGTTGTAGTACAGCAGGTTCGGGAACGCTTCGTCCACCCAGCGCTTGGGCGCCTGGTAGAGCTCATCCGGGAATGCACTGACGGCGACCGGAATCTTGATGCCCTTCGGCGCGAAGAACGCAAACTTGTTCTCCCAGTAAAGGCGGGCCGAAGACACGGCCGTATTGGTCAGCCAGTAAAGCGTGACGTTGTCGAGAATATCGTCTCGCGTGAGGCCTTCGCGCTTGCCGTCGAAGACCCGGGCGATAAGCTCGTAGCTTCGCGCGTCATGGTCGATCATCCATGAGGCCAGGCCGATAGGCGAGTCCTCGATGCCGTAAAGGGTTTGCGGCCGGTTCGACATTTCCTGAGCGTAGGCAAGGCCGTGCTTGTAGAAGAAGTCCAACTGGCCGTAAGCGTATTGCTCGTCGGCGGTGAGACCGGCAGGCGCGGGACCACCGGCCTGTAGTGCCGTCTCGATCCTGGCAGGAACGGCCCCCGGCATATTGGTGTGAATGCCGATGAGTCCCGGCGGTGCCTGGACGGCCATTTGCTCGGTGACTGCGTCACCCCAGTCGCCACCTTGGGCAACGTATTTCGTGTAGCCGAGGCGCTCCATCAACACGGCCCACGCGTGGGCGATGCGCGCAGGGTCCCAGCCGGTTTCGGTGGGCTTTCCTGAGAATCCGTATCCCGGCAGCGAGGGAATCACGACGTCGAAAGCGTCCGACGCCTTGCCGCCGAATTTCGTCGGATCCGTTAGCGGCTCAATGATCTTCAGTTGCTCGATGACGGAGCCGGGCCATCCGTGGGTGACGATGATCGGCAGCGCATTCTTATGCTTCGATCGAACGTGGATGAAATGAATGTCAACGCCATCGATGTTGGTCACGAACTGGGGCAAGGCATTGAGCTTTGCCTCGACCTTTCTCCAGTCGTAGTCCGTCGACCAGTATTGCGCGAGCTTTTGCATGGTGGCGAGTTGCACGCCCTGCGTGCCGTCGTTCACCAACTCCGCGCTGGGCCATTTTGTCGAGGCGATACGCCGACGCAGGTCCGCAATCGCTTCGTCCGATGCATGGAACTGGAAGGGGCGAATCGCGGTATCGGTCGCGCTCTGGCCTTGCACGATGGGTTGGGCCGCCGAGTTTGCCAATTCGATAGCGGACGACGCATGCGGAAAGGCGGCCATCGCCCCCGTGAATGCGACGGCCGCAAAGAAATGCCGATAAATAGATGCGTTCAAGTAATTCGTCATGATCATGCTTCTCCTTGAGAGACGTTTGCTTCTGTGCCGGTATTCGAAATGCGGTTTTCGAAAATCATTATTTTTGCGGTGTGGCTTGTTCTTGTTTCGCGAAGCTGCAAACCCTTTCCGCCGGTTTTGAAAGGTTCGCTGTGCTGTTGCCTGCACTCGTTGGTAGGAAGTTAATTCGCAACGTGACTGGCCGTCATTTCTACAACGGGATTGGCAATTCATATGGCGAGATGGCCCATCTCATACCTTCGTATGAGATGGAGCGCCTTTGCGCGTTGGATCTCACTGATTTCACTGCGGCGGTGATTGATATTCGCACTCAGCCACATACGTTTTGAGGCATCTTCGGCGGGCGTGGCGTTGCTGACGACCGGCAGCAGTACCACGGGCTTCGTGCTTGGAAGCGTGCTTGGAAGCGTGACCCGAGGCTCACTCTTTTTGCGCCAGCAAGGCTTTGATCTTTGCCTCGGTCTCTTCGTATTTGCCTTCGCCGAAGTGGCTGTAAACAATCTGCCCCGTCTTGTCGATCAGATAGAACGCGGGCCAGTACCGGTTGTTGTAGGCATTCCAGGTGGTATAGCGATTGTCTTGTGCAACCGGATAGGTGATGTTGAATCGCCGGATGGCGGTTTTCACATTGTCGACATTGCGCTCGAACGGGTACTCCGGTGTGTGCACACCGACTACGACGAGCCCCTGATCCTTGTATTTCTGATGCCACGCTTTGACATAGGGCAGCGTGTTGATGCAGTTAATGCAGGTGTAAGTCCAGAAGTCCACCAGCACGACTTTGCCGCGCAACTGGGACAGGCTCAGGGGTTCGCTGTTGTGCCATTTTTCGATGCCGGAAAACTCCGGCGCCGTGATGCGGCTTTGGGCGGTGTCGGCGTTCGCCGCGAAGGCTGACGCCGTAGTGGCCGCAAGGGCGAGGGCGACGGCGGCGGTTTTGAGTCGGGAGATCATGTCAGAGCCCTTTCAGGTTGGGGAGAAATGAGGAGATCCAGGCGTAGGCAAGTACGTCGTACTGGAAGTAGATGGCGAGGGCGGTCAGTACGACGATTGCCCCGAATGCCTGCTGCAATCGGGCGGCATGGCGCGCCACCACGCGGACATGACGGGCGATGTACTGCCCGCCATAAATAATGGCAAGCATCGGAATCGAGGCTCCTATCGCGTAGAGCGTGATGAGCAATGCAGACCAATGGAGGTTCTGTGCCTTGACTACGAGCACGAGAATCGATGCGAGCACCGGACCTGCACAGGGCGTCCAAACGGCGCCCAGCGACATGCCGAGAACGAAGCCGCCGGTGTTGCTGTTGCTCACGCTGAACCCGGGGTTCACAACGGCGCCGATGCGTTGCAGCGGTGGCGCGAGCCGCTGCGCGATCCACGTGAAGGGCGCCGGCCAGATACGCGAGAGGCCAGCCAGGCCCAGCAGTACCGTGGCGGTGTTGCGAAGCACATCCTGGGCCAGATGGACTGCGCTCGAGACTGCGCCGAGCAGCATCGCAAACGAGGCAAAACTCAGGATGAACCCGGCAATGATGAACAGCGGGCGCACGCGGCTGGGCCGGTCGACCGATGTGCCGAGCAGGATTGGCAGCACCGGCAGGACACAGGGCGACGCGATGGTAAGCAGGCCGGCAAGCAAAGCGAGCGGCGGTTCGAGAAGGTTTGGCACGGTGGGTGCTCCGTCGGTGGGTATGACCGTATTGGAGCGTCCGGAGGTATCTGGCTTATGTCGGCAGGCCGTCATCGGTGCAATGTTTTATGTCTGTACTTGCGCCAGATACGTTGCGACACAAATGCCGTCGCCGTACGGGATATAAAGCAGACATTGCGCATCACGTTGCAGGCCACCTGTTGTCGGCATCGTCTGTCGCGTATTCACTCAGTGCCGCAGCGCACCCGCAAGCGCTTGCCTCGGGTCATGGCTTCGGCCGCGATGGTTATGTTTTTGAAGGTGATTCATGAAGCTCAAGTGCTTGCTACGCTGGCCCCGCACCCTGTTTGCGCGGCTTGCCCTGATTTTGGTTGTCGGCCTCGCGGTGACTCAAGCGCTGACGCTTTGGCTCACCGTCACCGAGCGCGATCAGGCGATGACCAAGGTCATGATGGGTTACATCGAGCGGGAGGTGACAAGCTCGGTCGCGCTGCTCGACCATTTGCCTGCCGCCGAGCGTGCGCAGTGGCTGCCTCGGCTGGCGCGGCGCACCTACACTTTTTCGCTCGACGCCGGCATCGCGGGTTCGCCGCCGGATGCCGAGCTCTCGGAGCGGGTCGCGCAATCGATTTCGGAGGGCATCGGCACCCGCTATCCCCTGAGCGTGAATGCGGTTCCCGGAGAGCCGGAGCGTCTACAGGTGCATCTGCGACTCAGCGACGGCACGCCGCTGACCATCGACTACCGGCCGGTGCCCGGAGACCCGTTGTCACGCTGGCTGCCAGCGGTGCTGGCGTTGCAACTCGTGGTTCTGGCCGCGTGCTGCTGGCTGGCGGTGCGCCTGGCCACGCGTCCTTTGAGCCGTCTGGCACGCGCTGCCGATACGCTTGGGCCGGACCTTCAGGCCGAGCGCCTTCCTGAAGAGGGGCCCGACGAAGTTGTGCTCGCGGCAAAGGCATTCAACGCGATGCAAGACCGGATCAAGATGTACATGACGGAGCGTCTGCAAATACTGGCGGCGATTTCGCACGATCTGCAAACGCCCATTACCCGTATGCGCTTGCGCGTCGATCTCATTGACGATGAAGTGCTGAGCACCCGACTCGGTCAGGACCTCAGGGAAATGGAAGCGATGGTGAAGGAGGGGATTACCTACGCGAGGACGATGCATGGTGCGAGCGAGGTACCTTGCCGAATCGACCCCGGTGCGTTGCTTCAGAGCATCGTCTTCGATTATGTCGATGCCGGAATGGACGTTTCGTTAGAGGGTAGCTTCCCTGCGTCTCTTGTGACGCGCCCGGTCGCGTTACGGCGCATTGTCGGCAATCTGGTCGACAACGCGCTGAAGTTCGGTGGAGCGGCAGAGTTGGTGGTTGAGGTATCGCCTGACCAGACGGTGACCCTATCGGTTCTCGATCGCGGACCGGGCATACCCGAGGCGTCGCTGGACGCGGTATTCGAACCGTTCTATCGCCTGGAGGGCTCACGCAACCGGAATACGGGGGGCACCGGGCTTGGACTCGCCATTGCACGGCAATTGGCGCTTTCGATGGACGCCGTGCTCACGCTACGGAATCGCACCGGTGGCGGACTTGAGGCGACGCTTTCGATCAAGGCGTCATGATGGCCCTTAGACGCGCCTTTGATGGGCCGCCCGACGATGTTGGCAGATGGGCGAATGCGCGAGCTTACTTCCGGGCGGTGTCGAGCGCGTTCACTATCCGCCCGAGCGATCTGAGCGCAGCGTTGGGTTCGGTGCCGAGCTGGACACTGATGATCGCGCCGTCTATGGCGATGGCAATAGCTTGTGCATCGGCTTTTGCCGTGCGCGACGAAGCCGGCAGCAGACGCCGTATCACTGCGGTCATTTCGACCTTGTGGTCATGCGAAATTCTGAAGGCTTCAGGAATGGCGTCGGCCATTTCCACAACGGCATTGATAAATGCGCAGCCTCGGTATCGCTCGCTACAGAACCACTCTGACATGGTGGGAACGATGGCCCTGAGATCATTGCCATGTCGCGTCAGGGATCCCTCGAACCAGGTCATCCAGTTCTGGTGCCTGTACTCGAGAAAGGCGACGATCAGATCATTCTTCGACGGGTAGCAGCGATAGAACGTTTTCTTCGCAACCCCCGACTCGGCGATGACCCGATCGATGCCGGTGGCTCGAATGCCGTTGCTATAAAACAGTTCGTGCGCCGTGACGAGAATTCGTTTTGCCGGCGGCAGACTGTCGAGTGGGGGGGTGTCGTTTAGCATGGTCTCTGTGCAGACAAACTTGTCTACCCGAGGGGTTTCCTGTGTCGGTCGAGATCTTTTAGGGAGGCGCACCGGTCGTGGCGAGGTCGCCCAGCATCATACTACGCAGCGGCTATCCCTTCGGAGTAGTCGGGCGACGTTTGCGGCGAGGAACCGAGGAAACCCGCTGTTCTAGTAGTTGTAGACAGATTTGTCTACAATTCGGCAGACGACGGGCGGGAGCGGTTGTTGGCGAACGTAACACAGATTGCCAGTCGGTTTTGACGATTGCCGATCGAGCATCAGAGGACCGCCATCTATTGGCGCGTTGAAGTGTCAGAAAGACATATCGGAGCGTGCTTCTCGCGCGGTATGGTCGAGTCATCCTACGTGTTTAAGAGCAGTATTCAGCTTCCGTGAAACCATTTTCTACCTCTTCGCTAACGCTCCTGAGACCGGGAGATCCCGCACTTTTCCGAACGCTCGGAATCAATGGCGAACGTTTGATCGTGGCAATGCCCGCGAACGAGAGCGAAGCGTCAATGAGGCAGTTGGAGCGTGAATATGCGCTTCGCGAGTTCCTGCACGCGTCTTGGGCTGCGGTTCCGCAGGCATTCGTGCGTCACGACGATGGCGTCGTGCTCGTGATGAGTGATCCGGGAGGGCAACCGCTTCGCGAAGCGTGTGGTGCCATGTGGACTCAGGAAGCGTTTCTGGCCGTCGCGTCCGGGATAGTTCGTGCCGTCGAGGCCATGCATGCGGGCGGCATTGTGCATCTGAACCTCACGCCCGATAACGTTCTCTTCGATCGCATCTCCGGGCGCGCCTCGTTGTGCGGGTTTGGCTGTGCAGGGTTGCAAGGCGCGTTGCTGCAAACGTTGTCGGGAAAGACTTCGTTTGCCTATACGGCACCTGAAGTGCTGGGCGGGCTGACTGCCGTGGCAGCGCCGGCAGCAGACCTTTATGCGCTGGGCTGCCTGTTCTATGAACTGCTCACAGGGCGTTCGCCTTTTGAAGGAAAAGACCTGCTTGAATGGGTCCATTCCCACATGGCGCGACTGCCGACACCGATCGACGGGGTGCGGCCGGATCTGTCGCCTGCGGTGGTCCGCATGGTCATGCGACTGCTTGAGAAGGCGTCGGAAACCCGCCACCCGGATGCGTCGGCACTGCTTGCCGATATCGCGGGTTGCGAGCGCGTTCTGGGCGCGTTGCATTCGCCTGCGTCGCCTCTCGTCGAGGCGATGCCCCCGTCCCGAGAAGACCGGTCAGGCCGCAGGCACTACGGTCAGCGCGCGCATTTGGCGGCACTCGAGGGCGTGCTGGGTCGTGTCCAGGCAAACAAGGCGGCACAGTTGGTGCTCGTCTCAGGGCCATCCGGCATTGGAAAGACGTCATTAATACAAGTTTTTCGCGACACGGCATTGTCCGGGCAAACGATATTTGCCGGAAACAAAAGTGAGCGGGTCAACCAGCATGTGCCGTTCTCTGCCTTGACCGAAGTTTTGCAGGGACTTCTCCGGCCGGTGCTTGGGGCGAATGAAGATGACTTCCGTGCGTGGCGCGATGTGCTCAAGAGTGCGCTCGAAGGTTCCGGTTCGGTGTTGTGCAAACTCATGCCGGATTTGCGCACCCTGCTCGGAGAGGTCGTTGCGCCGGAGCTGAACCCGAGAAAGGAGCGAGAGGCGTTGCTCAACGCCGCCGTTGACTTTATCGGCGCTTACTGCCGGCGGGGGCGTCCCGTTGTCCTCTTTTTTGACGACCTGCAATGGACCGATGGGGAGACGCTCGAAGTCATCCGCCTGCTTTTGCATAGCGCGGCGAACAGCGAGCTGTTGCTGATTGGCGCTTATCGTTCCGGCGAGTGGACTGAGTTGCCGTCGTTGATGAAAGCGCTCGCCGATCCCGCCAGTCTGACTACGATTGCACTCGAACCGCTTCAGATCAATGATCTGGCGCGTTTTGTTCGTGAGCGGTACCGGTGTTCGGATACTGACGCCAACGCACTTGCCGATCTGTTACAAGCCAAGACGCTCGGCAACCCGTTCTTTGTGGAGCAGTTCGTCAGCAATCTCGAACGCAGTGGTTTCGTCGCCACGGATTGGGACGGCCTCGGACCACGTTGGGATCTCGCAATGCTGAGGGCGCGCGACTTCACCGATAACGTTGTCGAGTTTCTCGTTCAGCGGCTGACGGCCTTACCCGCCGTCACGCTGCCGGTTCTGCGCATTCTGGCCTGCGTCGGTGCCCGCGCGTCCATGGCTCGATTGTCGATTGCCGCGGGGCTTGAGCCTGTTGAGATTCACGACGCCCTCAGTCATGCAGTCGATCTCGACTGCGTTCGCGCGGACGGTGACGCTTACGCGTTCTGGCACGACCGCATACAGGAGGCGGTCTACGCCACTTTGAGCGACACGGAGCGAGCGGCGATGCACCTTGACATCGCCAGGGCCCTATCGCATTCGTTGCATCTCGATACCGCCGACGATGCCGTGTTTGTCGCTGCGGGGCAGGCGAATCTTGCTGAAGCCGTCATCGCTTCACGCGCCGAGCGACGGCACTTCGCGCAGCTCAATGTGGCGGCCGCGCAGAAGGCCATGCATGTGACGGCGCATGGGTCTGCGCTGAACTATCTGCATACGGCGAGCAAGCTCATAGACGGCGATGAGGATCTCGATGGGTTCGCCCATCGCGTCGAGTTCATGATCGCTGAATGCGAATTCCTGACGAACTTACTCGATGCGGCCGAAACTCGGCTGGCGCAGCTTGCGCGCGCCGATATTGATCTTGTGTTGCTGGCCGAGGTCACTCGTGTGCAAGCGGCGCTCTATACCACGCTCGATAAACCCGAGACGGCGATGCAGGTCGGTTTTGATTTCCTGGCGCGTATCGGCATCGATATTCCGTGGCGCCCGACGGACGACGACGTACGCGCAGCCTATGACGGTTTCCTGCTGGCGCTCAATGGCAGATCGCCGGCGGATCTCTTCGATCAGCCACTCCTTACCGACCCCCTGCGCAAGGGCACGCTCAATGTGCTGGCCGACCTGATTCCCCCAGCGCTTTTTGTCGACGTCAATTTGATGGACCTCCTGGTGCTCAGAATGGCGACCGAGAGCATTGAGCATGGCCATAGCGATTCTTGCTGTTACGCGTATGTGACCGTGATTTGGGTGTCGGGGATCCGCTTTAACGACTATGCGCTGGGCTACGCATTTGCCCGGCTGGCGATAGACCTGATCGAGCGTAAGGGCCTGCAGAATTACAAGGCGCGCACTCACATGGGGTTCGGCTTGTATGTCCTTCCCTGGACGGGACGGTTGCGTGACGGGCTCGACTACATACGTGAAGCGTTCGATGCGGCGATGAAGACGGGCGATATGACGTTCGCCGTCTATTGCCGCAGAAATTTGGCGAGCATCATGATTGTCGCAGGGGTGCCGCTCGCCGATGTCCGGCGCGAGGCGCTTCGTGCCCTCGACTTCGCCAGCGCAGCGCGCTTCGGGCTAGTGATCGACGCCGTTCGCGCCCAGCTTGCCCTTATCGATGCCCTTGTCGGCCTCGGGGGCGAGCAAGACGTGCAAGGAACGGACACGGCGCTGATCGAAGACTTTAGTGCCTATGCCGACCAGAATTCCCATCGGACTATCGCGGAGTTCTCTTTCTGGGTGCATCGAATGCAGGCGTGCATGGTCTTCGGCGATGTTGCGGGTGCGTTGGAGGCCGAGGTTCGCGCTGAGCCTATTTCGTGGTCGTCGCGTTCGTTTGTCGAGATAGCGGACTTTCATTTCTATGCCGCCCTTGCGCACGCGGCTGCGCTACGAAATTGTGGCGTGGCTGAACGCGCTGCGCACAGGCTGGCGTTATCCAATCACCACAGGAAACTGAAGAACTGGGCCATCCACAGTCCGGAAAACTTCGTCGGGCGCGCTGAACTGGTCACGGCGGAGATGGGGCGCGTGAGCGGCGTCGATGCCATACAGATCGGGCTTTCCTATGACATGGCTATTGCCCATGCACAGGAGCAGGGTTTCTCGAACGATGCCGCACTCGCGAGCGAAATGGCCGCGAGCTTTTATGCGGAAAATGGCCTGACGGCTATCGCACGCGGGTATCTGCGGGGGGCGCGCTCCAATTACACCATCTGGGGGGCGCTTGCGAAGGTTGCTGCCCTCGACAAGCACCCGCTGCTGCTCGGGCAGCGCCAACCGGGCACGTCACATGCAGGCACCGATGTCGGCGCGCAGGCGGACGCCCGATTGCAGCTCGATACGCTTGCCGTCGTGCGGGCATCCAACGCCCTGTCGAGTGAGATCATGCCCGAGCGCGTGGTGGAAACGCTGATGGCGACGGCGCTCGCCATGTCTGGCGCACAGAGCGGTGCATTGTTGCTCAACACGGCGCAGGGGCTGAGCGTCGCCGCGAGCGCTGTGGTGCAGGATGGCGGGGTTCAGGTGGACGTGCTTGCGCGTCCGGTGGACGCCGGGATTCTTCCGCTGTCGCTGATCCAGACCGTCTCACGCACATTTCACACGATCGTTCTCGATGACGCGTCGCTCGACCATACCTTCAGCCGTGACCCGTGTTTTCAGGCGCGTCATCCTCGCTCCATATTCTGTATGCCGCTCATCAAGCAGTCGCGCCTGATCGGCATTCTGTATCTGGAGAACAATCTTGCCGCGGGCGCATTTGTGCCCGCCCGGACTTCGGTGCTTGAAGTGCTGGCCTCTCAGGCGGCGATTGCGCTGGATAACGCACGTCTGTATGACGAGTTGCTCAATGAGAACCGACAGCGGATAACGGCGGAGGAAGCGCTGCGGCACGCACAGGCGGATTTCGAGCGAGCGGCGCGCCTCATTACGATGGGGGAACTGGTGGCGTCGATTGTCCATGAGGTGACGCAGCCGATCAACGCGATTGGAACGTCGGCCGGCGCTGCGCTGCGTTGGCTCAATCGGGAGGTGCCGGATCTCGACGAATCCCGGCAGATGCTGGAGCAGATCGTGAGCGACAGCGCTCGCGCAAAATCGGTGGTCCACGGGCTGCGCGAGATGGCGAAAAAGTCCGTGCCGACCATGGCGCTGTTTGATCTGCCCGCCGCCATTTCCGAAGTCCTTGCGCTTGCGCGAGCCCACCTGCATGACGTTTCTGTCGAACTCGATGACGGTCTGGCTGCGGGGGCGGGAGAGGCTTTTGGGGACCGGGTGCAAATTCAGCAAGTGACGCTGAACCTCATCATGAACGCGTTGGAAGCGATGAGCGAGGTCACGGATCGCGAGCGTGTACTGCGCATAAGATGCCGTCGCAGCGTCCTGGGGACGATCGAAGTCTTTGTCGAGGACAACGGCAGAGGCCTGGATACTGGCAGCCTGAACAAGATATTCGAACCCTTCTTCACGACAAAGCAGAACGGCATGGGCATGGGGCTCGCAATCTGCCAATCGATCATTCAGGCGCATGGCGGGCAACTGGGCGTGACCTCCGCCGGCGAGCACGGCACGATTGTGTGGTTCTCATTGCCGATAGCAGCGGAGCCAGACGCCGCTATCCCGCTTGACGGCAGCACGCTGGCCTCGTCATCTTAGGATCTGGGGCACAGCATAGCCCGCACGTGGGTTCGCCTCTGCCTGGCCGGACGTCGGCTTCGACGCTCCGGTTCGGTCATAACGTCGACGCGCCCAGCGATTTTCCCCGCTTTGAAGTCAATCACGGACATCCTTCTTGTTTGATAAGAGGTGCGTGTCGCGAGAATCCGGCTGCTATCGCGCGGATGATTTCAATATCGCATCACGCCATTCGCAAAGAATGGCGGCGCAATTCCATATGAATTGCGCAGTTCCCGTCACATTTTCACTTCAATTCCATTGCTTTCTGTTGGCGCCATTGCCTGATTTTTTAGGCCGCTATCGGGTGGCATTGCCTTGTGGATACGTCTCGAAACCTAATCATTATTTGCACGTGTTTTTTGTGCATCTTTGATTTTTTCGACGCCACTCCTTTTCTTCCGTTTTCACGTTTGCCGCTGGCTTCAGGGCTCGCCTCATTGTGCAGGCGACGCCGCCGCGCGAGTCTCGCATAAGGTGGCCGGCACCGATTAACTGCAACCAAGAGCTATCAATCTAATACGGAGATATTAGAAGGTACATCCGCCTGTCGCACGTTGCGATCCCTTTGTAGGCTGGTGATCGAGGCTTGTTAAAACTATCTTTACGTAACCGAAGTGGAAAACGTGTTTGTTGGGAAATTGATCTCGATGTTGTTGGGTTATTTGATCGAATTTTCGCGTAATTTTTGCTGATGCATTCGAGGTTTTTGTCAGAATTTTATTTTTGATTTATCCGGTTTAATTGAAGATTCAGAGTCAAGGGGAATTTAAAGATGTCCGAGATTTCGCAATCATCGTCCCGTCGCAGTTTTCTCGGGACGGCAGTGGGTGCGGTGGCAGCGGCCGCGATTGGTGTCAGGCCCGGTGGCCTGTTCGCGGCAAGCGAAGACAGTTTGATCCGTCCTTTCCGAATTCATGTGCCGGAAGCGGCGATTACGGATCTGCGTCGCCGTATCGCAGCGACTCGCTGGCCCGAGAGGGAGACAGTCCTCGATCAGTCGCAGGGCGTGCGTCTGGCGAAGATCAAGTCACTCGTGAGCTACTGGGGTGCCGGTTATAGCTGGCGCAAGGTAGAGGACAGACTCAATGCCATTCCGCAATTCGTGACACGCATCGACGGTCTGGATATTCAGTTTGCCCATATTCGATCGCGTCACCCGCATGCTTTGCCGCTGATCATGACCCACGGTTGGCCGGGGTCGATCATGGAACTGTTGAAGGTCATCGGGCCGCTCACCGATCCTACGGCGTACGGCGGCCGTGCAGAGGATGCTTTCCATCTCGTGCTGCCCTCCATGCCCGGCTATGGCTTCTCGGGCAAGCCGCAAGGCGCTGGCTGGAACCCGGAGCGAATCGCTCGCGCATGGGCTGTGCTGATGGCGCGACTGGGATACACGCGCTACGTATCGCAAGGCGGCGACTGGGGCTCGGTGATCTCGGACGTCATGGCGCGCCAGGCGCCCCCGGGACTCATCGGCATCCACGTCAACATGCCTGCGACCGTGCCGCCTGATGTGGCGAAGGCCCTCAACAACGGCGACCCCGCGCCGGCTGGCTTGTCTGCGAAAGAGAAGGCCGCTTTCGACTCGCTAGCCAATTTCTACACGAAGGACTGTGGCTACTCGGCCATGATGGTGACCCGCCCGCAAACCGTGGGTTATGGACTTGCCGATTCTCCCGCTGGCCAGGCCGCGTGGATGTACGACAAATTCGCGTCATGGACGCATAGCGGTGGCGAGCCCGAGCGCGTGCTGACCCGAGACGAAATGCTCGACGACATTTCGCTCTACTGGTTCACCAACAGTGCGACTTCATCGGCCCAGCTCTACTGGGAAAACAACGCGAACAACTTCAACGCGGTGGACATCTCGCTGCCTGCGGCGATCACCGTGTTTCCGGGAGAAATCTATCGTGCTCCGAAGAGTTGGGCTGAGCGCAGCTATCACAAGCTCATCTATTTCAATGAAGTCGACAAGGGCGGTCACTTCGCCGCGTGGGAGCAGCCGGAACTCTTCAGCGCGGAAATTCGCGCTGCGTTCCGATCGCTGCGCTGAAAACGACATACGAGACACCGCCGGGAGACCGTAAATGATGGGTTCGCTGAGTATTTCTCATTGGCTGATCGTCTTGCTGATCGTCGCACTCATCTTCGGTACGAAGCGTTTGCGCAATATCGGCAGCGACCTTGGCGGTGGCGTGAAGGGCTTCAAGACAAGTCTTGCGCAGGTTTCCGATCAACCTAACGCTCCTCGTGAGTCGGAGAGGGGCTAGCAGTATGCACGAGTGTCTGAAGTAGCGGCTTTCCCGTGTGGCTGGGGAGATCGCTGAGATGTATCGCAATGTATCCGTGATCCGCTGCGATACAGGGAATTGCAAATTCACGGTGAGTAGACACAAGCCGGATACCTCCGGGCGGTCTAATTCAGTCACACCAAAACTTATCTTTATTTACATAGCTTCTCAGGAGTTTTACATGAAACACGCAATGATCTTATTGGCTTTCGCAGGCAGCGTTGCTGCTGGATTCGCTCACGCTCAAACGACGGCGCCGGTGGGCAAAGACCTTAGCCGAAGCCGGGAACAGGTTCAGCAAGAACTGATTCGGGCACAGCAAGACGGGCAACTGAACCTGCTTCAGAGCTCCGTCTACCGCGGCAGTCGCTGAGTCGCCTCTCACGGACGCCCCTTCCTCACCTGGAAGGGGCAGATCGCAGGTCTTCCGTTATTCAGACTCGCGACGGTTTCACATCACAGATAGCAGAGGTTCAATCATGAGCAAGAAATTCTTAACGGTGGGACTCATTGCAGCGACGGCTGCGATTGCCTTGCCGGCTTTTGCCGACAGTCACTATGACGCGGAGTTTCATCAAGGTCATACGGTCGGTACCCGTCAGTCAGCGCTCGGCCTGAGCAACACCCGCCTGGATCTGGCGCAAGTCGGCGCAAGCGCCACCGAGAAATCGGCGGCCAGGTCGCTCGACGGCATTCGCGAAATCTCGCCGCGATCGGTCTCGCTTGTCCTGCCTGACGAGATCGCTTCGCTGTACTCACGTAACTAAGTTCCAACCTCACCGATATCAGATAGGAGTTCACCATGGCACAGATCGAAAAAGTACTTTACACCGGCAAGACCCATACGACGGGTGGTCGCGACGGGGCTGCCCGTAGCGACGATGGACGTCTGGACGTTGCGCTCTCCGTGCCGGGCAGCAAAGGCGCCGGTACGAACCCGGAGCAGTTGCTTGCCGCCGGCTGGTCCGCATGCTTTATCGGGGCGATGGGCCTCGCGGCGACCAAGCTGAAGATCGCGCTGCCCGCAGGCACGGCAGTCGACGCCGAAGTCGACCTTGGCAACACGGCAGGCGAGTACTTCCTTCAGGCGCGTCTACACGTCAGCCTTCCGGGTCTGGACAAGGACGTCGCTCGTTCGCTCACGGAGGCGGCTCACCAGACATGCCCGTACTCCAAGGCGACGCGCGACAACATCAACGTTGTCATCACGGTCGTTTAAGCTCGTTAAGGGCAACACGCTCCCATCGTGTCTGCATCGTCCTGGCTGATCACAATGTCCGGACGATGCCTTCTGCTTTCCCTGCTTCCGGCAATACTGCTTCGATAATCGACGAAGAAGAAAGCTGAGCGATCGCATCGTCGGCGTCATCATGATCTCCGGCGCGCTGCCGTTCATCCTCGCTCGCGAATGCCTTGAATCCCTTGAGCGCCACGCGCTTCGCCTCAATCCATGCAGTCGATGCGTGTAGGATGCCGATGCATTAAAATGGCCGGCTGTCCAAATAAGCACACACGCCAATGCTGTTGGTTGAGACGCGGGATGAAGGCCCGGCGCAAGAGATGGCGCAACCGTTCGGAACGGTCGTCTTTCGGGGAGTCACTTGGGATTTAAGTCACCTCAGGCCTTTCGTCTTTAAAACGGAAGTGGCGGAAGGTCTCGACGTGTCTGTGCTCGTCCTCTTTTCCTGCCATTGCTTCACGAAGAGTCTACGCTGGGACGAGCGTCCGCCGCTGGAAATCCCTGACGATGAGTATTATGTCGACGACAGGGAGCGGCGCGTTTTGTGTGAGCGACGCTACGACTTGTCGCGACAGTTTCTTCGCGACATCGTGACGAATCTGCACGCGCGCCGAATCTCCTTGGCTGACGACCGTCGGCAAAACTTCATGACAATCGAGCACGTTGACGATGGAAAGACTGTTGTCTATGCAGTGTTCTTCGAGGTCGAGAAGGACAAGGTGCGCAAGCGTCTCGTGCTGCGGGTGCAGTCAGCTTACGTCCTTGATGGCGGTTTGACGAAACGCCAACGTGAGGCGAAGAAAATTGCGCTTACGACGTTGCTTCGCAACGTGCTCAACGGGAAGCCGATTCGCGCGTGAGAGGTACACAAACTCTGGAGGCAGAAAGACCAACGGCCACCTTTCGGTGGCCGTCGCATGCGGGATTCTCTATCTGCATTTCTGCAAAACTCCCACTCCAGGTGGGACCTAGTTTCCTAGGCGGCGCTACGTTTTTCGCACCCGCTTGTACGTAGTTTTCAGCGTGAATACTAATATAGGGATACCGATGAGGTCAAGCAAAGCGCTTGCGTATTGCGTATAGCTATCCCTATAAGAATGCCCACATGTTTCGTTGTACTGGTACAACAAATACTTCTAACTCTCGGAGTGACAACGCTTTGCGGATGGCGTGCCGGCGCTGTCGATTTATTGCCAATGTGGCCGTGACGTGCAACTTGCAGGCTTGGCGCTTGCGCAAGTCCTGAGCGACTTTGGAGCTTCGAAGTTGCAAGGTGCATGGCAAGGTTAGCGCGGGAAAGTTGTGATCGAAATTGCATCGTGGGCGGTGCGCTTTTGCCGGTGCAAGATGCTTGTTCGACGCACTGATGACCGCGTCTCGGGGCAATTCGATAGTCCTTTCTAATGCCGCGGTCCATCCCTCTGATCGAAGCCGTCCGCAATCAACGTGCTAGAATCTTTGACTGATCAAACATTGATCCGTCCAAAAAATGGCTCCCAGTCCCAGTACCCCGCATTCAGCGGGGCAGGTATTGCCGTTCCGACAGTCGCTCGTGGCGATGCTCGGCCTTTGTTTCTGCACGATGATGGTGGCGCTCGATCAGACGGTCGTCGGTACCGCCTTGCCAACCATCGTCGCGGAATTGAAGGGCTTCGAGTATTACGCCTGGGTCGCGACGTCGTATCTCCTGACCTCTGTCATCACCGTGCCGATCTTCGGACGGCTCGGTGACTTCTACGGTCGCAAACCGTTCGTCGTTGCCGCCATCGTCGTGTTTACCGCCGCGTCCGTGCTGTGTGGTGCGGCCAACAGCATGCTGTTCCTCGTCATCGCACGTGCCTTGCAAGGTATCGGCGGCGGCATGCTCGTCGGTACCGCGTTCGCCTGCATTCCCGAACTGTTCCCCGACTCGCACGTGCGCCTGCGCTGGCAGGTCATGCTCAGTTCCGCATTCGGCATCGCCAACGCCATCGGCCCCTCGCTCGGCGGCTTTCTCACCGAAGGCTATGGCTGGCGCTCGGTCTTCTACGTCAATCTGCCCGTCGGTCTGCTCGGTCTCTGGTTCGTCGGACGTCACCTGCCGCATATGCGCGCGGAAGGTCACGGCAAGGCGAGCCTCGACTGGCTCGGTGCGCTGCTCATCACCGCCGCGCTCGGCAGCTTGCAGATGCTCGTCGAATGGCTGCCCGCCGACGGCCTTTCGCGTGGCGTGATCACGCTGCTCGTAGTGTTGGCCGTCTCCTCGTATGCGCTCTATTGGTGGGAGAAGCGCACGTCGCATCCGATTCTGCCCTTCGAGATGTTCCGCGACAAAAGTCTGGCGTCGCTGTTCGTGCTGTCGGTGTTCGCGGGGTTTGCCATGTTCGGTGTGCTGTTCTACGCGCCGTTGATGCTCCAGGGCGGCTTTGGACTCTCGCCGCGCGAAACCGGCTTGCTCATCACGCCGATGGTGGTGTGCATCACCGTGGGCAGCATCGTGAACGGCCGGCTCATCACGCGTTTGCCGAACCCGAACGTGATGCTCTACGGTGGCTTCTTCCTGCTCGCGCTCGCTTGCGCCGGCGTTATCACCACGCACCGCGGCACGCCTCATGGCCTGATCGCCACTTACATGCTGCTCGCCGGGCTGGGGCTGGGCTTCGTGATGCCGAATCTCACCGTTTTCGCGCAGGAAGTCGCCGGACGCGCGCATCTCGGAATCGCCACCGCCCTCATGCAATCGCTGCGCATGATCGGCGGCATGCTCGGTACGGCCATCGTCGGCACGCTCGTGAATCACAGCTATACCGCACGCGTGACGGACGCCCTCGCCGCCAGCGACGCCACCCAATGGACGGCGCAACTCTCCGACCCGCAGATTCTCGTCAATGCGCAGGCACAAAGCGACTTCCTGGCGACGCTCGCCCACGTGGGGCAGAACGGCGCGTTGTTCATCGAATCGGCGCGCACGTCGCTCGTGGCCGCGATTCACAGTGGGCAGATGGTGTCGCTCGCGGCGGCGCTCGCCGGCCTGTGGTTCGTCCGGCGCGTGCCGCTCATTCGTCTGACGCGCGGCGCGAAGCCGAGGGTGCCGGCAGGGGAGTGACGCGATGCCCACACCGCTAAAACGTAATGTCATCCAGCAACTCAGCCTGACGTATCGGGCGATGATGCTCGCGTTCGACGCGCAGGTCGGACACCCGCTGCCGCGCTGGCGAATCATTCTCGCGCTGGCCGAGCGCGGCACCTGCTCGCAGAAGTTTCTCGCGGAACACTGCCGGCTCGATCCGGCGTCGCTCACGCGTCAGTTGCAGTCGATGGAAGCGCTTGGCTGGTTGTCTCGCGCGACCGATCCGCACGATAACCGTCTCACGAACGTCACGCTCACCGCCGCAGGCATGGCCGTGTACGAGGAGGCGACGCCGCGCCGCCAAGCCTTTTTCGACGATGCCCTTGAAGGCATGACGCCCGCCGAGATCGCGACGCTCGAAAGTGCCCTCGTTCATCTCGAGGCGCAGTTCAAGACGGTAGCGACGCGAGCGAAAGCGTCAGATCCGGCGGCGAAGTCGAATGCGCACGTGAGCATGAGCGCGAAGCGGCGAACCGCTGCTGCCGCTGCCGGACAGATCTCGCCCGAGCCGGTCGCCTCACCCCGCAAACGCATGCCGCGAAGGCCGTCGTAAGTCGCTCGTCACGACGATCCTTCAGCGCGCAAAAAAGCCGCCTGTCAGGCGGCTTTCTCATGGCAACGAAGCCGGTGCGCTTCGTATTCCCGGTATTCCCGGTACTCCCGGTACGCCCGGCACACCCGGCACGCCATCAGAAGAACGTCTGCACAATCTCCACGACGTTGTAGTCACTGTCGACGACCGGCACATGACGCCATTTGTCGAACGTCAGGCACGGATGCGAGATGTCGAACGCGATCATGTCGCCAACGCGCACATCGTCGCCCTGCGCGATGCGCAGGTACGCGTGCTGGTCCATCATGCCGGTGATCTCCCAGTGCGCCGGCGTCGCCTTGGGGGTCTGGCTCTCCCCCGGACGGAACTGCTGCGCCGGTTCCGGCATGCCCGCATCGAACGCCGCATCGCGCTTGCCGAGTGCGATGATGGCGCGCTCCGGTTCAGGAATCGACTGCACGTACGCCCAGAGTTGCAGCGCCGGTTGCAGTTGTGAGCGCATCTGCTTTGCGATCGGGTTGCGTGTCGCGATCTGCGCCTGCGCCGCCTTGTAGATACCCACGTCGTGCGTGAGATAGCAGCCCGGACGCAAGACGACGTCGAGTGCTGCGCCCACGTCCTTGTGCGCAAACTCGTCTGCGACCACGTCGTACCACGCCGAACCCGCGCCCGAGAGCACGGCCGGGCTGCGTTCGATGCGACCGGCTGCAACCAACTCACGCGTGATGCTCACCGCACGTTGCAGGAACGCACGAATGTCAGCCTCGGTGCTGAGCACGCCCTCGTAGACTTCCACGCCCGCCAGTTTGACGGCGTCGTGATACTGCGTGAGCGCGTCGAGCACGGCCTGTTGCTGCGCGGTGTCGCGC
>NZ_JAELTP010000955.1 GCF_016428915.1 Pandoraea sp. ASV26
CTCCGGCTCCGATCTGAAAAACGTCTGCGTCGCCGCCGCCATGGCAGCAGTCGAGGAGGAAAACGAAGCAGCAGCCAAGCACACAGGGCCCGAGCCCTTCCAGTACCCGGAGAAGAGAGTGCTGCGACATGACCACTTTGAGAGCGCGATGAAGCAAATACCCGCCAGCATCAGTGAGGACATGGCGTCGCTGAAGATGATTCGCAAGTTTGACGAGGAATACGGCAACAGGCGACGGAACAGCAAGAAATCATCCATGGGCTTTGGCGTTGTTGACGAAAAGGTTCTTGCTGACTCTACTGAAGCGCGTATTCGACCGTGACGAGACCGACCGTGGAGCAAAAAGGGTGCGTAAGCATTTGCCTCTTGTGTTGAGTGGTCG
>NZ_JAELTP010000956.1 GCF_016428915.1 Pandoraea sp. ASV26
CCCCCCCCCCCCCCCCCCCCCCCCCCCCCCCCCCCCCCCCCCCCCCCCCCCCCCCTTCCCCCCCCCCCCCCCCCCCCCCCCTCAACCCACCCCACGGTTCGTCGGCAGCGTCAGATGTGTATAAGAGACAGGCCAGAGACAGAGTCACATTTTGTCTTCCTTTCTATTTACGGCATGCCAGGCTGCCGAAACTAAACAAAATGCGTAAAATCGTGCAGAGTAGCATCAATTGATGTACCCTGGGACTAGGCCTGTCTCTTATACACATCTCCGAGCCCACGAGACGATATTGTGGATCTCGTATGCCGTCTTGTGCTTGATAGGGGGGGGGGGGGGGGGGGGGGGGGGGGGGGGGGGGGGGGGGGGGGGGGGGGGGGGGGGG
>NZ_JAELTP010000957.1 GCF_016428915.1 Pandoraea sp. ASV26
GTTTTATAATAATATTATTAAACTCCTAGTAATAGTAAGAGGCAGACCTAGTTTATTTTAAGTTACTAAGTTATCTTATAGCGGTTTGTTTTTCATCCGGGTTTCTAAAGGTATTTTTAAAAAGCTACTTAAAAGCTTTATAGTCGTTAAATAGTCGGATAGTATTAGGTTCACGGCCTAATACTTCGTTATTAAGGTAGTCTCGGAGGGTCGGCTCCCACCACTCGGCTACTTTACTAATAAGGAGTCCCCTAATACACTTAACCTTAGTACTATTACCACTAATAGCCCCGCGGTTATCTTAGAGGTAAGCCTTAGACTAGGTAAGGAAAGATTATATACTCCCCTCGCTATTATAGCTTTAAGGTCGTAGCACTTTTCC
>NZ_JAELTP010000958.1 GCF_016428915.1 Pandoraea sp. ASV26
TTTCATTTCTATGCAATTCGCTTAAAGAGCTCCGCAGGTAAAGACGCCATGGACATTGCCCTCCGCGAAGTTGTGCATCTGATTTGCGTGGTTAGCGTTGTTACAGGATTAAAATCGTAAACACGGGGGAAAAAAATTAAAAACTTACAATATCAACAATGCTAGAGTAGGTACCGGCGACAAGGACGACCAAGCCAATAATGATGCAGAGCACGTTGAGAATCGTCTTCCACCAGTTCTCCTTGGAAAAGTACGGGCCCTTGCACAGCAGCATGAACCACATGATGGGGGGCAGGTAGTAGGTAAACCCGGAAATGAAGAGCGAGGAAGAAATGGAGAGCAGGTCCGAGAAGAAGGGAATGGACTCGGCAATGACCCAGGC
>NZ_JAELTP010000959.1 GCF_016428915.1 Pandoraea sp. ASV26
CCATTCTGCGGTTCACAATCTTGACTGCGGCGAGCTGGTTGGTCATATTGTGACGACACAACCGGACACGAGCGGATGATCCTTTGCCCAATGTCCTGCCAAGCTGCCACGGACCAATATGCGTCTTGTAGTTTTTCTTGCTCCGGCTGCTGGAGGTAGAGGCATAAGACGCCTGTGAGAAGCGTTTGTCCTCCTCAGCCTGCCGACGCGGCGGAGGAGGGTTCATTGTGCCGTTGTTGGTGTGCGCGGGTGGATTTGGCCTGGCTTTGTGTCGAGACGCGACGGCATCGCGCTGAGAGTGAGATGCATCAGAATTCCCGTATCGAGGTTTGTTGGAAGACTGGTCAGCGTAGGGAGCGGGTGAGTTAATGCGATGTGGTGC
>NZ_JAELTP010000960.1 GCF_016428915.1 Pandoraea sp. ASV26
CCCCCCCCCCCCCCCCCCCCCCCCCCCCCCCCCCCCCCCCCCCCCCCCCCTTTTCAAGCATAAGACGTCATACGAGATACACAATATCGTCTCGTGGGCTCGGAGATGTGTATAAGAGACAGGATTCACTGAATTCTGCAATTCACATTACTTATCGCATTTCGCTGCGTTCTTCATCGATGCCAGAACCAAGAGATCCGTTGTTGAAAGTTTTGATTCATTTGTATTTTGCCTTGCGGCACACTCAGAAGAAACTGTAAAAACAAAAGAGTTTGTGGCCTCCGGCGGGCGCCTGGTTCCGGGCCGCGAAACCGAAGAGGTTCCGGGCGCCGGGGCGGCTCCGCCGAAGCCTGTCTCTTATACACATCTGACGCTGCCGAC
>NZ_JAELTP010000961.1 GCF_016428915.1 Pandoraea sp. ASV26
CCCCCCCCCCCCCCCCCCCCCCCCCCCCCCCTTCTACCCCCCCCCCCCCCCCCCCCACATCCACACACCACACGGTTCGTCGGCAGCGTCAGATGTGTATAAGAGACAGGAATATATTTGCTTTACGAGATAAGCACTTTGCCCAACCTCCATTTACAAGATGAGCGATTCACGATGTATTCCCCCGTGCTCGCAGAGCGTATACGACAAATCCAGGCTGGCCCCAAACTAGGCATCAACATGTACCAGGACAAAGCCTCAACCCTCTGCAACACATCAATTTGTTCCGTACTCTCAATTTTCGTGATACCATTAAGGGCGCTTTCTTCAAGCTCAAATTACTCGTTCAAGCACCCTGGCAGTGTAGAAGCTATTCCAAAC
>NZ_JAELTP010000962.1 GCF_016428915.1 Pandoraea sp. ASV26
CCCCCCCCCCCCCCCCCCCCCCCCCCCCCCCCCCCCCCCCCCCCCCCCCCCCCACTCACCCCCCCCCCCCCCCCCCCACAACAACACACCACACGGTTCGTCGGCAGCGTCAGATGTGTATAAGAGACAGGTATGAATAACTGTAGTAAAACGACTTTGTCAGATCTAAGCCGTTTAGAATAGACAAGAACCGCTGCTCTTCGGTGTTGCGCGTATCAAGCTTCGACTTGCCCGACGTCAATGGAATGAGTTCAGTCCCTTCAATTTGGTAGAGATAGTGCCCACCAACCACTGTCTCTTATACACATCTGACGCTGCCGACGAACCGTGTGGTGGGTTGGTGGGGGGGGGGGGGGGGGGGGTGGGGGGGGGGGGGGGGGG
>NZ_JAELTP010000963.1 GCF_016428915.1 Pandoraea sp. ASV26
GGCCGAAACTCACAGTGTTTGTGCACCTTCGAGATGGCATTGCTGTTGATGCAAGCCTTACACCTACATCTCGTGCGTTTCTCAATAAGCTCGCCAGCGAGATACCCGATAGTAGTCATAACGGTCATAAAGCGACGACGTCGGCAGATTCAACAACGGCTCTGATTGAACCACTCCGAACCAACGCAGCAGCAACTGGGAATAATGGCAAGTCGGATGTCCAGGGACTCGAAAATGGAGAATACGAAACTCTTGAGGTGCCATTAGTGTTCGACAGCGAGTTCTTCGACCTCTTGCAAAACGACGTGAATAAGATTGACGCACTTCAAGCGGAAGAGCAAAAGCAGTTAACGACAGCGGTAATGCAGCTGGGGAAAGAAG
>NZ_JAELTP010000101.1 GCF_016428915.1 Pandoraea sp. ASV26
GGCTCATGGGATCGGCCGCGGGCGAGATCTCACGCACGCGCGCCTGCCATGTCTTGCCCGGCACGGCGGGCAGCGAGACGCTCGCCGTCTGCCCGATGCGAAACGCGCTGAGCGCGACTTCGGGCACATCGACAATCACGTCGACGTCGCCCGTCCACGCCAACTGATACACCGGCTGACCGGCGCTGACGTTCTGTCCGGTATCCGCCTGCTCAGCGGTGATGACACCGTCGCGATCGGCTTTGAGATTGCCGTAACCCAACTGATCGCTGGCCAACGCCGCTTGTTGAGTCGCCTGATTGCGCTGTGCCAGCGCACTCGCGTAAGCGTTCTCCGACTGCTCGAGTTGTGCCGGCGCGATCAGGTTTTCTCGTGCCTGTGCGCGGTCTCGGGTGACGGTTTGCGTCGCGTAGTCGAGTTGGTGCTGCGCGGCGTCGAGTTGCGCGCGGGCGCTGGCGGCGTTCTTCGAGAGATCCGCCGGATCGAGGCGTGCCACGACCTGACCCGCCTTGACGGCGTCGCCGAGCCTGACCGACCGATCGATGATCTTGCCCGCAACGCGGAAGGATAGCGGCGTGGCATAACGCGCCTCGATCTGGGCCGGCAGCGACGCGATGGGCGTCTGCTCGGCGATCTTGGCCGCCACGGCTACGACCGGGCGCGGAGGGGGCTCCGGCGGGGCTTTGCGTGAACACGCGGCAAGTGAGGCGGCGGCGATGGCGGTAGTGGCAATGACCAACGCGAGCCGGCGGCGGCGTGGTGCGGTGTCGGGCAGAAAGGGCATCATGCGCTCGTGACTCTCAAAGTGAGAAATCCGGGAGACAAAACAATGAGTTCGCGACACGCCCGCCGGGCCGAGCCGGGCCAGGCGAGCATTCGCCGAGCCATCACTGAGCCATTGCAGAGCAATCACACCGGGCAGTACGACCGGCAAAACGGCGCGATCCGGAAAAAATCTACGGGCGATGATATATGGATTGTCAGCCCCCTGCAACGGGCGCTACAGGGATATTCGACGCCCCTGTGACTATCGATAGGGGCGCGTCATTGGATTGTTGTCGGCGACCGGAGAAAGCCCAACCGGCAAATTATTTTGGAGTACGATTCCTATGGAACGTCCATGCGGCGCGCGCCCGGCATTGCATGCAATCGGCAATGTGACAGAGGCGAGGCGGCGCGGCGTCAGCAAGGCTATTGATCGGGATAAATTGTCACATCCGAGGAACGTTGTCACGCGCATTGAGTCACACTCGGGCCAGTTGCAACGACTGGCGACATCGTAGCGAAGACACCCGGCAGTTCACGACGTGAGCGGCACGGCACAAGCCGGCGGCGAGTTGTCGCGCAGGCGGCATCGCTTTGGTGCATGCGCTTGATCGAGGTCAGGCGAAAGGGTTTGTCCGGGTGCCGGGCGCAGCAGCAAGCCGGGGGTTCGCGACTATGCTGGATGTATCCGAAGTTTAACGATCGACGCTCACCAGAGACGCACAGCCATGACACCACGAATCGCATTGGTCACAGGAGGCATGGGCGGTTTGGGCGAGGCGATCAGCACGCGTCTTGCCGATGCCGGCTACCGCGTTGCCGTGACCTGTTCGCCCACGAATCAAGACTGCGAAGGTTGGGTCGAGCGCATGCGCGACACCGGCCGCGACTTCTCTGCCTATCGTGTCGACGTTGCCGACTTCGCGTCTTGCGAGGCTTGTGCAAAGGTCATCGAATCCGACACCGGCCCGGTCGACATTCTCATCAACAATGCAGGGATCACGCGCGACGCCACCCTGCGCAAAATGACTGCCGAAGACTGGCAGTCGGTATTGCGCACGAATCTGGACAGCGTGTTCAACATGACCCGGCCGATCTTCTGCGGCATGGTGGCGCGCGGCTGGGGACGCGTCATCAACATCTCGTCGGTCAATGGCTGCCGGGGCGCCTTCGGTCAGGCGAACTATGCTGCCGCGAAGGCGGGCATGCACGGATTTACGAAGGCGTTGGCGTTGGAAGTCGCCAAGTCGGGTGTCACGGTCAATACGATCTCGCCGGGGTATCTCGCGACGAAGATGGTGACCGCCGTGCCGCAAGCGGTGCTCGAATCGCGCATTCTTCCGCAGATTCCGGTCGGTCGGTTAGGGCGCCCCGACGAAGTGGCAGCACTCGTCGCTTTTCTCGTGTCGGACGACGCAGGTTTCATCACCGGCAGCAACGTTGCCATCAACGGTGGCATGCATATGGAGTAACGCGCCGCTTTGCAGCTAACGATTCACTTAGGAGAGTCATGATGTCAAAGGAAACGAATCCGGCACTGACGTTGGTCAAACTCAGTACCTCGAGCGCACTGGGCGCTTACGGCATTTTTCTGGAAGCTGCGCAGCGTACGCATCAGTTGCAGGCGCAGCGCGATACCGAATTGCTCAAGGTGCAAGCCGAAGCGGCCAAGTCGCTCGGCGGTGCCAAGGACTTCAATGCGCTGCTCACCACGCATCTG
Source organism: Pandoraea sp. ASV26 (assembly GCF_016428915.1). Taxonomy (GTDB): domain Bacteria; phylum Pseudomonadota; class Gammaproteobacteria; order Burkholderiales; family Burkholderiaceae; genus Pandoraea. The sequence goes on from NZ_JAELTP010000101.1 coordinate 2,486, forward strand.
CAACTGCTCAACGGCCAGATCGCGCAACAAAACGAGTTCTGGCGCGAGTGGCTTGCGGTGTGTGCGAACCATCAAGTGCTGTGGGCCGAGCATTGCCGCCAGACCGGCGAAGAACTTCAGCACGGCATGGCCGGTGTGGCGACGCTGCCCGATCTGATCGGCGCAGGCGCGAGCGCCGGTGAAGCCGCGAAGGCGGCCGAGGCGCCGTTGCAGAAGTGGTTCCAGGCGTTCAACGACGCCACGCAGGGGACGATGAACGCCTGGCGTCGCATGTCGACGGAAGCCGCGCAGGCGACTGAGGCGGCCGTGTCACAGCAGTCGTCGCTCAACGGTCGTGTGCCCCCGAAGCGGGGCGGCACTCACTCACCTCGCTCGGGCACGTAAGTTCCCGGCGCGTCGTTCAGCGCTTGCGATGGTGGCGTTTCACACCGTGAAGTCCGTCGTCTGCGCTGGCGTGCCGCGCAGGTCGTCGCGCATGAGCCGTGACCTGCGGCAAGTTGTGTGCGCACGTCGTCATGCGACGTGTGGCAGCGGTCATCGCGCGGGCGCGGGGATCTCCGTAGTCGGCGCAAGCGCGGGGACGGCAGGCGGCGGGGCGGGCTTGCGCGCGTGCCAGGCGATGCGTCGGAACGGTTGCTCGTGCCCGGACAGCGTCAGCGCGATGCGGGTGATCCAGCGTTGCGTAGGCACTTGCTCGCCGTGCAGCCACATCACGAGGATGAACAGGCTCGCCGCCATCGGCAGCGTTTTGAGGTTGGGGGTGTCGTCGCGCCGTGTGAACCACGCAAAGGCGGCCCACACGGCGAAGCCCACGATGCAGCCTGCGACCGACTCCGAAACCGAATGCGCCGAGAGGGCAACCCGCGACACCCCTACGGCCACGCTGCCGGCGCTCGCGGCGACCATGCCGAGCGCGCGCCACGGCCATGCGAACCGGCGAAGAAGCAGCCACGCGATCACCGGGTAGACCGACGCGGCGAGCATGGTATGACCGCTCACGCCGGTGAAGTCGAGTTCGCGCACGCCGAGTCCCCAGCCAAGGAACATGACCTTCGAGGCGGCGACGACGAGCGCTCCCGTCCCAAACAGGGCTACCCAGGTGAACGCCATGCGCCATGCACGGGCCGAGAGCAACCACAGGGTGAGGGCGGCAGCGGCGGGCACCGTGACGGCGGCACTGCCGAAATTGGTAATGGCGATCCAGGAGCTAGACATGACTACCGAAAAACGGCCCGATGGCAGGGGGCTTCGGGCGAAAACGCTATCTTACGCGTGCCACCTCGGCAAGAACAAATCCTGACGTCAGGCAGCGCGGACTTATGAGGTCGGACAGCCCCTGAGAGGGAACGTTCGACGCAATCAGGCGGTACGGCGTGCGTGGCGTGCGTGGCGTCGTCAGGCAGTGCCGGCGTCAGCCCGCGTGATGGGATTGGGCGACAGGGCGTAATGAGCGCGCCGATGCTGCGCTTGAGGGGGCTGGTCGCGTCAACGGCGTTGGGTACGCTCCCAAATGACTGCACTTTGACCGACGTTGACGCCAATTTTGGGCGAATCCCTAAATATTTCCGCTCGTTCGCCCCGTAGACTGCGTCGTTTCCGAATTTATTTTTCGAGCGATGTCTTTCTCTTCTCCCTCCTCCAAGCGCATGTGCGCCGCGTTGGTCGGCGGCGCGCAAAGTCGGTCGGGGCAGGGCGAAGGCCGTCCATCCCGCGGGCCTCGCTGGCATGCCGTGTGTGTCTGGCTGTGCATGACGGTACCGCTTCCCGCCATGGCCGGGGTTGGCGGCGCGGATGACGCAATGCGTCTGCATCCGCGTCTCACCCCCTCGTTCGCTTTCACCGACGCCACGTCTCCCAAATTGGCTGCCACCTCGTTGTCCGTGGAAGGCGTGACGTTGCGCCCGTCCGTCTGCGGCAAGGTAGCGCCGCTATACCCGATGTCGATCACGGCCGGTGCTGCGCGCTGTCACGTGATGGCGCTCACGCCGCTCGCGAATGCGAATACGGTGTCGCTCACGCCGAGGCTGACAGCGCGGGCGCCGAAGTCTCTCGTCATGCCGGTGACGTTTTCACGCATCTCGTCCGATTACGGCACGCGCTATCACCCCGTGCGACGCGTAAAACATACCCACACCGGTATCGATCTTGTCGCCCCGCATGGTGCGCCGGTGCGTGTGGTGGCCGCGGGCGTGGTGAAGACCGTCGGCTACGAACGCCGCGGATTCGGCCGTTACATCGTGATCGAGCATCGCTACGAAAGTGAGACGATCTACGCTCACCTGTCGAGCACTGCGCGCGGACTGCGCGTTGGCGATAGGGTCACCGCAGGCAAGGTGATCGGTGCCGTCGGCAAGACGGGCATGGTCACCGGCGCGCATCTGCATTTCGAACTTCGCCGGCAGGGCGTGCCGGTCGATCCGCGCCCGCTGCTGCGTCGCACGGCGAAAGCAAGCGAGTTGCAAGCGCTCGGCGACCACGGCTGCCCGAGCGTGCTCGACGGCATGACATCGTGCCCCCTGACGGGCAGGACCGGTGCCACCGACCGCTGGCAGTATTCGCCGCTCTGACCCTGACATCAACGCCCGGCATCCGGGAATAAAACGATACCCCCGCCGGTATTACCGATAACGACGCTCCCGAACCCCCGTCATGGTGACGGGCCGGGCAGCGCGCGTATCGCGCGGAGGTGTTTCATGAGTCGCAACGAGCAAGACAACCCGGACGTCAGGTCTGACGATGCCGGCCCGCTCTCCCACGGTGAGCCGTCGCCGTCAATGTCGCGCCGCAGGGCGATGGCCTGTCTGGCATGGGCGGGCGCCGGCATTCTGTGGACGCTCGACGGTGGCGTGCCGCGTGGCGTATCGCTAGGTGCCTCGGCGGTCGCCGCCGAGATGCCCGCGGGTCATGCGCTGACGTTCGTGCAGATCAGCGACAGTCACATCGGTTTCAACAAGGCCCCCAACCCCGACCCGGCCGCGACGTTGCAATCTGCCATCGAGCGCATTCGGGGGGCATCCGAACGACCCGCCTTCATGCTCCATACGGGCGACGTGAGCCATCTGTCGCGCCCCGAGGAATTCGACATTGCGCAGCAGATCGTGAACAGTGCCGGTCTGGAGACTCGCTACGTGCCCGGCGAACACGACGTGATCGGCGACGACGGCCGTGCATTCTTCGCGCGCTTCTCCCCGGACACCAAGGGGCTTGGCTGGTACAGCTTCGATCAGCAGGGCGTGCACTTCGTCGCGCTGGTCAACGTGCTCAATCTGAAGGCCGGCGGGATGGGGTATCTGGGCGACGCACAACTCGCCTGGCTCGCCGCCGACCTCAAGGGCCGCTCGCACAGCACCCCGCTCGTGGTGTTCACGCACATGCCGCTGTGGTCGGTCTATCCCGCATGGGGATGGGGCACCGACGACGGCGATCGCGCACTGGCGTTGCTGCGGCCGTTCGGCTCGGTCACGGTGCTCAACGGGCATATCCATCAGGTATTGCAGAAAGTGGAGGGCAACGTCCGCTTGCAGACCGCGATGTCGACCGCATTCCCGCAAGCCGCACCGGGAGAAGGGCCCGGCCCGGGGCCGCTGAAGGTCGACCCTTCGCAACTGCGTCAGATGCTCGGCATTCGGCGCGTCGACTTCACGACGCTCGACGGCACACCGACGCTTGGCGATACCACGCTGGCATCGTGACATCTCACGCATCTCACGTTCTTGGAGCCCTCCCATGAAATCACTTCTTCTGCACGCACCCCGCGCACGGCGGCGCGCATGGCTGAGCCGCGTTGTCATGGCGGGCGCAGGCATGCTTGCGCTGACGCTGCCCGCGCTCGCGAGCGCTGCTGACGCCAACACCGTGCACATCGACAACTTCACGTTCTCGCCCGCGACGCTCACGGTCCATGCCGGCACACGTGTGAAATGGACCAACCGCGACGACGAGCCGCATACCGTCACCAGTTCAGGCAACCCGCGTGCGTTTGCATCGGGGGCGCTCGACACCGACGGCTCGTTCGCCTTCACGTTCGACAAGCCGGGTACGTATCCGTATTACTGCGCGATTCATCCGCACATGACTGGCGTGATTGTCGTGAAATAGGCGTTCGCCAAAGCAGATGTGATTCAATGAGCGCATTGATGTCGCATTGACGTCGCGATGGCGGCGTCAGACCGATTCACTCGGGCATGGCGTTGCCCGTCTTCGGGAGACCCCGGTGACTGACGCTGAAAAAGCCGGCGCGCAAGCGTCGGGACGGTTCGAATCCCTGGCTTTGCCGCACCTCGATGCGGCGTACAACCTCGCGCGCTGGCTGTCGGGCAGTGCGAGCGATGCCGACGATATCGTGCAGGAAGCCTACCTGCGCGCGTTGCGCTTCTTCGACGGCTTTCGCGGCGAGAACGCCCGTGCGTGGCTGCTGGCTATCGTGCGCAATACCTGGCTCACGGAGTGGCGTCGCCGCTCCGATGCGGCGGATGGCACGCCATTCGATGAATCCACGCACGCGCTGCACGGCGAGGCGAGTCTGCCGGGGTGGGACGACACGTCCCCCGGCGATCCGGAGATGCTCGCCGTGCGCCGCGACGAATGCGCGTTGGTGCGCGACGCGCTGGCGACATTGCCGGTCGTATTCCGAGAGGTGCTGGTGTTACGCGAGATGGAGGACCTGAGCTACCGGGAAATCGAAACGATCGTGGGTGTGCCGGCGGGCACGGTCATGTCGCGTCTGGCGCGCGGCAGACAGATGCTGGCGGCCGCCGTGCGCGCCGCGCAGGACGCGGCGCCTACGAACCCCGCCGCCGCGTCGAATGTCCCGCACGGAACCCACGCCCCGTCGGCGCAGATCACACGTCTCACACGTCTGCCGCTGGACGGCACCACCCGGGGAGGACACGATGAATAAGCCCGACGATCCCAACGACACGAATCCTGTGAGCGATATGAAGGACAAGACCGGTGACACGACGCTGGGTGTGGGCGCAGCGCCGTCCACCGCCGCCAGCGAAGCGACCACGCTGGGCAAGATGCTGCGCGACGGATCATTGCGTCACGACGCCCCTCAGTCGCTGCGCGAGCGCTTGCGCCGCGAGTTGGCGCATGCTGAGCGTCAGGCGAGTCCGGCCGTCGACGATGTGCAGGTAACGCCGGCATCGCCGCCGCCCGGCGCGATGCCCGGGGCCGCGTCGCCCAGGCCCGGAAAACCCGACCAGCGGCCGGAGGTGGCATGGGGACTGAGCCTGGCGCCGTGGCTGTTCGGTGGGGCAGGCGGCGCGATTCTCGGGGGACTGGCCGTGGCGATGGCGTTGCTGGTGGTGCGTCCGCCTGCGCCGCCGCAAGACGCATCGCAAGCGCAGTCGACGACCGGACTGCAACCGCAGGAGATCGTGGCGAGCCATGTACGTGCGCTGCTCTCGCAACATCCCATCGACGTCGTCTCGACCGATCAGCACACCGTCAAGCCTTGGTTCAACGGGCGCATCGATTACGCGCCGCCCGTCACGGATCTGTCGGACAAGGGCTTCCCGCTCGAAGGGGGACGACTCGATTACGTGGGCGGACGCACCGTCGCCGTCCTCGTCTACCGGACGGACAAGCATCCGATCGATCTCTATGTGTTTCCTGCGCGCGACAAGGGCGCGGCCGCGCCGACGATTACCGGCGCCGATGGGTATGCGATAGCGCGCTGGCGGCGCGGCGGCATGACGTACTGGGCCATCACCGATGCGGAAGCGTCGCATCTGCGCGTGTTCGTAGAGGCATTGCAGGCGGCGACCTGATATCGTGACGGCTATCGCCCGATAGCCCCCTGGAGTTCGTCATGTCGCAAGTCCCGTTGTCGAATGCCCCCGTGAATCCCGCGTGGCAAGCCTCGCAATACGTCAAGTTCGAAGATGAGCGCACGCGTCCCGTGCGCGATTTGGTCGCCGCCATTCCGCCTCAGGCGGCGCGCGACGTCGCGCGCGTGGTCGACATCGGTTGCGGCCCGGGCAATTCCACGGAAGTGCTCGCCGCGCGATATCCGCAGGCCGAAGTACTCGGGCTGGATAGCTCGCAGGACATGGTGGATGCGGCGCGCGCACGCTTGCCGCAATATCGCTTCGACGTGGCGGACATTGCCCGTTGGCAGGACGGTCCGTTCGACGTGATCCTCGCCAATGCCGTGTTGCAATGGTTGCCCGATCACGAGACGCTGTACCCGCGACTCGTCGAGTGCCTCGCGCCCGGTGGCTCGCTGGCCGTGCAGACGCCCGACAATCTCGACGAACCTGCGCATCAACTGATGCGAGAGGTGGCCGCCGATGCGCGTTGGGCATCGACGCTCAAAGGGGTGGAGCGCACGGCGCGTCATGGCGCAACGTTCTACTACCCGCTGCTGCGTGCACTGTGCTCGCGCGTGGACATCTGGCGCACAACGTACTATCACCCGCTCGCAGGGGGCGCGCCGGCGGTCGTGGAGTGGTTCAAGGGCAGCGCGTTGCGCCCGTTCCTTGCAAAGCTCGACGACGCGTCGCGTGAAGCTTTCCTGACGCGATACACCGAGGAAATCGCGAACGCTTATCCTGCGCTGGCCGACGGCACGGTGCTGCTGCCGTTCCCGCGACTTTTCGTGATCGCCACGCGCTGATCGGGCCAGCGCCCGTTTCTTGCCCTTGCCCTTGCCTTGCCGTTGCGGGTCGGCGCGCTCAGGATGGCCGTGCAGCCTTACTGAGCGCGGCCGCGCAGTGTAAAGTAGCGGGCATGAATGCCCTGTACCCACCCATTCAGCCTTTCCGCAATGCCCCCCTGTACTGGCGCTCGTCGCTCGTGCCTGGCGGCGACATGCTCACGGCCGAATACAACGACCACACCTTCGCGCCGCACTGGCACGACGCGTACACGTTCGCGTGTATTGTCGAGGGCGCCGAACGCTATGCCTATCGGGGCGGCGAGCATGTGGCATATGCCGGGTCGGTTGCCGTCATTCACCCCGGTGAGGTGCATACCGGCGCGCGCGAGACCGACTTCGGGTGGCGCTACCGGGTGTTCTACCTGCCGGTGAGCTTCGTGCTGGGGGTGCAGCGTCAGTTGACCCATCCGTTGCCGGGGCCGGTGTCACCTGAGGAAGCCTTGCCATGGTTTGGCGAAAGCGTCATTTACGACGCGCAGGCCATGCAGCGGCTGATTGCTGCGCATCGTCTGCTGCAAGCCGGCGCCGACCCGCTGATGGCGGAGAGCGTCTTGATCGAAGCCGTGTCGATGATGTTGATTCGCTACGCGCAGGCGCGCTCGCCGCAGACACCGGTGCATCGCGATGCGGTGCGCGTCGAGACGATGAAGGCGCGACTCTCGGCCGATCTCACCGAACCGTTGTCGCTGACGGCGCTGGCCGAGGCCGTCGATCTGTCGCCATTTCACGCGGCGCGGCTCTTCTCGCGTGAGACGGGCCTCGCGCCGCATGCGTGGCGCAATCAGTTGCGTCTGGTGCGAGCGTTGCCCGCCTTGCGAGCCGGGGCGTCGGCGACCGACGTCGCCGTGGCGCAAGGCTTCAACGATCTGTCGCACTTCACCCGTTACTTTCGGCGCGCGTTCGGCGTGTCGCCCGGGAAATGGAGCGTTCGCCCCGGAGCGTGATGTCGGCGGCGGGCATGCTTGCCGTGTCGTGCACCCACGTCAGGAAGTCGCGCAGCGCTCGCGACTTGTCGGCGTCGCGCGGCACGAGCGTGACGTATGTCGCCCCGTCCACCTGAATCTGCGCAAAGGGCAGGGTCAGACGGCCGGCGGCCAGTTCGCGATCGAGCGTCGGCGTGCAGCCGATGCCTAAGCCCAGCCCGTCGATCACGGCTTGCAGGCTCACGTGATAGTGGTCGAACCGATCAAAGCGCACCGGCCGCAACGCGGGCACCCCGGCCGCGTTGAGCCAATCTTCCCATGCACCCACGCGCGTCTGTGTCGCGACGAAGGTGTGTTTCGCCAGATCCTTCAGGCGGCGCAGCGGTAACGCCGCCAACAGCGACGGCGCTGCGATGACGCTGGCCCGCTCGACGAACAGCACCGACTTCTCGTAGGGTTGCCATTCGGGACGCGGCGGCGGATCGCGCCGGATCGCGACGTCGAATCCGCCGCGAAACGCCGGGTCGGCGCTGCTCGATGTGGTTACGACAATCTGCACATCGGGATGTGCGGCGTGAAACGCGGGCAGCCGTGCGATCAGCCAGTGCATGGCGAGCGTGGTCTGGGCATTGACACGCACGATGCGCGTTTGCGGCGCCTTGCCGAAGCGCAGGGCGGCGTCGTCGATGCGGTCGAACGCGGCGCTGATCTCGGCGGCAAACGCCCGGGCATGATCTGTCGCGACATTGCGCTGCCCCTGCCTGACGAACAGGGTCTGACCTAGCCAATCCTCCAGCAAAGCGATCTGACGGCTCACGGCCCCATGCGTGATCGACAATTCCTGAGCGGCCGCGCTCAGGCTCTGCGCGCGTGCGGCGGTCTCGAACACACGCAAAGCGTGCAGCGGGGGGAGTTGACGACGTGACATCCAGAACCCTCATCGACGAAATGACCTCGGACTTGTGACTTTTTATCACAGAAGCCCGGCGAAATTGTCGATGGTGTGAGCCTTCGTCATGTTTTATCGTCACGTCCACGGCTCATGCGACGCAACGCTGCGTGAGGGGGATCGAAAAACGACGAGGCAGGTATGTTGGCGGCATTCTTCGCGGGACATGTGTGGGCCATGGTAATGATCGCCGTCGTCGGGACGGCAGCGGGCGCGGTCAGTGGTGTCGTCGGCACGGGCTCGTCGATGATGCTGCTCCCGGTGCTGGTCTACACGTATGGCCCGAAGCAGGCGGTGCCGATCATGGCGGTCGCGGCCATCATCGGCAATGTGTCGAAGGTGCTGGCATGGTGGCGCGAGATCGACTGGCGTGCCGTTCTGGCGTATTCGCTGCCGGGTGCACCGGCTGCCGCGCTGGGCGCACGGACCTTATGGAGTCTGCCTGCCACCGTCGTGGACATCGCGCTGGGCCTGTTCTTCATCGCGATGGTGCCGGCGCGGCATTATCTGCACCGCAAGCAATGGCGGCTGGCCCTCTGGCAGTTGGGCGCCGCCGGTGCGGTCATCGGCTTCCTCACGGGCATCGTGCTCTCCACGGGGCCGCTCAGCGTGCCGGCCTTTGCCGCGTATGGCTTGTCGGGCGGTGCCTTCCTCGGCTCGGAATCGGCCAGCTCCGTCTTGATCTACGTCGCCAAAGTGCTGATGTTCTCGGGTCTCGGTGCGTTGCCGCCCGCGGCGTGGGCCAACGGGCTGATCGTCGGCATGACGCTGATGCTGGGCACCATGCTCGGCAAGCGCTTCGTGCTCGGCCTGAGCCCGGCCGTATTTCAGCGCTTGCTCGATACGATGCTCGTCGTCTCTGGCGGCGTGATGCTCAGCGCGGCGTGGCGCTGACGGTCATGCCCGCTCGAGCCGGGCCGTGGTCAGGTTGACCAGCAGTGCGATGACCATGGCGACACCGCCCACGATGAACAGCAGCGAATAGTTGCCCGACGTCGCCGCGAACAGGAACGACAGTCCGTAGGCGGCACCGGCTTGCAGCGTCGCAAAGCTGGTCGTTGCGGTGCTCCAGGCCCCCTTTTGCGAGGCGGGATGGTGAGCGAGCAGCTCGTTCACGCGTCCGAGCACCAGTGTCACGATGCCCGGCGTGAATGCGCCCATCACGAAGCTGGAGACGATCAGCGCCGGCGTGCCCAGCCCGAGCACCGGCAGCACCACCGCCCCCATTTGCGCGACGTAGGCGACCCGCAAGGCCCGCGCGAAGCCGATGCGATCGGCGACAAGCCCGACCAGGATCGGCCCGACGACAGCGCCCAATCCGTACAGCACCCAATAGTGGGCCCCCGCGTCGAGCCCCTTGCCCAGACCGCGCGCGACATAGTCGACGAGGAAGATCATATGCGGCACGAGTGTGACGGCATTCAGTGCGTATTCGACATACAGCGAGCGCAGCGTGAGCGGGCTGGCCGGTCGGCGGCGTGCATGGGGAGCAGTGCTGGCCGCAACGACGGGCGCACCGTCAGGCCAGCCGCGCCATGCCAAGACGGTGAGCGCGAGCGAGAGCACTCCTAGCCCGATCCATGTCTGCGCGAGGCCGTGCCGCAACAGCAGCGGCACGAGTGTGCCCGTCGCCGCGATGCCCAGTCCGAGGCCCGCGAAGATCGCACCGCTCACGATGCCGCGTCTCGACGGCCCCACGTGGGCCAGTACCGAAGGGGCCGCGATCACCATCAGCATGCCGCCCGAGACACCCGAGGCGAAACGCCAGCCGAAGAACCAGAGGAACGAAAGTGGCGACGCACACGCGAAGAACGCCGCGACAGCGAGCAGCATCATCGTGCGCAGGATCGCGACGTTCGAGGCATAGCGCGCGAGGACGCGTGCGCCCAGTGCGCCGACCAGATAGCCACCGAGATTGGCGGCGCCGAGGTAAGCGGCCGTGGCCGGGGCGAACCAATGGGCGCCGATGATCGCGGGCAGCAGGGCGGTGTAAGCGAAGCGCGCAAAGCCGATGCCGATGAGGCTGGCACATGCGGCGCTCAGGGTGCCGCGCCAGGCGTTGAAGGGGGCGGACGGGCTGCCGCTGAGCACTGCGTTGGACATGATGACTCCGGTGACGCCGCGCCGCCCCCGGCGCTGGCCGGTGCGGCGTGCAAAAGCAACGGAGTCAGTGTAGGTTGCTGCGGTGCGTCAGAGAACGGACATCCCCCGGAAGTCATTCTTCCGCCCGGCGTAATAATCGCGACGGCAATCGCGACGGCAATTGCGACGGCACGACGACGGCGAAGGGCTGCCGCACCACGGTAATCCCGCGTCGACGTGCGTGTCTCAGGTCCCGCTTGCCAGCTTGTGCACGCGTGAGAAATGCTTGCGCAGACGGGGCACCGCGAAGTCGACGAACGCCCGTACCTTGGGGACGGACAGCCGGCCGTGCGGGGTAATGACGTGAACCGGCATGGGCGGATGTTCGTAGTTTTGCAGCACGATGCGTAGCGTGCCGCGCTCGAGTTCGTCAACGATGTGGTACGTCAGCATGCGTGCCACGCCATGTCCGGCAACGACTGACGCGATCACCGTGCGGATCGAGTTGGCGATCAGGCGCGGGGTAAATTGCACGACCTGCGGCACCGAGCCGCGTCCGATGGCAGGAAAGCGCCACGAGTCTATCCCGAAGTACGTCATCGAGACGATCTGATGTTTTGTGAGATCGGCGGGCGTCTCGATGGGGGCGTGCGTCGCCAGATAGCCCGGCGAGGCGGCGATGATGCGCCGGACCTCTCCGACCTGCGTGGCGACGAGCGACGAGTCGGGCAGGTGCGCGACCCTTACCGCAACGTCGACGCCTTCGTCGATCAGGTTCACGGGCAGATCGCTCAATTGCAGGCGGACGATGACATCGGGGTAGCGCTCGATGAATGCGTCGGCGATCTCGCGCATGAACGTCTCGCCCGCCGCGAGCGGCACCGAGACGGTGAGCAGGCCGCGCGGGGCCGAACGTTCTCCGGCGGCGACGATGTCGGCTTCGTCCAGATCGAGCAGGATACGGCGGCAGGCCGCGGCGTAGCGCTCGCCAGCGGCGCTCAGCTTGAGTGTGCGGGTCGTGCGGTGCAGCAGGGCGGTGCCCGTGTGGGTTTCGAGATAGGCGATGGCGCGGCTGACGGCGGCGGCCGAACGGCCCAGACGCCGGGCAGCACCGGCAAGGCTTCCTTCGTCGACGGTGGCGACGAAGACCTTCATGGCGTCGATTCTGTCCATGAGCGAGGTGGGGTGAATGGAGGGCCGCGGGCGAACCCCGGCGGGGCCGATGGGGAAGATTACCCGCAAACCCGACATTGCGGCGACAATGACGGGCGGATTTCCCGCCGGAGCCAGACATCATGCTGACGGTCCATCATTTGAACAACTCCCGCTCGCAGCGCGTGCTGTGGCTGCTCGAAGAACTGGGCGTTCCGTACGAACTGCGCCGCTACGAGCGCGATCCCAAGACCATGCTCGCCCCACCGGAATTGCGTCAGGTGCATCCGCTAGGCAAGTCGCCGGTGGTCATGGACGGCGATCTCACGCTGGCGGAGTCGGGGGCGATCATCGAGTATCTCGTCGAGCGCTACGGGCAGGGCCGGCTGGTGCCGCCACGCGACACGCCCGAGCGACTGCGCTGGACTTACTGGCTGCATTACGCGGAAGGATCGGCCATGCCGCCGTTGCTGCTCAAGCTCGTGGCCCTGCGCATCGCGAGCGCGCCGATGCCGTTTTTCGTGCGTCCCATTGCGCGCAAGATCAGCGGCACGTTGCAATCGAGCTTCGTCGATCCGCAATTGAAACTGCATTTCGGGTATGTCAACGACGCGTTGGCAAAGACCGGCTGGTTCGTCGGCGACAGCTTCAGCGCGGCGGATATTCAGATGAGCTTCCCGCTCGAAGCGGCGACGGCACGTGCCGATGGACGAGGGCAGTGGCCGGCGATCGACGATTTCCTCAAGCGCATCCATGCACGCGATGCCTACCAGCGCGCGCTGGTGCGCGGCGGGCCGTATGAACTGCTAAGCTGATCGCTCGTTCGTGCAACGCCAAGGCCCAAACACCATGAAAACGCGCATCGCTTCGTGGCTCGCCATTACCGGCGCCGTCTCCGTCATCACGATGGCGCCCGCTCACGCCGCCGAGGGCATGCCGCCGGTGCCCGGTGCGGCCATTTCTGCCGCAGGCGTCGAAGGGCTGCGCTCCTCGGCCAGTGCGGTGCCCGCCGTCTCGGCCGCGCAGATGGCGGCCAATAAAGAGGCCGTGCTCGCGTTCTACGAGGCGGGCCTCAATCGCAAGGATTTCGACGCGGCGCGCCGTTACCTCGGCAGCCAGTACATCCAGCACAATCCGAATGCGGCGGATGGCGTCGAGGGGTTCGGCAAGTTTCTGGACTTCCTGCGCAAGAATCAGCCCGACTCGCATAGCGATGTCGTTCGCGCGTTCGCCGATGGCGATTACGTGATCCTGCACGTGCGCAAGGTGCCTTATCCCGGCGATCAACCCATCGCCATCGTCGATATCTTCCGTCTGGACAAGGGCAAGATCGTCGAGCATTGGGATGTGTCGCAGCAGGTGCCGCTCAAGACCGTCAGCGGCAACCCGATGTTCTGATCGGGTTGTCGCCGACGTCGTTCGCTGGCGTGGCGTGTCATGCGCGCTGACGCCTCTGCGTCTCTACGCCTCTACGCTTCTACGCCGCGCCGGAAAACAACCGCTTGCAGTGCTCCAGATAAGCCGCTTCGTGTTCGCTGGTGAGTTGCACCACGCTGTTCCAGAGCCAGACCGGGGTGTCGATGGCCTTCGAGCGGTTGCGTTGCAGATCGGCCACCCATGCGCGGCAGGTCGGATTGTCCATCTGGCGCGCGTGCGCCTGCCCGACGACGCGTCCCAGATAGCCCGCCACCTCGGTGGCATCGTCACGGGAAAGCGTCTCGATCTCGAGCTTCAAATCCTGTGGCAGAAGTTCGCGAATCACGATCGAGCGGTCCATGAGGCGCGTGGCGCGCATGCGCTCACCGAGCGACGGCGACAGGTGCAGGGCGCCCTTGACCACTCGCTCGGCATTGTCGCGCGGCATGCGAACGCCGGCATAGCGCGGGGCGGCCGCCCTCACACCTTCCTTCAGATCCATCAGGCAGAGGTCGTCCCCCTGCACCACACCGCCGTCGACGTCGAGCAGCACGGCGTAACGCAAACGTCCCAGTGAACTGCAACCCTTGACCCAGTAGGCGGCATCGAGCACTTCGACGTGCCCGTCGCTGGGACGCCCGCGCAGCGCCGTTGCAAGGCTGGCGATCGCGTCGACCTGGAACAGCGCGTCGATCTCCTTCTCCTCCGTCTTGCTGAGCGGCCAGAAGCGGCGGCCCAGCGGAATCGTCGGACGAATGTCTTCAATGCGTTCGAGCGCGAGGTGTTTCCATGAACGTTTCACCGCGCGGCGCATGATGAGGTCGACGATGGCGGGGCGCGCGTCGCCCACGTTTTCCCCTTTGGCCTTGCTGTGACGCTTACCGGCTTTCGTTTTACTCGTATCGCTCTTCTTGCGAGGTGCGTCGTCGCTCTCAACGTCGTCGTCGCGCTCAAACGCCGATGCATAGCCGCGCATGAGCGCTTCGAGCATCCGAATGACAGTCAGGCCCGAGAGCGCGGAACCGCGCGCGGCACTGGCCAGCGAGAGCGCCAGCCGGATGAAATCGTGTACGGGATTGCCGATGACGGTCTGATCGAGGTCGCGGATCATCACGTCGACGCGGCCGTGCGCATCGGCCAGCGGCCCGAGATTGCCGGTGTGGCAGTCGCCGCAGATCCAGATGGCGGGGCCTTGTGGCAGGTTGATGTCGGCCTTGTCCAGCCATTCGTAAAAGCGGGTCGTGCTGCCCCGCACGTAGGCGTGAGGCGAGCGCGCCATCTTGCGCTCGCGCTCAAGGGTGAGCCGCTCCGACCGGGCTTCGGGGGCGGCCCATCGCTGTTTCTTTCCTCGCTTGCCGTTCGCCATTCGACACTCCCTGAGAGCACGCCGCACGCTGGCAATCTGCGCTGCCGGGTGCGATGCAACCCTCGCAGTGTCGGCCAAACGGCTGCTCAGTGGCAAGCGGCGAGTGTTGTGGTGCCGCGTCGTGGTGTGTCCTCGAACCTCATCGTCAACGCGACACCGAACATACGTCGACGATTTGCTCGCGTAGCCAGCGGTGGGCGGGATCGACGTCGCGCCGGGCGTGCCACACCGCCTGAAACGGGAATGGCGGGATGGGGAAGGGCGCAGCGAAGCGGCGCAACTGCCGGTCGTGCCGCAATGGGGCCACGGAGCGCTGCGCGACCGTCAGCACGAGGTCGGTGCCAGCAATCAACTCTGAGGCAATACTCCAGTGCGGGAGCGTGACCGCCACGCGTCGCGAGTGGCCCAGGGCCGCAAGTGCCTGATCGATTTCATTGTCCGGCCCCGGACGCATCGCAACGAGCACGTGCGACCGAGCGATCCATTCCTCCAGCGACAGCCCGCCGCGCGCCGGCAACGTCGCGCGGTCGGCCACACAGACGAATGACTCGTCGAACAGTGTCTGTGTCTGCAAGTCGCCGGGCAAATCGTGAAACACCCCCAACGCCAGATCGATCTCGCCATCGAGCAGTTGCGTGAGCATCGCCTCGCGACTGGCTTGCGATGCGGCCAGATCCACGCCCGGCGCGCGTTCGCGCAGGCATCGGGTCAGCGCGGGCAGCGCCACGCGCGAGCCGTAGTCGGAGAGCGCGACGCGAAATGTGCGGCGCGCTCTGCGCGCGTCGAACGCCGGCGCATGCAGCAGCCCTTGCAACTGGTCCAGCGCATCTTCGAGCGGACGCTGAAGTTCGAACGCCCGCGCCGTCAACGTGAGTCCACCTTCCCGTCGCACGAGCAGTGGATCGTCGAAGATCGCCCGCAACTGCGCCAATGCGTGGCTGACAGCCGGTTGGCTGCGGTGCAGTCGCAACGCGGCGCGCGAGACATGACGCTCGGCAAGCAGCGCGTGCAGCGTGAGCAACAAATTCAGATCGATCCGGCGTAGATCATCCATGTCATGAATAGTTTGTGTGCAAATTTAGAATTTCCATTATTCAAATGGATGCAGCACGCTGATGGCAAGTGATATTTACGAAGAGAGAGGTCACGTCATGAATGGTTCATTTACCCCTTTTACGCCAGCGCTCCCGGTTGCAGCGCTGTTACCGCTTGCCGTTGCCATGCTCGCCGGGGCCGTCGTCCCGTTTCAGGCGGGTAGCAATGCGGCACTGGGCCGCGCCCTGGGCCATCCGCTATGGGCGACGGTCGCCTCGCTGCTGGTCAGTCTGCTCGTGGTGCTGCCGGTGCTGATCGGCATGCGGGCCGGCGCGCCGGACCTGGGGGCCGCCGCCCGTGGGCCATGGTGGTTGTGGATCGGCGGCATCGCAGGCGTTGCCTACATTACGGCGGCGCTGGTGCTGACACCGCGTCTGGGCGCAGCGAATTTCATCGTGTGCGTGGTCGCGGGGCAGGTGGTGGCGTCGCTCGTCATCGACCACTTCGGACTGATGGGCCTCGCAACGAGGCCGGCGAACCTGACGCGAGTGGCCGTTGTGGCGCTCATCGTTGCGGGCATGCTCGTGGTGCAGTGGGGAACCCGCGGGGTACCGGCAAGCGCAGCCGCCGTCAGGGCGATCGGGTCCTGACCGGACTGATCGTGAGGCGAGCGCGCCATCTTGCGCTCGCGCTCAAGGGTGAGCCGCTCCGATCGGGCTTCGGGGGGCGGCCCATCGCTGTTTCTTTCCTCGCTTGCCGTTCGTCATTCGGCACTCCCTGAGAGCACGCCGCACGCCGGCAATCTGCGCTGCCGGGTGCGATGCATTGCTCGCAGTGTCGGCCAAACGGCCGCTCAGTGGCAACCGGCGAGTGTGCGCACGACTTCGGCGAGTGTTGTCGTGCCGCGTCGTGGCGTGCCCTCGAAGGTCATCCAGCCGTCGTTGAAGCCATCGAGCATTTGCATGCGCGGCGTGGGGTGACGCATGCCTTGTGCGCGGAAGCGCGTCTCCCATTCCTCGCGCGCCACGACCTGCGGTGCGACGCTGCGACCGAGGGCGTGGCTGAGCGCGTCGGCCAGCATTTGCGGGGAAACCGGCTCAGGGCCGCAAAGCTCGACCACTCGCTTACCTTCCCATGGCTCGCGCAACAGCTCGGCCGCCGTGGTGCCGACGTCGGCGGTGGCGACCATCGGAATGGCGCGTCCGAGCGGCGACAGATAGCTCTCCAAGATGCCGTGCGTGCGGGCATATGCGACGTCCCACGCGGCGTTCTCCATGAACCACGCAGCGCGCAGGAACGTGACGGGCAGCGGGAGTGCGCCAAGGTGTTGCTCGAGCAGCGAGAGTTGTGTGAGCAGGCTCGGTTGCGTGGCGTGTGCGCCGACCGTCGACAGGCAGACCACGCGTGCCGGACGCGCGGCTTGCAAGGCCTTCACGAGCGCGGCGATGATCGCGCGCGATTCGGCAAAGTCGGCCGAGGGATCGAAGTTCGGCGGCAGCAGTACAAACACC
>NZ_JAELTP010000964.1 GCF_016428915.1 Pandoraea sp. ASV26
GTTGCTGCATGAGCCATTCCCAGGATTACCCGTACATTTGACCTAGACGTGGGAGGTAGTTTCAAGTCAGCAAATGAGGTTTGCAAGGTCCGTTTGTCGTTAACTTTTGCTAAAAGGGGTCTCTCTTTGTTACCTTTCGCAAACGACATGTACGACAGCATTCGAACGAAACAGTCGCAGACCGACGGCGTTTGACGGCGGGCGATGACGATGAGCTGGGCGACGAAGTTGCCGATGATGCTCGGCCTTGCGCAGAAGTCGCCTCAGCCTCGTGGACTGCCGACGGATCCATGGTTAGCTTCCCAACATCAGCATCTATCGCGACACAACCAGGATAAGGCGACGAGGTCGATTGCGCTGCCGATGGACCGACTGTGCGGC
>NZ_JAELTP010000965.1 GCF_016428915.1 Pandoraea sp. ASV26
TTCATACACTCCTCCTGCGCGATCTGGCGGTGCCGACTCTTACGACTCTTACGAGGCTGAGAAGAACAAGAGCTATTCCAAGTACGTGGCATATAATGACTTGGTGCCGCGGGCATACTAACAGACACAGACCTTCGGCACCCAAGGGTAAGGGCATGCAGCTTGGCAAGAAATCGAAAACGACGGATATGTTTGAGCGTGTTCGCGGCGATATGGGCGGTGAAGTTGATGATACGCCGCTCGTCGCTCCTGCAGCAGCAGCTCCCGCGGCTGTGCCGCAATCCGAGCCTCGAATGTCGTCAGCCCTGGACCGTGATGTGATTCATGTCACCGTTTCCGAATCTATCAACGCTAAGCTTTCGAGAGAAGGCGCTGTTAATT
>NZ_JAELTP010000966.1 GCF_016428915.1 Pandoraea sp. ASV26
GCCGCCAGCCATCTATATCACGGCAGCACATGCTGGCCCTTCCACCTCTTCTATAAGCTCAGCAGCAGAGGCCTCCGCATCATCTTCAACAGCCATCCCATCTTCTGACACGGGCGTCTCGACACCAACTCGACAGCGACACATGCGCGTTTCTGGTTCTGGGTCTCAAGCCGCTCCAAGGCAAGCTTTACATCCTGGGGGTGCAACTGCTCCCACGATGGAGACTATTGATGGCCTTGTTCGGCCGGTAAGAGAATCTGACCGTCTTGCTTCGATGACCCCGTTTGGCACGACCGAGGGTGTATCTCAGCCGACGTCCCCAACAACGCCCTTACCACCGCCGCAGCTGCGATCGCCAACAGTTCGAGCCAACGCGAATAT
>NZ_JAELTP010000967.1 GCF_016428915.1 Pandoraea sp. ASV26
TCAGTAAGAGGTACTTTTACCTCCAATTCCATAAGATTCATTCCTTCTGCTAGCACATTGTCAAATTTGGCTTTGCGCCCGCCAATCCGTATCTTCCACTTTGGGTTCAGATAAGGCCCATATGGGTGGAATGCGCTCCAGGTAATGTCTTTATACCGCTCCGCAAATCGTATTTGCTTCTTTCTCCAGATCTCGCCAGGCGGTGAGTCCAGAGGACAGCGTTTCTCACACGTGTAAGTCGGCGAGTTCTGCCCGTAGCTTCCCCAGCCGCATTCAACAAAGTCTGGAACGTCAGAGGTCTCCTCGTCGAAACGAACCTTGATCACTGATAGCGGCTGGCCCTTATTAGTCTTGGTTCGAAACATTATACCAGTCCCAATG
>NZ_JAELTP010000968.1 GCF_016428915.1 Pandoraea sp. ASV26
GCTGTAGACACGGAACGGTATGTACAGTAAATTGTCTTGACTAGTGGATTCTGTATGAGTTGAGCGAGGACATGGGATCCAAGGCTTCCAGTGGCACCAGATAACAAAACCACGAAGTTTCCATCTGGTGGTTTTGGATGCCCCGTAGCAGCTCCATTTTGCAAATTCCTTATGTATTTGCTCGACAAAGTTTTCATCGCGGCGAGTTCCTGGGCGGTGGTTGGTATTTGTCCTGATTGGCAGCCTCCCAACAACTTCTGAATAGATTGTGTCAAAGCTTGGATAGAAGGGCTGCCATAAACAAATTCAGCTGATATAACAACTGAAGCCTCACTTTTCAAGGCCCGAGCAAGTTGTCTGGCTAGCCTTACTGCTTGCAGT
>NZ_JAELTP010000969.1 GCF_016428915.1 Pandoraea sp. ASV26
GTACAAGACGTCTCAACATCGAGCTCGGATATACGAATCTTTCCCTCTCTACCCATGCTCAATTTCCTCGGTCTACTCCTGCTTGCCGTCCAAAGAGGCGCCCCCGAAGTGTACAAGAGCCTAATCTTTCAGTACAAGAACCAACTCGCCGAGACTGAACCATGGGCGGAGGCCCTCGAAATGATTGCTGAAATGTACTTTGGCATCACCAAGCCCAAGCAGAGCAATCCGTTGATGGACATGATGAGTGGTCTCTTTGGCGGCGGCGGTGCTGGAGGTGGTGGAGGAAGACAACAGAAGCAAGCACGGAGACCCGGTCTCGGCGCCCCTACTGCGGAGTCTCTAGACTAGAATACTCTGCGAGAGATGATGAATAAATGC
>NZ_JAELTP010000970.1 GCF_016428915.1 Pandoraea sp. ASV26
CTCGGGGCGAGGCCGGTAAGCATTGAACGTCATCCACTATCATATCGGATTGTATTCTCTAACATTTGTTGATTCAACATGCAGCTTTCCACAGAGGCCACGTCCATTAAGGAGCTGCCCGGCGACGAAGCCAACGATGTCGTTTTCGAATCCAAGTACGGTCTGCGATCGATCATGCTCAACCGCCCTAAGAAGCTCAACTCGCTCAACGCCTCTATGATTCGCAAGATCATCCCGCGCATGATTGAGTGGGAAAAGTCAGACATGGCAGGCGTCGTTGTCATGAAGGGCGCTGGCGAAAAGTCGCTCTGCGCAGGTGGTGACGTTGCTGCCCTCGCCGAGTTCAACAAGGAGAGCGCCAACGGATGGAAGAAGTCTGC
>NZ_JAELTP010000971.1 GCF_016428915.1 Pandoraea sp. ASV26
ACTGTACCTCATGTCGCCCAGCGAGTCCTCGACGACGCAAAACTTGAGATTCAACAGATACGCATATTGGATTCCAAGCCAAATTCGTACTGGATTGAAGTTGACTCTACAGTCAAGTCAACCGGGGTTAACAAGGCCGCTTTGGATCCTTTCAAAGGCAATCTGACACTCGATGGCATCCCAAACGCCCGACCGTTTGTCACGCTTGATTTTCCCGCCACTTCTGCAGCTGATTTTCAGACTGTCAACATAACTCAGAGGGCTCTTGTTACAGACATGGATGCCTTTATACAGTTCAACACTGTCTTTTTCCAAAACGAAACTCTTCGGATCAAGGTATATGGAGAGACCAAAGTTCGGCCGCGAGGCATGTCGAGAAA
>NZ_JAELTP010000102.1 GCF_016428915.1 Pandoraea sp. ASV26
GGGGGTCTTGAACGTCGAGCGATCGTCCCGTCACGTGGCACCAGAACAGCTCGCCGCTGGCGCGACGCATGATGCGCTCGTCCGAATAGACCCCCTGTGTAGTCATGATCGGCGTAATGCGCTCGCCAATGCGCTCGAATTCCTTGGGTGACGGATACAGTATCTGGAACGACTGGCCGATGAGGGTTTCGTGTTCGTAGCCGAAGATTTTGCCAAGCTGACGATTGCAGTCCTCGATGATGCGTTGACGAGAGATGACCAGACCGACTGGCGCAATGTGGAAAGCTGTCTGGTAATCGAAACTCGGCATGGGGAGTGGGGCAGGTCCGGTCGGGCCGCGTGCCGGTGCAACGCGGCTGCGGTTGCGGCTCGGCGAGCGGGCAGATATGTAATTTCACGTATTGTGCCCCATTTGCACGCCACCGTAAGCTCTATGATTGCATGAGGTGCGTTGCCGCAGAGGTTTGCGAGGCGGCGTAAGCCTCGCAACGCGCGAAAGCGCGACATAATTTCAATTCTCAACCGAGGGAAAGGGACAAACGATGAACAAGGTATTCGCCAGCGCCAAGGAGGCGCTCGCCGGTGTCGTCGCAGACGGGCAAACGCTCGCCGTCGGTGGCTTCGGCCTGTGTGGCATTCCTGAGGCCCTGATCGCCGCGCTGCGCGACTCGGGCGTGAAGGGGCTCACCTGCATCAGCAATAACGCCGGGGTGGACGGCTTTGGTCTGGGTCTGCTGCTCGAGACGCGTCAGATCAAGAAAATGATTTCCTCGTACGTCGGTGAAAACAAGGAGTTCGAGCGCCAGTATCTGGCCGGTGAGCTCGAACTTGAATTCACCCCGCAGGGCACGCTGGCCGAAAAGCTGCGCGCCGGCGGTGCAGGTATCCCGGCGTTCTTCACGAAGACCGGTGTGGGCACCGTGGTTGCCGAGGGCAAGGAAACGCGTGAATTCGACGGTGAGACCTACGTCATGGAGCGTTCGCTGCGCGCCGACGTCGCGCTCGTGAAGGCTGCCAAGGCCGATCGCGCCGGTAACCTGGTGTTCAATCGCACCGCCCGTAACTTCAACCCGATGGCCGCCATGGCCGGGAAGATTACGATCGTCGAAGTCGAAGAACTGGTCGAGACCGGTTCGATCGATCCGGACGACGTGCACCTGCCCGGCATCTTCGTTCAGCGCATCGTGCTGAACGCACATCCGGAAAAACGCATCGAACAGCGCACGGTACGTGCCAAATAAGCGCCGAGATCAAGGAGATAACCATGGCATGGAATCGTGATGAAATGGCTGCGCGCGCGGCGCGCGAGCTCGAAGATGGCTTTTACGTGAACCTCGGCATCGGTTTGCCCACGCTGGTGGCGAACCATGTGCCAGAAGGTATGGAAGTCTGGCTGCAATCGGAGAACGGCCTCCTCGGTATCGGCCCGTTCCCGACCGAAGACGAAGTCGATGCCGACATGATCAACGCGGGCAAACAGACGGTCACGACGCTGCCGGGCTCGTCGATCTTCTCGTCGGCGGACTCGTTCGCGATGATCCGCGGTGGCCATATCAATCTGGCTATCCTCGGGGCGATGCAGGTCAGTGAGAAGGGCGATCTCGCGAACTGGATGATTCCGGGCAAGATGATCAAGGGCATGGGCGGTGCGATGGATCTCGTCGCCGGTGTCGGTCGCGTGGTCGTGCTCATGGAGCACGTCGCCAAGGGCGATGCCCACAAGATCCTCAAGGCGTGCGATTTGCCGCTCACCGGGGTTGGCGTGGTCAATCGCATCATCACCGATCTTGGCGTGATCGATGTGACGCCGGATGGCCTGAAGGTGGTTGAGTTGGCGCCGGGTGTGACGAAGGAAGAAATTTCGCAGAAGACCGGGGCGCCGCTCGATACGAGCGCTGTCTGAGCTTTAGCGACGTGCCGGTCGTCGTGTGTCGCTTTTTATGGGCACAGGCGGCTCACGCATGAGCTTGCTGAGGATTACCGTGGCCGTTGAACCCGGTGATCGGTGGAAGGCAAAACGGGCGGGGGTGTCGAACTGACCCCGCCCGTTTTGTTTTGGTAAAGCCCGCGAGCTCCCGCGACTTCTGCGCGTGGGCAGCGCGAGCGAGTCGCTGTCGTCGTGATTACTGGGCGACCCAGCCGCCATCCATGTTCCATGCCACGCCGCGCACCTGCGAGCCAGCGTCGCTGCACAGGAAGACGGCCAGTGCGCCAAGCTGCGCCGGCGTGACGAACTCGCCAGACGGTTGCTTTTCGCCGAGCAGCGAGCGCTTCGCTTCGTCGCCGGAAAGGCGTTCGCGTGCCGCGCGGTCGTCGATTTGCTTCTGCACAAGCGGCGTGAGTACGAAGCCCGGGCAAATGGCATTCGCCGTCACACCCGTCTGCGCATTCTCCAGTGCGGTGACTTTCGTGAGGCCCACGATGCCGTGCTTGGCGGCAACATACGCCGATTTGCCGGTGGAACCCACGAGTCCGTGTACCGAAGCGATGTTGATGATCCGTCCCCAGTTGCGCTGACGCATGCCGGGAAGGGCAAGTCGCGTGGTGTGGAATGCCGATGTCAGGTTGATCGCGATGATCGCGTCCCATTTGTCCGTCGGAAAATCCTGAATCTCGGCAACGTGCTGAATGCCCGCATTGTTGACCAGAATATCGACGCCACCGAACTCCGATTCAGCATATTGCATCATCGCTTCGATCTCGCTGGAACGGCTCATGTCCGCACCGTGATACCCCACCTGGGTGCCGGTGTGGCCCGCTTGCGCCGCGGCGTCGGCAATGGCCTTGCGTGCGGCATCTGCGTCGCCGAAACCATTCGTGATGAGGTTGGCTCCCTGTGCCGCGAGCGCCTGCGCCATGCCCAGACCGATACCACTGGTCGAGCCGGTCACGAGGGCGATTTTTCCTTTCAGCATTGCGTCGTCTCCGTGCGGATAGAGGGTGGAAGATTGGCCAGATGTCGATGAGCGCAGCCGCAAACTGCGGTTTGACGCGGCTCATGAGTCGCCTCATTCTAGCTTACGGTTCCTGGCAAGCGCGGTAGAATTCGTGTCTGGAAACCGATCTGATGAGTCTGCCATGTCGAGCCACGTGCCGCGTCTGTCGAACGTTCAGTGTCTGAGTCCGTCTGGTTTGCATCGGATGGCATACGCGGAGTGGGGCGATCCCGAGAATCCCCGTGTGCTCGTGTGCGTGCACGGACTCACGCGATGCGGGCGCGATTTTGACGCGCTGGCGAAGGCGTTCGCGAACGACTACCGTGTCGTATGTCCCGATGTGGTCGGACGCGGGCAGTCGTCGTGGCTGGCCAACCCTGCCGGTTACGTTGTGCCGCAGTACGTCTCCGACATGGTGGCGTTGATCGCGCGACTTGATGTGGATTCCGTGGACTGGCTCGGCACTTCGATGGGGGGCTTGATCGGCATGGGGCTTGCGGGTCTGCCGGAGACACCTATTCGCAGCTTGTTGCTCAACGACGTGGGGCCGCACATCGACGCGTCTGCGCTTGCCCGCATCGGACAATATGTCGGCATTCCGAAGCGTTTCGCCACGATGGACGAGGGGGCCGATTACCTGTGGTCGATCTCGTCGGCATTCGGGCCGCATACGCGCGAGGAATGGCTCGCACTGTGCGAGCCGTTGCTCAAGGCCGAGGGTGACGGCTATGTATTGCGCTACGATCCGTCCATTGGCGCTGCCTTTTCATCGGTTTCGCCCGAGGCCATTGCGGCAGGCGAAGCGGTACTCTGGGCGTCGCTCGCGGCGTTTTCGGGGCGCACGCTGGTGGTGCGCGGTGAGCAGTCGGACTTGCTCTCGCGCACGACGCTGGAACAAATGCTGGCGCGTGCGCAACACGCGCGCGCCGTGGAAATCGCCGGTGTGGGACACGCACCGACGTTTGTGCATGACGATCAGATCGAGATTGCACGCCGATTTTTTGACGGACATGCTGACTGACATTCGCCGGGTGGCGTAGTGCGGTAGGGCGGTCCGAAGCCAGAAGAACACGAGGAGTTTTACATCATGGCAGTACAACGTTTCTATGTCGAAAAGCGCTGGTCGGACATGGCAGTGCATAACGGCACCGTCTATCTGGCCGGCCAGACGCCCGATGACCGCTCGCAGGACATGGCGGGTCAGACGCGTCAGGTGCTCGCGCATATCGACCGACTGCTTGCGGAAGCGAACAGCGATAAGTCGCTGATTCTTTCCTGTCAGATTTTCATCTCGGATATGAAGTATTTCGGTGAAATGAATCAGGTGTGGGATGAGTGGGTGCCGGCCGGCAATGCGCCCCCGCGTGCCACGGTGCAGGCGTCGCTTGCCGACCCTGCCATGCTCGTTGAAATCGTGGTTGTGGCGGCTCAACGCGAAAGCTGAGTGCCCGGCCCGCATCATCAGGGGCGCTTGTCGCCCCGTGTTCCGACATGAACCAACATCAAGCACCGACATCTGCTGGCACAAGTTCGACAACAGCGCCCGGCGCTGCGAATTCGACAACGGGTGTGGGTGAAGCACCATTGCCCGCCACGCTTGGCGACGCACTCGCGTTTGCCGAGAAGCTGTGCGCAGCGCATGTGCTCTCGTCCGGCGAGCCGATCATGGCGCATGCGCGTGGCATGCTCGCGATTCTCGACACGCTGCGCGTGGACGAGGCGACACATCAGGCGGCAGCGCTTTTTTCGGCAGCCGAGTTTCTGCCGGACGCGCAAACCACCCTGACCCAGACCTTTGGTGCCGAAGTGGCCGCACTCGTGATCGACGTGCGCAAGCTGCAACGGCTCTCTGGCGCGGGCTCGCGCGCTGCGCAGGCCATGCCCTCGGACGGACGCGATCGTGACGCCTCGGCCGAGCGCAAGTCGCAGGTCGAAGGCTTGCGCAAGATGCTGCTCGCGTTCGCGCAGGACATCCGTGTCGTGATGATCCGGCTGGCATCGCGTTTGCAGTCGCTGCGCTGGTATGCCGCGCAGAAGAAGGCGCCGCCCGAGGACATGCCGCATGACGTGCTCGAGATCTACGCGCCGCTCGCGAACCGTCTGGGTATCTGGCAACTGAAGTGGGAGCTCGAGGACCTCGCTTTCCGCTTTCTCGAGCCCGTCACTTACAAGCAGATCGCCAAGCTGCTCGAAGAGAAACGGGTCGAGCGCCAGACCTTCATCGAAGGGGCGATTCAGCGTCTTCAGGACGAATTGGCACGCTCGGGGGTCAAGGCCGAGGTCTCCGGCCGGCCGAAGCACATCTACAGCATCTGGAAGAAGATGCGTGGCAAGGCGGTCGATTTCGCCGAGCTGTACGACGTGCGGGCGTTTCGCGTGATTGTCGATGACATCAAGGATTGCTACACGGTGCTGGGCATTGTCCATAACCTGTGGCAGCCGATTCCGAAAGAGTTCGACGACTACATTTCGCGTCCGAAGCCCAATGGCTACAAGTCGCTGCATACCGTGGTGATTGGCGACGACGGACGGGCATTCGAGGTGCAGATCCGTACGCACGAAATGCACCACTTCGCCGAGTACGGTATCGCGGCTCACTGGCGCTACAAGGAAGCGGGGCAGCGTGGCTACGGCGGTGCATTCTCGGCGAGCGAGGCCTACGACGAGAAGATCGCGTGGCTACGTCAGTTGCTCGCGTGGAAGGACGACGTGTCCGATACGGTGGGCGTGGAAGGTGCCGTGCAGCCTTGGGAGCAACTCAAGCGCGCGACCATCGACGACCATATCTACGTGCTGACACCGCAGGCGCGCGTGATCTCGTTGCCGCAAGGGTCGACGCCGGTCGATTTCGCGTACCACCTGCACTCCGAGTTGGGGCATCGTTGCCGTGGCGCACGCGTCGATGGTGCGATGGTGCCGCTCAATACGCCGCTGCAGAACGGGCAGACGGTCGAGATCGTGACGGTCAAGCAGGGCGGTCCTTCGCGCGACTGGCTCAATGCGCAGTTGGGGTACTTGCAGAGTCACCGGGCGCGTCAAAAGGTGCGTCAGTGGTTCAACGCCATCGATCTCGAAGAGACGATTGCTCACGGCCGCACGCTCATCGACAAGACGTTGCAGCGCGAAGGCAAGACGTCGGTCAATCTGGAAGAACTGGCGACGCGGCTGGGATTCCGTGCGCCTGACGATCTTTACGCCTCCATCGCCAAGGATGAGTTCAGCCTGCGGCACGTCGAGCAGGCGCTTTCGGGCAATCTGCCGGGGCCGGAGCCGCGCGATGAGGACACGCTCGTCGCGAAGAAGAGTCTCGATACGAGTGTCACGCAGGGGGCCAAGAGCGGCGTGCTCGTGGTCGGTGTTGGCGCGTTGCTCACGCAGTTGGCCAAGTGTTGCCGGCCGGCGCCACCCGATCCGATCGTCGGGTTCGTCACGCGAGGTAAAGGCGTGTCGATTCACCGTCAGGATTGCTCTAGCTTTCAGTCCATGAAGGCGCGCTCGCCGGAGCGGGTGATTCAGACGGCCTGGTCGGCCGACGTGCTCGAAGGCCGTGGCGTGGCGGCGTATCCGGTGAACATCCAGATCGAGGCGGCGGATCGTCAAGGATTGTTGCGCGACATCTCGGAAGTGTTCTCGCGCGAGAAGCTCAACGTCACCGGCGTCAGTACGCAGTCGAGAGGGGGGCAGGCGTTCATGCAGTTCACCGTCGAGGTGCGTGACGGCGGGCAGTTGCAGCGAGCGCTGGCGCAACTCAACGGCGTGGCGGGTGTGGTGTCGTCGCGTCGGCGCTAGGCGGGTTTGGGCGGTGTTTCCATGCTATTGGCACGGATTGTCGCTGGCATTTGTGGAGCTGACCGACGTTCAGGCAGCCAGGCAAAAACGTGTGAGGAGAGGGCCGATGGCGCTGCGGGGGAATAGGCGGAAACGCCTTGCCTGATGCGGTTTTTCGTCGGCAGGCACAATAATCGCTTGGCGACCTGCTGAAACCTTGCTAGAATCTCTTTCTCTTGCAGTAGGCTCGTAGCTCAGCTGGTTAGAGCACCACCTTGACATGGTGGGGGTCGTTGGTTCGAGTCCAATCGAGCCTACCAACGAATTTGAAGCATTACAGTCCGCGAAAGCCCCGCAGACACAGGCGCTGGAAAAAACACTCATGTTCATGATCGCCCGAACTTTCACAGTGGTGAAGGTGCGACGTTAAGTCGAGGGTGTTTTTCGTCTGGATGTAAGGAATGAAGAGACGGCCTCGACGATAGTCGAGGCCGTTTTTTTTCGTGGTTTTGCCGCGTGGCGTTGGCCGCGTGTGACGTTTTTGCGCATGGGAGTGCGACATGATTTCGGTACGTTTGCCTGATGGTTCGCAACGCCAGTACGAAGCCCCGCTGACGGTGGCGCAAGTCGCCGGTTCGATCGGTGCGGGTCTGGCCAAGGCTGCCCTGGCGGGTCGCGTTGACGGCAAGCTCGTCGATACGTCTTATCTGATCGATCGCGACGTGAGTCTCGCCATCGTTACGGACAAGGACGCCGATGGTCTGGACATCATCCGCCACTCGACGGCTCACTTGCTGGCCTACGCCGTCAAGGAGCTGTTCCCGGAGGCGCAGGTCACGATCGGCCCGGTGATCGACAACGGCTTCTATTACGACTTCGCTTTCCACCGCGCTTTCACGCCGGAAGACCTCGAAGCCATCGAGAAGAAGATGCACGAGCTCGCCAAGAAGGACGAGCCGGTGACGCGCGAAGTGCTTTCGCGTGACGACGCCGTGCGTCTGTTCATGTCGATGGGCGAAAAGTACAAGGCCGAGATCATCGAATCGATTCCGGCAACGGACGAAATCGGCCTGTATCGCGAAGGCAAGTTCGTCGATCTTTGCCGTGGTCCGCACGTGCCGTCGACGGGCAAGCTCAAGGTCTTCAAGCTGATGAAGGTCGCCGGTGCTTACTGGCGCGGCGACGCCAAGAACGAGCAGCTTCAGCGTATCTACGGCACGGCCTGGACGAAGAAGGAAGATCAGGACGCGTACCTGCACATGCTCGAAGAGGCGGAGAAGCGCGATCACCGCAAGCTCGGCCGCGCACTGGACTTCTTCCATATGCAGGAAGAGGCGCCGGGTCTCATCTTCTGGCACCCGAAGGGCTGGACGCTCTGGCAGCAGGTCGAGCAGTACATGCGCCGCGTCTATCGCAATAACGGTTATCAGGAAGTGAAGGGTCCGCAGATCCTCGACCGCTCGCTCTGGGAGAAGTCGGGGCACTGGGAGAACTACAAGGACAACATGTTCACGACGGAATCGGAAAATCGCGCCTATGCGCTCAAGCCGATGAACTGTCCTGGCCATGTCCTGATTTTCAACTCGGCGCTGCACAGCTACCGCGACCTGCCGCTTCGCTACGGCGAGTTCGGCCAATGTCACCGCAACGAGCCGTCGGGCGGCTTGCACGGCCTGATGCGCGTGCGCGGCTTCACGCAGGACGATGGTCACATTTTCTGCACGGAAGATCAGATTCTCGACGAGTGCGTGAATTACACGGCGCTGTTGCATGCCGTGTACAAGGATTTCGGCTTTACGGACATGATTTACAAGGTCGCAACGCGTCCTGAGCATCGTGTCGGTTCCGATGAGAATTGGGACAAGGCCGAATTTGCGCTGATGGAGTCGCTGCGCCGTTCTAACTGCGAATTCGTGATCGCCGAGGGCGACGGGGCGTTCTACGGCCCGAAGATCGAATACACGCTCAAGGACGCGCTCGGACGCCAGTGGCAGTGTGGCACGATGCAGGTCGACTTCTCGATGCCTGAGCGTCTGGGCGCCGAGTATGTGGCCGAAGATAACAGCCGCAAGCGCCCGGTCATGCTGCACCGTGCGATCCTCGGTTCGCTCGAGCGTTTCATCGGTATTCTGATCGAGCACCATGCTGGTGCAATGCCGGTCTGGCTCGCGCCGGAGCAGGTGATTGTGATGAATGTGTCCGAAAAAACGGCCGACTACGCTCAAGAAGTTACGAAAAAGTTGAAAGAACAAGGGCTTAGGGCTCGGAGCGATTTGCGCAATGAGAAAATTAGCTATAAAATACGCGAGCACTCCATGCAGAAAGTGCCTTATCTCGTTGTCGTAGGGGATAAGGAGCAGGAGGCGAATACGGTAGCCGTGCGTGCCCGTGGCGGCGTGGATCTGGGTGTGATGCCCGTTGACGCGCTCATCGAACGCCTTGCGCAGGATTGCGCAACGTTCCAATAACGCCTGTCGGACAGCGCGGCTAAATTTTTGACTTTTTTCGAGGATAAGCAACATCGCTACCGATAAGTCGCATCGCATTAACGGCGAAATTACTGCGCCTGAAGTGCGTCTAAATGGCGTCGACAACGAGCCACTCGGCATTGTGAAACTGGCAGAGGCTTTCCGTCTGTCCGAAGAGGCTGATGTCGATCTGGTGGAAATTGCACCGACCGCGAATCCGCCGGTTTGCCGTCTGATGGATTACGGCAAATTCAAGTATTCGGAACAGAAGAAAGCGCACGAGAACAAGCTGAAGCAGAAGGTCGTTCAGATCAAGGAAGTCAAATTCCGACCTGGCACCGACGACGGCGACTACAACGTTAAGTTGCGCAATCTGAAGCGGTTCCTCGAAGACGGTGACAAGACCAAGATCACGCTGCGTTTTCGCGGTCGTGAGATGGCCCACCAGGAAATCGGCGCTCGTATGCTGGAACGTCTGAAGTCCGATCTCGAAGAGGTTGGCCAGCCGGAACAGATGCCGAAGATGGAAGGCCGTCAGATGATCATGGTCATCGCGCCGAAGAAGAAGTAATGCCGTGGCGGTGTCGAGTGACACTGCCGGGCTGCAAAGAATTGTTGCCATCGCCCGCAAGGGCGTGGCAGCGATGCAGGGTGCAGTCTGACCCTGAAAACAAGTGATCCCGGGTTCTACAAGGGGCGCGATTTTGGCGTCACACCTGTGATCATGTTAAAAACCGGAGTTTTTCATGCCTAAGATGAAAACCAAGAGCGGTGCCAAGAAGCGCTTTCGCGTGCGTCCTGGCGGTACCGTCAAGCGTGGTCAGGCCTTCAAGCGTCACATTCTGACGAAGAAGACCACCAAGAATAAGCGTCACCTGCGCGGTGCCGTCGGCGTTCATGAGTCTGATATGAACTCCGTACGCGCAATGCTGCCCTTCGCTTAAACCCCGACTTAGATAGGAGAGAAACATGCCTCGAGTCAAACGTGGGGTCACCGCACGGGCCCGCCATAAGAAAGTCATCGCTGCTGCCAAGGGTTACCGCGGCCGCCGCAATAACGTCTTCCGCATCGCCAAGCAAGCGGTCATGCGCGCTGGGCAATACGCCTATCGCGATCGCCGCAACAAGAAGCGTGTGTTCCGCGCTTTGTGGATTGCGCGTATCAATGCAGGTGTGCGTCAGCACGGTATGACCTACAGCGTGTTCATCGCTGGTCTGAAGAAGGCCTCGATCGAACTCGACCGCAAGGTGCTGTCCGACATGGCCATCAACGACAAGCCGGCATTTGCCGCGATTGTCGCTCAGGTGAAAGCCGCCGTCGCAGCCTAAGCTGTAAATAGCGTATAGCGCGCCTTACCGCGCGCCATTCGCCAGGAGGGGGCTCTCATCGGAGCCCCCTTTTGTTTTTCGCTTGCCCTTTCGCTCGCTTTTTTGCGTGAACATGCGGCCATTCCGACCGCCTAACTTGAGTCTGTAGCATATGGATCTGGAACTTATCGTCAGCGATGCGCAGCGTGCGTTCGCCGCCGCTCCCGACGCCGCCGCGCTGGAAAACGAGAAGGCCCGCTTTCTCGGCAAGACCGGCCAACTGACCGAGTTGCTCAAAGGCCTCGGCAAGCTTGACCCCGAAGCGCGCAAGAGCGAAGGCGCACGGATCAACGCGGCCAAGCAACAGATCGAAGGCGCCCTCCAGGCGCGCCGCCAGGCCATGGCCGACGCGCTGCTCGATGCG
Source organism: Pandoraea sp. ASV26 (assembly GCF_016428915.1). Lineage (GTDB taxonomy): Bacteria > Pseudomonadota > Gammaproteobacteria > Burkholderiales > Burkholderiaceae > Pandoraea. The sequence continues at coordinate 10,905 of NZ_JAELTP010000102.1, forward strand.
CGCTTGTCCGCCGAAGCCATCGACGTCACGCTGCCCGGCCGAGGTCTCGGCGCTGGCAGCCTGCATCCCGTGCTCAACACCTGGGAGCGCGTTGAACAGATTTTCCGTTCCATTGGTTTCGACGTGGCCGACGGCCCCGAGATCGAAACCGACTGGTTCAACTTCACGGCACTGAACAGCCCCGAGAATCACCCTGCACGTTCGATGCAGGACACCTTCTACGTCGAAGGTCATGACGATGCCGGCAAGCCGCTGCTGCTGCGCACGCACACGAGCCCGATGCAGGTGCGCTACGCGCGCATGAACAAGCCGCCCATCAAGGTGATCGCACCGGGCCGCACGTATCGCGTCGACTCCGATGCCACGCACTCGCCGATGTTCCATCAGGTCGAGGGGCTGTGGATTGCCGAAGACATCAGCTTCGCCGACCTGAAAGGCGTGTACACCGATTTCCTGCGCAAGTTCTTCGAGCGCGACGATATTCAGGTGCGTTTCCGCCCGTCGTACTTCCCGTTCACGGAGCCATCTGCCGAAATCGACATGCAGTTCGAGACCGGCAAGAACGCCGGCAAGTGGCTGGAAATCTCGGGGTCGGGACAGGTGCATCCGTCAGTGGTACGCAATATGGGTCTCGACCCGGAGCGCTACATCGGCTTTGCCTTCGGCTCGGGACTTGAGCGTCTGACGATGCTGCGCTATGGCGTGCAGGATCTGCGCCTGTTCTACGAGAACGACCTGCGCTTCCTGCGCCAATTCATGTAATCGATGCCGATGGCCCCAGGCTGGCGCGCGAAGTCGCAGCCGCCGGGCTCTCGGAAGTGAAGACTTAACTGCGAGCGAACTGATCCATGCAATTCTCTGAATCGTGGCTGCGTACCCTGGTCGACCCGGATTTGTCGACGGACGCGTTGGCGCATGCCCTGACGATGTCCGGGCTCGAAGTCGAGGAAACCGACCCTGTCGCCCCGCCGTTTACGGGCGTGGTGGTGGCCAAGGTGCTCGAAGTCGCCCGTCATCCGGATGCCGACCGTCTCAATGTCTGCCAGGTCGACGCCGGCACTGGCGAGACGCTCACCATCGTGTGCGGCGCACCGAACGTGGCGCCGGGCATCAAGGTGCCGTGCGCCACGGTGGGCGCCGCGCTGCCCCCGGCTGAGGCTGGTGGCGCGCCGTTCCAGATCAAGATCGGCAAGCTGCGGGGCGTGCAGAGTTTCGGCATGCTGTGCTCGGCGCGCGAACTGAAGCTCTCCGAAGACCATGCGGGTCTGATGATCCTGCCGGAGGATGCACCCGTCGGCATGAACATTCGCGAGTATCTCGATCTGGACGACACGGTATTTGTCGTCAAGCTCACGCCGAACAAGGCGGATTGCCTGTCGCTGCTCGGCGTCGCTCGCGAAGTCGCCGCGATTACCGGCGCACCGCTCAAGGATCTGCCGGGGCAAGGCGCGCAGCCGGCGACGATCGCCGACACGCTGCCGGTGCGCATCAGTTCGCCGGACGGCTGCGGGCGCTTTGGTGGCCGCATCATCCGTAATGTGAACGCTGCGGCCCCGACGCCGCGCTGGATGGTGGAGCGCCTCGAGCGTGCCGGTCAGCGCAGCATTTCCGCGCTGGTCGACATCACCAACTACGTGATGCTCGAGCTGGGCCAGCCGCTGCATGTCTACGATCTGAATCGTCTGCAAGGCGGTATCGACGTGCGCTTCGGCCGCGCGGGCGAGACGCTCAAGTTGCTCAACGAACAGACCGTGACGCTCGACGAGAGCGTGCTCGCCATTACCGATGCCAGCGGCCCGATCGGCCTTGCGGGCATCATGGGCGGCGATTCGACCAAGGCGGGTCTGGAAACGCAGAACATCTTCCTCGAAGGTGCCTTCTTCTTCCCGCAGGCGATTCAGGGCCGGGCGCGCAAGTACAACTTCAGCAGCGATGCGTCGCACCGCTTCGAGCGGGGTGTCGATTTCGCCGGGAACGTGCGCGCGCTTGAGCGTGCAACGCAACTGGTGCTCGACATCTGCGGCGGCCAGGCGGGCCCGCTGCAAGATCAGGTCGCAAAGTTGCCCGAGCGCAAGCCGGTGACGATGCGTGTTGCGCGCGCCGTCAAGATTCTGGGTGTGCCGGTCTCCGAGCAGGAGATGAGCGCTATCTTCACGCGTCTGGGCCTGCCGTTCACCTTGCAAGATGGCGTGTTCGAAGTCACGCCGCCGTCGTATCGCTTCGACATCGAAATCGAAGAAGATCTGATCGAAGAGATCGCTCGTATTTACGGTTTCGATCGCATTCCGGCCAACCCGCCGGTGGCCGCGAGCGCTATGCGCCCGACGCAGGAAGGCCGTCGTTCGCAGCACGCCGTGCGTCACGCCGTGGCCGCGCGCGATTACCACGAGACGGTCGGCTTCAGCTTCGTCGATGTCGAGTGGGAAGCGGACTTCGCCGGTAACGACAACCCCATCAAGTTGCTCAATCCGATCGCCAGCCACCTTGCGGTGATGCGCTCGACGCTTATCGGCAGCCTGATTGCAGCCACGCGCTACAACCTGAACCGTAAGGCGTCGCGCGTGCGTGTGTTCGAAATTGGCCGTACCTATCATCGCGACAACACGGTGTCGTCAGGCGAGTTGAGCGTTGGCGGTTACCGTCAGCCGCTTACCGTCGCGGCGCTGGCCTACGGTCCGGTGCTCGAAGAGCAGTGGGGCGCCGCGGCGCGTCAGGTCGACTTCTTCGACGTGAAGGGCGATCTTGAGGCGTTGTTGTCTCCCCGGACCGCGCGCTTCGTGAAGGCCGAGCACCCGGCGTTGCATCCGGGACGCAGCGCGGCCATTGAAGTCGACGGCAAGCGTGTCGGTTTCATCGGAGAACTGCATCCGCGTTGGCAGCAGAAGTACGATCTGCCGCAAGCGCCGGTGCTGTTCGAGATCGAGGCAGAGGCACTCTTCTTGCGCGACGTCCCGAGCTACGAGGACATCTCGAAGTTCCCGCCGGTCACGCGCGATATCGCACTGGTGGTGGATCAGGCGCAGCCCGTGCAAGGGTTGCTCGATGCCATGCTGGCCGCGCGTCACGACGATCCGGCGTGCGCCGTGGTGCAGTCGGTACGCCTGTTCGACGAGTTCCGGCCGAAGGCTGGCGCGGCGTCGGGCTCGCTGGGTGCGCAGGACAAAAGCGTGGCGTTTCGTGTTACTCTGCAAGACCCCTCGGGTACGTTGCAGGACGAGACGGTCCAGGGCGCCATTAACGCACTGGTACAACGGGTAGAAGGGTTCGGCGCGCGTTTGCGCGCCTGAAGCTCAGTACAAGATCCGGTTGCGAGTAGGTCATCGCACTGTCATCGCCATCGCGTGGGACGTATGAACGAAATGAATCCTGGTGAATTTGAAGCCATGCTTGCGGCGCAGCGCATCGCGCTCGGACGCAGCGAAGTGAACGAGGTCTCGACCGAGGCGCCGACGTTGACCAAGGCCGAACTGGCCGAGTTATTGTTCGAGCACGTCGGTCTGAACAAGCGCGAAGCGAAGGACATGGTCGAAGCGTTTTTCGAATCGATCCGCGACGCGCTTGAGTCGGGTGACAGCGTCAAGCTTTCCGGCTTCGGTAACTTTCAGTTGCGCGACAAGCCGCAACGTCCAGGTCGGAATCCGAAGACCGGCGAGGCGATTCCGATTGCCGCGCGTCGCGTTGTCACCTTCCACGCCAGCCAGAAGTTCAAGTCGATCGTCGAGTCTGGCGCAGTGAGCAAGTAAATCCCGGCCGCCGCATTCTGTGGCGGCCGTTGGTTTTTCGTCCGCAATCTAACCGTCGTCCGATTCCGCTAACGCTGCGATGGATCACGTTGCCTTGCCGCCGATTCCCGCCAAGCGTTACTTCACCATCGGTGAAGTGAGCGAACTGTGTGGCGTCAAGCCGCACGTACTGCGCTATTGGGAGCAGGAGTTCACGCAACTGCGCCCGGTCAAGCGGCGCGGGAACCGGCGGTATTACCAGCACCATGAAGTCCTGCTGATCCGGCGTATCCGGGAATTGCTCTATGAGCAGGGCTTCACCATCAATGGCGCGCGTAACCGCCTCGAAGCCGACACGCCGCGTGGCGTGCGTTCATCGGCGGGTGCTGCCGCAGACGTTAGCGGGCATACACCGGCCGCCGAAGCCGAGGCTGCACTCGACGTCGTTGAGCTGCGGCATCGTCTCGAAGCCCTCCTGGATCTGCTCAAGTCCTGAGTGTGCGAGTGCGCCAATGGTTGGCGCTTTGTCCTCCCTTTCTGCTCCTTTTCCCCTCCTTTTCCGAGATTCCACTGTCATTGCCGCCCCGCGTGGGGAGGGCGCCGACGTGAGCCGTTGCCTCGCAGCAATCGGCAGGTTGTGGCATACCTCGGGATTGTCCTAATGCGGCGGTGGCCGAAATGTCCGTAATCCGAGATATGGCCCCGTTGTCGGGCAGGGTAGTGCTCGCCTCGCATGATGAGCGCGATACATCCCCCGATTGAGGTGACGTCGAACGACTTCCGGGGGCGCTGCGATTGCCTTACACTTGCCTGAAACCATGGCGTCCGTCAGTGGCGCCCCCTGGATCCTATTGACAACCGGGCCAACACCGACCTTTTCGCGCGGGGGCGTGAAGGCTGAAAGGATCTCGACCTATGGCGGAACCGAGCACGACGGGAGCGCGACGCTGGCGTTGGTCGACGTCCTATCGCTCAATCGTCGCGATTCTGATTTTCGGTTTCCTTATCCTGGTCCTCGTCTGGACTGCGGTGCTTTGGCGCGTCTCCATCGAGCACAAGGCCATCTTGCGCGACACGGCGGCGTCGGCGTCGACCGTGGCCTCCGCACTCGAGCAGCAGACGCTGCGTGCCATCCGTCAGGTCGATCAGATCACGCGTTTCGTGAAGTACGAGTACGAGCGCCGTCGCGGCGACTTCGACTTGACGCGCACGCTGAACGACGGCATCGTCACGGACCGTTTCATGGTGCTGGTCAGTCTGGCGGATGCCAAAGGCGACGTCATCGCAGCGACGATGCCCGGCGCCGCCGGGGTGAACATTGCCGACCGGGAGCACTTCCGGGTGCACCTGGATGACACGAGCGACGGTCTGTTCATCAGCCATCCGGTCTTTGGCCGTGTCTCGCACAAGTGGGTACTCCAGTTCACCCGGCGGCTGAATCATCCCGATGGCAGCTTCGCGGGTGTGGTCGTCGTGTCGCAGGAGCCGAGTTACTTCACCAACGATTTCTACACGAACGCCGTGCTCGGCCAATACGGCCAGATCGCCGTGATTGCCGACGACGGTGCGTTACTCGCGCGCAGCACCGGTGCGAGCGTTGCGATCACCAGTACCGGGGAGTTGCCCCCGTTCTCAGCCGAGCAACGCAATTCCGGTGTTCAGCGCGATCCCATCGACGGGGTCGAGCGCATCGTGGCGTATCGTCATTTGCGCGATTATCCGCTGGCGGTTCAAGTCGGTCTGTCGATGGACGAGGAACTGGCCGAGTACCGGCACGTGGAACGCGTGTATCTGACGATGGCGACCTTCGTGTCGGTCGCGCTCGTCGTATTCTTCGCGCTGATTGCCTATCTGATGCAGCGGCTCATCGGCCGTGACCAGCAACTCACGCGTTTGATTTCCTACGACGCGCTCACCGGACTTCCCAACCGCTATGCCTTGATGGAGTCGCTGCGGCGTGCGCTGGCGAATCCCGATCAGGTCGGCAAAGTCGCGTTGCTGCACATCGATCTCGACAACTTCAAGAGCGTGAACGACACGCTGGGCCACGCGCAGGGCGACGAGATCATCCGTCAGGTGGCCGAGCGCTTCGCACCGCGCATGCCGCCGGGCGCCATGCTGTCGCGCTTTGCCGGCGACGAGTTCATGGTGCTGCTTCAGGGTGACGGTGCGCCTGCGCAGGCCGAGCCGCTTGGCCAGACGCTGCTGGCGACCCTCAAGGCCCCCATGGTGGCCGACGGGACGTCGTTCGCGCTGCACGCCAGTATCGGGGTGACGTTTTGGTCCAAGGCAGACGAGACCGAGGCGGATCTCATCAAGAAGGCGGATCTCGCCATGTACTCCGCGAAGGAGGCCGGCAAGAGCGTGGTGCGCGTCTATACGCAGCAGATGACGTATCAGGCGCATCAGCTTGTCGTGTGGGAGCGCCAGATGGAGCAGGCGCTGGCCAACGGTGAGTTCTTCCTCGCCTATCAGCCCATCGTGGCGCTCGAATCCGATTGCGTGCGTGGCGTGGAGGCATTGATTCGCTGGCGTCATCCGGAGCGCGGTTTGCTGAGCGCAGGCGAGTTCATCCCCTTGGCCGAGACGACAGGGCAGATCGTAGCGATCGGCGAGTTCGCGCTGACGCAGGCGTGCCGTCAGTTGAAGGCCTGGCGAGGCACGCCGATGGGGGCACTGCGGCTGGCCGTCAATGTCTCGTCGGTGCAGTTCTGGCGCGGTGACATTGGCGAGCTTGTCGAGCGTCTCGTGAAGGAGTACGAGATCGAACCCAATCGTCTTGAACTGGAAATCACCGAGTCGGTGATGGTCAAGAATCCGGCGCTCGTGGAAATGAAGATCGCGCAGTTCAAGCGAGTTGGCGTACGCATTGCGCTCGACGACTTCGGCACGGGCTACTCGTCGTTGTCCTATCTGACGCGCTTTCCCGTCGACACGCTCAAGGTCGATCGATCGTTCGTCGAGTCGATTCCCGATTCGTCGCGGTCGTGTCTCATGATTTCGAACATCGTCAACATTGCGCGCTCGCTGGGCATCGAACTGATCGTCGAAGGTGTGGAAAACGAACGGCAACTCGATTGGCTGCGTCATTTTGTGCCGCTTTGCGCGCAAGGCTATTTGTTTTCCCGACCCGTAGAAATCGAAGTGCTCGATTCGGTAATCGAGCGTTTCGGTATTTGTCGATAAAACGGGTACCAATGAAAAGGGATTAGTCGGCTAATTAATAAATTAAATAGCCATTCGTAATAAATCGATCGTCTGACGGTTTTTCGTACGGATTCATCGTCGGAGTACTATAGAATTATCTCGTTTTCGCGATGATATCGATCGATAGGGGTGGATGGCTGCGAGCCGCCGGCAGTGGTCGACGGCAAGGGCGGCAGGTTGTCAACAGCTTGCAATTGTCGGGGTGGACAATGCAGGGTAGTCAGGATCCGAAGGCGCGGGGCGCGACAAGCCGGGGGTCTGGAACGAGGAAAAGAGTTTGACGCGCAGACCAGAATTGGCGGGAATTCGCCGGCATGATGGATGCCGGTCGCGACCAGAGCTTCTGTCCGGGGAAAAGACAGAAACGCGACTCGAAAAGGCGGACGCTTTGCCAACGTAAGAAGTGAAAAATATTAGAACGAGCGTTTGATTTTCGGATGAGGATAAGGCATTGGCTTTATGCCGCCTGCGTCTCGGTCGGCGTGCTGGTCGCCTGCTGGGTGGCGGCGGACAGGACGGCCACGTCGCTGGTCGGCGACAAGCTTGCACAGAGTGTCGACGCCGGGCAGACGGTCGCCGAGCGCGTTGCCGACGGCATGATTCACGCGATCAACATGGATTTGGCGATGGTGCGGGCCATCCCCTCCACGTTGGCCGAAGTGGATCTGCTGCGCGATGCGCTCAGACCGGCGGGGGGCGGGGTCGCGTCGGCCGAGGTCGTGGATCGTGCCAACGAATTTCTACTCGGGGCTCAGGGATACTTCGGCGTTGAACGGGTGTGGGTGATCGACGCGCGCGGCGTGTGCGTGGCCGCCAGCAATTTCCGCGACACACCGTCTCCCGTCGGGCAGTCCGTAGCCGACATGCCTTACGTCACCAATGCGCTGCTGGGCACGCGTTTCGAGAGCTATGCCGCGGGCTGGGAGCCTCAGGCGCCCGGCCTGTATTTCAGCGCCCCTGTGTATCGCGATGGTGTACTGATCGGTGTGGTGATGACCAAGATCGGACTCACGCGTTTGCGCCACTGGGTGGGCAGCGGCGAGTCATTCGTCACCGACGGCAATGGCGTGGTCATCATGGCCAACGACCCCCGCTTCGAGAATCGTTTCATGCTGGACGGCAAGGTCGGCTCGCTGTCCGAAGCCGAGCGTCTGGCCTTATATCAGCGCGACGACTTCGCGCGCATGCCGATTGCGCAGTTCAGGCGCGCACCCGGTCGCTCGAATGCCTGGGTGCCGCAGGAACTGCTCGAGCAGATGTCGGAGTTCGACGAGTTGCGCAAACCCTTCATCATCACGTCGCGCCCGAGTTCGAGCAACGATCTTATCGTCTACGCCGTGGAGCCGGTCGACGGCTGGGAGGCGCTCACTCGCGAGCATGCGAAAGACGTCGCGTTGTGTTTCCTGCTTTATCTGGGCGGTGTCGTCATCGTTGTGCTCGCTGGCTGGACGTATTGGCGTGAGCGCGTGCAG
>NZ_JAELTP010000972.1 GCF_016428915.1 Pandoraea sp. ASV26
TATCTAGTACGAATGCTCGGCCTTTATCATTGACACTTGGGTTGATTCTGTGGCTGGTAACCGAACCAACATTGCACCGCAGAACCTGCCTTGGAATATGATCTGCTATCTTGTTACTGAGACATATGGTGGCAAGGTGGACGATGAGGGCGACTTTGACTTGCTACGGCAGCTAGTTAAATCGTTTTTGACGCCAGCAGCATATGACGTGGACCATAAACTGGTGGATGGTCCCGATGGAGGCCTTGTGGTGCCGTCTGGCACAAACTTCCAAGACTTTGTTGGATGGGTGCACAACCTACCTGAACGTGAGCCGCCTACGTATCTGGGCCTGCCTGCGAATGCCGAGAAGTTGCTGCTTGGTGGACTCGGACGCAACC
>NZ_JAELTP010000973.1 GCF_016428915.1 Pandoraea sp. ASV26
TCGCTTGGCAACAGTGCCCCAGTTGATGACGTCCCAGATGGCGCTAAAGTACTCAGCCTTGCGGTTCTGGTACTGCAGGTAGTAGGCGTGCTCCCAGGCGTCAATGCCCATCAGAGGCTCGACGTTGCCGGTGATTGGGTCCTGGTTGGGGCGTGTGACGACGCTGAGAGTGCCCGAGGTCTTGTCCTTGACGAGCCAGGCCCAGCCGGAGCCCTGGATGCCGGCGAGCAGGGTGTTGGTCTGCTTCTTGAGGTTGTCAAAGGAGCCAAAGTCTTCGTTGATGGCGGTCTGCAGAGCACATTGGCGTTAGATTCAAGTTTTGATTTTATAAGGCCGTAGGAGAGAGTTTGCTTACCATCAGCTTGCCCTCGGGCTCGCCG
>NZ_JAELTP010000974.1 GCF_016428915.1 Pandoraea sp. ASV26
CCCTTACGTAACGATCAAACGTCATAAAGAATGAACAAAAAAAATGTCAAAAGTACCGCGACGTGACCTCAATCAGCTTCAGGCGTTACTCAGCGCTTAGTTGTACATGGCTGGTTGTAGCCTCGTTTAGATATGCCAGCACAGCCTTGCTCGTCTCGCAGTCAAAAATAGACACAATTTTCAGCCTAACCAAAGGGATCTGCCCAATTAGATCTTCATTTGAGTGATCCGGTTTCGCGAGCCTTGTTCTTTGATGCGGCGACGAATAAAAACCTCCACGCTATAGTCTGGCCCACGAATGTGCGATCGCCTAAAGACGTGCAGCTTAGTAAAAGTTCCGATTGGTCTGTTTTATTCAGTGTATCTCGTATGTACATCCT
>NZ_JAELTP010000975.1 GCF_016428915.1 Pandoraea sp. ASV26
TCTGACATATGTTCAGCGTGTGCTTGACGGTGGGAAGAGCGGTGATGGACCGTGGTTGTATGGCGGGGAGCTTTCCTACGTCGATCTTGTCTTGTTCCAAGTGAGTGAAACAATTTGTGGCATAGTGTTGTTGAAATGATTCTAACACGTTTTCTTTTTTTAGGGCATTGATGGAACTCAATTTGCGTTCCCCAACGCAATGGCAAAGATGAAAAAGTCTGGCAAATATGACGGCGTGTTTAAGCTGTATGACGCCGTCAAGGAGCGCCCAAACATCAAGAAATATCTTGCTAGCGATCGTCGAGCGGAATATAGCCAGGGTATCTGGCGTCACTACCCAGAATTGGATGAGTAATGCGGTTAGAAACAAAGTTATATTC
>NZ_JAELTP010000976.1 GCF_016428915.1 Pandoraea sp. ASV26
GATGACCATATGGCAAAGAAGGGAAAAGTTGTCAAAGGGCGCCACAGACCATCACTCGTGGAATCTTGAACCCGCACGTGGAATTGCGCAGAAAACAGCATCACGACGTGAACGCCGAGGATGGAAACGGGAATTTGCGAATCCAACAACTACTACTAGGAATTACGACTAACGACAAGTATTAAAAGGAGCCTGGAAAGATACATCTTGCTTAATAATGAATTTTTGGGATTTTCGGATGAGATTTCATAGGCAGCTTCAGACTGGAATAAAGAGGAATTTTGGACATTTGTTGCCCTTGCTTTGAACCACCGAAGCCATGACTTTTTACAAACAAAGTATTCTACTTTGATAAAAAATTAATTTGAATCTCTTAAGGG
>NZ_JAELTP010000977.1 GCF_016428915.1 Pandoraea sp. ASV26
TTCTTGATGCTATTGGTGCTCAGAATGACGGCGAAGGGTATTTTTTTGTTCCGTGCTCAATGCGAAGTATGAGCGGCTCTGTCGATTTCGGCTTCGGAAGCAAGACTGTTCGCGTTCCGTTCAAGGATTTCATTATGAATGTCGGAGACGACCGCATTTGCTACGTCGGCGTTGTCATGACCACCAGCCAGCAGATTCTGGGAGACTCGGTTCTCAGGGCAGGCTATTTTGTCTTTGATTGGGATAACGAGGCAGTCCATGTTGCGCAGGCGGCCAACTGCGGCGATAGTGATATTGTTGCCATTGGCAGCGGGTCAGAGGCCGTGCCTCAAGCGACGGGAAACTGTCAAGACAAAGACGCCATTTTTACAGATGGGAGC
>NZ_JAELTP010000978.1 GCF_016428915.1 Pandoraea sp. ASV26
GGTTAGTACGTAGCGATAGTAAGGTATCTAAGGAACGCTCCGCCATGATTCGAGATATCAGTAACATGAGCCATTGCAGTATTTGGGCAAAATCCACTCACCGATTTCTTCAAAATAAGCCTCGTTGCATTTCATAATGAGACGAAGCCAATAACAATGTCTCAAAAAGTAAACTCCAAGAATCTCTCATACAACAGCTCCTTGCCGCCATTCTTAGCTGCTCTCCAAGCTCAAGCCAAGGGTTCCCATGGCCCAGATCCCATCATAGCTGCCCAGAGACGACCTGGTAAAATGCGCTCCAGCAGCGAAGAAGCCGAGGATGTGCCCCTAGTGGTTGATGAACACGGAAACACAGTCTCTCTTGCTGTCGACAAGGAAGG
>NZ_JAELTP010000979.1 GCF_016428915.1 Pandoraea sp. ASV26
GTGAAGAAGGGTGGGGGAGGATAAGGCGGGGAGAGTACTGGTTTTGACTGGGTGACCATTGGCTTGGATGGCTAGGTCGTAGGTTGTGTGGCCGTCTATGCCGCGGAATTTAAGGTGTGCTGTTTGGACATTTTCTGCGGTGGTGAGGATGGTGAGGAGGGAGAGGGCTGTGCGTGTGGTTGACTTCATTTTGCTGTTGTTGGTGCTAAGTATGAAGCTGTGTTGCAAAGATGTATTGCAGCAAATGATAGCAATGATTTATATACAAGTTTCAAAAAGAGAGTAAAGCATAAAGTAGTCAATGGGAATACGAAGTATTTAAACGAAATATACGGCAAAGGTGCGTCATAGCTGAAGTGTTGCCTCAAGGGGTATTAGGC
>NZ_JAELTP010000980.1 GCF_016428915.1 Pandoraea sp. ASV26
ATATACTATATCGGCCGTTTTTTGTCCCAATGCCTAGCCTAGCCAGAAATGTCCGTGATCCTTGCAAGTCGACTCTTGTCACTGAGCCGAAGCCACCAATGCCCGGAATGCCGCCGAGCATACCATTTACAACTCCATCGGTGCTCTCCCAATATTCTAGGCTCCTTTTTTTGTCTATTAGTTCGTCTGGAGTGGGATGTAGTGACATTATAGCGCGCTTGAAGATATTTTTAGGGTTGCTGAACTGCGGTGCGCGAGTGTTACAAGGGCGCTAAATAATTCTTCATAGGAGACCCACTAACTTACCAACGGCGATTACGAGTAGCGTTGCTCATGTACATTATTAGTAGATAGCCGCTGCGACAAACACCAACTGTAGT
>NZ_JAELTP010000103.1 GCF_016428915.1 Pandoraea sp. ASV26
CCATGAAGCCGATCAGGTTGTTGGCCAATGCCGCCATATAGATCGGCTGACGCATGATCTCGCCCAGCGAGCGTGCGGGCAATGCTGCGGCGTCGCCCGTCGTGCTGCTCGCCGAATGCACCGGCAAATTGCGCAGGAAGCCCACGAGCAACAGCAGCGAAATACCGGAGAGCAGCGCGACGACCAGGTACGATCCCGCGAACGTCACGGGCGCGAGCCAGTCCTTGCTGCCTGCGGCCAGCGCCGGGCCGATCACCGCCGCCAGCACGCCGCCCGTGAGCACGATGGAGATCGCGCGCGGTTTGTCTTCGACAGGCACGACGTCCGCGGCCGCCAGCCGGTAGTAACGCGCAAATGCCTGAAATACCCCCACACACGCCGTGCCCGCGCAGAACATCGCGAAGTGACGCTCGTAGATCGCCACCACCGAAACCAGTCCGCCCACCGTGCCGAACAGCGCCCCCAGGGCAAAGCCCAGACGCTGGCCGAAACGCTGGATCAGCATCGACGCGAAGATCGTCGTGATGGCCGACGCCACGGTAATCAGCGAGAACGGCAGCGTTGCATAGCCCTTGTCGGACGCCAGCATGTAGCCGACCAGCCCCGTCAACGTCAGGTCGACGGACAACGCCGCGGTGTACAACGCCTGACACGCCGCCAGCACGGCGGCGTAGCGGCGGCCCATGCGGCGCCGCTGCGGCTCGGCGTGCCCGGGGTCGGAGGGGGGCGCGGTGCGCCCGGCAATGGTATCGGTCATGAGTGTGATGTCGAACAAGTCGGGGAGTCGTCGGGAGTCCTGATCTTGCCGTCGGCCGGTTTGGCACGAATGCCAATCATGCATCAAAAAATGCCACGCGGTGATGTCATCCCGAATGCGCCCGCCGCCGCGCCGTCGCCCCCCCTCGCCCGCTCCCCCCTCGCCCCTTCGGCCACCTTCACCCGCGCCATCGCGCCAACTCGGTGCGCACCAACTCCGCGCGTCGCCGCACCAACCTGCTTCGCCAGCCGTTCGTCCGTCAGCCGAAAGGCGGATACCCGAGCGGGGTTTCGATGCCGCGATTTCGCCAGGTCAATGCGCAAGGTCGACGCACATCGCCGCCTTGTACACCAGATGGCGTCTCGACTTGTACACCAGTCGGCGCGCCTTGCATGCGCGGGCGCCGGTCGCGTCGGAGGTACCGGGCCGGTCGCCCTCGCGCCGCTGGCACGACCCTTGCGTAAGTCCCCCTGTACCGGATCCGCCGGTCTAACCAGGAAAGGGGAAGACGTACCATGAAACGACGCACGCTACTCCAGATGGCGGCCCTCTCGGGCGCCGCATCGCTTACCGGCATGGCGCCCAACTTGTTCGCGCAGAGCAAGCAGCCCATCAAGGTCGGCATCCTGCATTCCCTCTCGGGCACGATGGCCATCTCGGAGACGTCGCTCAAGGATGTCGCGCTGATGACCATCGCCGACATCAACGCCAAGGGTGGCGTGATGGGCCGTCCGATCGAAGCCGTCGTGGTCGACCCGGCCTCGAACTGGCCGCTCTTCGCGGAAAAAGCCCGCCAACTGCTCACCACGGACAAAGTCGCCGCCGTGTTCGGTTGCTGGACGTCGGTGTCGCGCAAGTCGGTCCTGCCCGTTTTCGAAGAACTCAACGGCCTGCTCTATTACCCGGTGCAGTACGAAGGCGAAGAGATGTCGAAGAACGTCTTCTACACGGGCGCCGCGCCGAACCAGCAGGCGATCCCTGCCGTGGAATACGTGATGAGCAAGGAAGGGGGCGGCGCCAAGCGCTTCTTCCTGCTCGGCACCGACTACGTCTATCCCCGTACGACCAACAAGATCCTGCGCGCCTTCCTGCACTCGAAGGGCGTGGCCGACAAGGACATTCAAGAGGTCTACACGCCGTTCGGTCACAGCGATTACCAGACCATCGTCGCCAACATCAAGCAGTTCGCGCAAGGCGGCAAGACCACGGTCATCTCCACCATCAACGGCGACTCGAACGTGCCCTTCTACAAGGAACTGGGCAACCAGGGCCTGAAGGCCACCGACGTACCGGTCGTGGCGTTCTCCGTGGGCGAAGAGGAGCTGCGCGGCATCGATACGAAGCCGCTCGTGGGACACCTCGCCGCCTGGAACTACTTCATGTCGGTGAAGAACCCGACCAACGACGCGTTCAAGAAAGAGTGGTTCACCTACGTCAAGGCCAAGGGTCTGTCGGGCGGTGACAAGCGCGTGACGAACGATCCGATGGAAGCCACGTTTGTCGGCATGCACATGTGGAAGCAGGCCGTTGAAAAGGCGGGCAGCGTCGACGTCGACAAGGTGCGCACCGCGATGATCGGTCAGTCCTTCAAGTCGCCGGACGGCTTCGACATGGTCATGGACGCCAACCACCACCTGCACAAGCCGGTGATGATCGGCGAGATCCGCCCGGACGGTCAGTTCAACGTCGTGTGGAAGACCAAGACGACGGTGCGCGCGCAGCCGTGGAGCCCGTACATCGCAGGCAATGAAGGCAAGCCCGACAAAGTCTGACCTTCCTTCCATTCCTTGCGCCGGAGCCGCGTGGACGGTCTCCGGCGCACGCAGAGGTTTTGATGATAACGATAAGACGCTGGACCGCTGCCGCCCTTGTCCTGATGTCACTGGGCGCCGCACTGACAACCCCTTCCACGGCCCGGGCCGCCGTCACCGACGCCGACCTCACCGCGCTCGCCGGCGACGACTTCGACGCCAAGGCACAAGCCATCGATCACCTCGCGGCCGACGGCTCACCGCAGGCCGCCGCGCTCCTCAAGGCATTGGCCGACGATACGGCCGTGACCGTGGGCGATCGCCTCGCCATTCAGAACGGCGACAAGTATGTCGATCCGATCACGGGCGCACCGGTCAAGGCCGACGACGCCGGCTCGCTCACGCTCAACAACGTGCTGCGCGCCAAGGTCGCCACGGCCTCTGCTGCCGGCGCCCTGCTCTCGCCGGATCACGACGCCCGCGCGAAAGCCATCGACACGATGCTGCAAAACCCGTCGCCCGCGTTCAAGACCATCATCGAGCAGGCGCGTCACAAAGAAACCGATCCGGCGCTGAGCAAGCGCCTCGATCAACTCTGGGCGCAAGCCGCATTGCACGACGCCGATCCCGCGAAGCGCCGTGAAGCCATCGACCTGATCGCCACGGCGGGCGATCCGCAGATGCGCGATCTGCTCCTGCCCATCATCGCGAAGCAAGCCGACGGCAGCTACGCCGAGCCCGACGCCAATGTGCGCAGCGCCGCCGACATCGCGCTCACGCAACTGGCCGCCGCACAACGCCGCAGCGAGTTCTTCGGCACGGTGTTCGCCGGCCTGTCGCTGGGCAGCGTGCTGCTGCTCGCCGCGTTGGGGCTGGCCATCACGTACGGCCTGATCGGCGTCATCAATATGGCGCACGGCGAGTTCCTGATGATCGGCGCGTATGCCACGTATGTCGTGCAGACGCTCTTCCAGCGCTTCCTGCCGGGCGCGTTCGACTTCTATCTCGCCGCCGCCGTGCCTGCCGCGTTTCTCGTGGCGGCCGCCGTCGGCCTCGTGCTGGAGCGCACCGTCATCAAGCATCTGTACGGACGTCCGCTCGAAACCCTGCTCACGACCTTCGGTATCAGCCTGCTGCTGATTCAGGGGGTGCGCACGCTCTTCGGCGCGCAGAACGTCGAAGTGACCAACCCCTCGTGGATGAGCGGCGGCATCGCGGTGCTGCCCAATCTGATGCTGCCCTACAACCGCATCGTGATTCTGGTATTTGCGCTGGTCGTCGTGGCGCTCACGTGGTCGGTGCTCAATCTCACGCGCCTCGGCCTGTTCATTCGGGCCGTGACGCAGAACCGGTCGATGGCCGCGTGCGTCGGCGTGAAGACGGGGCGCGTGGACAGCTACGCATTCGCGTTCGGTGCAGGCATTGCCGGACTGGGCGGCTGCGCGCTCTCGCAGATCGGCAATGTCGGTCCGGATCTGGGGCAGAGCTACATCATCGACTCGTTCATGGCCGTGGTGCTGGGCGGCGTGGGACAGCTCGCCGGCACGATCGTCGGCGCATTCGGTCTGGGCATCGCCAACAAGCTGCTCGAACCGATATGGGGCGCGGTGCTCGCCAAGATCGCCGTGCTGATCCTGATCGTGCTGTTCATCCAGAAACGCCCGCAGGGCATCTTTGCGCTCAAAGGGCGCAGCGCGGAGGCGTGAATGCAGACGCCGAACTTTTTACCCGAAGGGATCACGCCGCCGATCCCGCTCGATGTCCCCGAGCGCGCCCGTCTGCTGCCGAAGCACGTCGCGCCCTTGCTGCTCGCGTTCGTGATCGCCGTGGCGATTCTGGTGCCGGTGTGTGCGCTGGTGCTGCCGGCCACGCATCCGCTGCATCTGTCGGCCTACGCCATGACGCTCGTCGGCAAGATCATGTGCTACGCCATTGCGGCGCTCGCGCTCGATCTGGTCTGGGGCTACTGCGGCATTCTCAGCCTCGGCCACGGTCTGTTCTTCGCGCTGGGCGGTTATGCGATGGGCATGTACCTGATGCGCGGCATCGGGCGCGACGGCGTGTATCACAGCGACCTGCCCGACTTCATGGTGTTTCTCGACTGGAAGTCGCTGCCCTGGTACTGGACCGGCACCGAACACTTCGCCTGGGCGATGTTCCTCGTGGTGGCGCTGCCCGGTGTCGTCGCATGGATCTTCGGCTATCTGGCCTTCCGCTCGCGCGTGAAGGGCGTGTATCTGTCGATCATCACGCAGGCGCTCACGTTCGCCGCCATGCTGCTCTTCTATCGCAATGAGACAGGCTTCGGCGGCAACAACGGCTTCACCGACTTCAAGCGCATTCTCGGCTACTCGATCACCTCGGCAAGCACGCGCACGGTGCTGTTTCTCGTGACGTTCGCGGTGCTGGTCGGCGCGTTCCTGCTGTGCCGTGCACTGGTCGTGTCGAAGTTCGGCCGCGTAGTCACCGCCATTCGCGACGGCGAGTCGCGTGCCATGTTCCTCGGCTACCGGCCGCTGAGCTACAAGCTGTTCGTGTGGACGTTGTCCGCCATGCTGTGCGGCGTTGCGGGCGCGCTCTACGTGCCGCAGGTCGGCATCATCAACCCGAGCGAGATGGCGCCGGTCAACTCCATCGAGATGGCCATCTGGGTCGCCATCGGCGGGCGCGGCTCGCTCGTCGGCGCGATTGCCGGGGCGTTCCTCGTCAATGGCGCGAAGAGCTTCTTCACCGCGCACTTTGCCGAGTACTGGCTGTTCTTCCTCGGCGCGATGTTCGTGCTCGTGCCGCTGCTGCTCCCGCAAGGCGTGATGGGGCTCGTGGCGCAACTCTCGCGCAAGCGTGCCCGCCACGCGCCGGCCGCGGCCGAAGGCGAGGCGCCGCACCCCGCTACCGGAGATCGCGCATGAACAATTACATGGCCGACATCAGCTGGCAGTTGGCAGACGCGCCCGACGCCTCCGTGAGCGTCAACGTCAGCGGTGACACCACCGGCATGTCGCACCTTGTCGTGCCCGGAGAGATCGACACGTCGCACGGTCTCATTCTGTATGTCGAGAACATCTCGGTATCGTTCGACGGCTTTCGCGCGCTCAACGACCTGTCGCTTTCGATCCATACCGATGAGCTGCGCTGCATCATCGGCCCGAACGGTGCCGGCAAGACCACGATGATGGACGTCATCACGGGCAAGACCCGCCCCGATGCCGGACGCGCTTTTCTCGGCCAGACGCTCGACCTCACGCGACTGGACGAGCCTGCCATCGCGCAGGCGGGCGTCGGCCGCAAGTTCCAGAAGCCGACGGTGTTCGAGCATCACAGCGTGTGGGAAAACCTCGAACTCGCCTGCTCGGGTGACAAACGCTGGTTCCGCTCACTTTGGGCGATGCTCACACCCGACATCCGTCATCGCATCGAGGAGGTGCTCGCGCTCACGCATCTGGAGCACCAGGCACACGTGCGCGCCGGACAGTTGTCACATGGTCAGAAGCAACGACTCGAGATCGGCATGTTGCTCATGCAGCAGCCGCAACTCCTGCTGCTCGACGAACCTGCCGCCGGCATGACCGACGAAGAGACGGCGCAGCTTGCCGAGTTGCTCAATCGCCTGCGCGGGCATTGTTCGATGATGGTGGTCGAGCACGACATGGCGTTCGTGGCCGCGCTCGCGGGCGAGACCGGGATCGTTACCGTCATGGCCGAAGGCCGGGTGCTTGCCGAAGGCACGCTCGACGTGGTGCAGCGCGACGAACGCGTGATCGAATCGTATCTGGGACGCTGACCATGCTGGAAATTCACGCACTCAATCAGTACTACAGCGGCAGTCACATCCTGCGCAATGTGGAGTTCACCGTGCCCGACGCACAACTCACCGTGCTGCTCGGGCGCAACGGCGTTGGCAAGACCACCCTGCTCAAGTGCCTCATGGGGGTGATTCCCGTGAAGTCCGGCAGCATCGCATGGCGTGGCAAGACGCTCACCGCCACACCCTCGTATGCACGCGTGGCAAGCGGACTCGCCTATGTGCCGCAAGGCCGCGAGATCTTCCCCCGGCTCACCGTCGAAGAGAATCTGCTGATCGGTGCGGCGAGCCGCCCCGCACGCGAGGCCAAACGCGGTGTCCCCGAACACATCTACGAGTTGTTCCCCGTGTTGCGCGACATGAAGCAGCGTCGCGGCGGCGATCTGTCCGGCGGACAGCAGCAGCAACTCGCCATCGGCCGCGCCCTCATGAGCGACCCGCAACTGCTGATTCTCGACGAGCCGACAGAAGGCATTCAGCCCTCGATCATCAAGGACATCGGGGCCACGCTGCGGCGTCTGGTCGATGAGCGCGGCATGACGGTGCTGCTCGTCGAGCAGTACTACGACTTCGCGCGCGAGCTCGCGGATCACTATCGCGTGATGAGTCGCGGCGCCATCGTCGCGAGCGGACTGGGCAAGGACATGGATGCAGACGGCGTGCGGCACATGGTCGCCGTGTAAAGCCGCACGGGGTACGTTCCGACGCCGCCCACGCTCGCCGCGTGCTAGATTCGCGGCATCCACAGCCGATCTCTTTTCATGAATTCCCTGCACGCTTCCTCCTCCGGCTGGCACGCCGGGTTGACGCTGGGCTTTGCGCGACAAGCGGCCCGTACTGTCCTCGCCACGCGGCGTCATCACGGCCCGCTCGTCGTCCAGAAGTCGCTTCATCCGGAAGGCCCGGACATTTGCCATGCCGTCATCGTGCATCCGCCCGGCGGGATTGCGGGCGGCGACACGCTGTCCATCGACGTCGACGTCGGTGAGAACGCGCACGCCGTGTTGACCACGCCCGGTGCGACCAAGTGGTACAAGTCGCAAGGCCGCCTCGGCACGCAGGACATCACCCTCACCGTGCACGACGGCGCGAAGCTCGACTGGCTGCCGCTCGAGAACATCGTGTTCGAACAGGCCGATGCTCGCCAACGCATCACCGTGCGGCTGGGCGAAGGCGCAACCGTCATCGGCTGGGACGCCACATTGCTCGGCCGTCAGGCCGCCGGTGAGCAGTGGACGCAAGGCCGCTGGCGGTCGAACTTCGAGCTGCGCGACGCGAACGACCGTCTGCTATGGGCGGAACAAGCCGTGCTCGGCGCCGACGACGCGCAACGTACCGGCACCACCGGCCTCGCCGGATTTCCGGTCTTCGCGGCGTTGTGGGCCGTCGGTGCCGCGTGCACGCGGGAGCTGGCCGAGTCGCTCGCCGAAGGTCTGCCGTTCAACGACACCCTGCGCGCCGGCATCACGTGCCTGCCCGGCAACGTGCTGGTGTTGCGTGTGCTCGGTCACGACATGGAGACGGTGCGTCAGTTGCTGATCTCCCATTGGCTCGCGCTGCGTCCGCTGGTGCACGGCGTGGCCGCCGAGCCGTTGCGCCTGTGGGCGACGTGAGCACAACGTAGTGCGACTGGGTGCGACTGGATGCGACTGGGCGAGACATCGCTCGCGCACATCGAATGCGATCCCCATAAGACGGTATCGTTGCGCCATGCCCAAGGACGCCTCCCAAAGCGTCGCACGATCGCCTCCACTTGCGCAGCACTCGGGAAGAATCGATGCACGCACGCCAGTTCCGGGCGCGCGCATCGTATCGTTCCGACCCGTGGAGTTTCTCGTGAGATCTTCCAGTTGCAGCACGTCGTCTGGCGGCGTCAGCCCCAGCGCCTATCCATCCCCGCTTGATTTTTCCCCGCTCGATCTGTCGCCGCTTACGGCCACTACCGGCGCTCGTGGCGGCCGCTCGGTCGCCTTCGCACAAGACTTCTGCGAGACCCGGCAGATACCCCGCGCGCAAAGCGTCATCGGCATGACGACGACCGGCCCACACCACAGCGCGCTCCCTCAGCCCGTCACACCGATCCCATGCGGGCTTGCCGGCGCGTTACCCCTGGACGGCGACATCCCTGAGGCGCATGGCGACAATCTCATTGACTGGGGGCGCCCGCCGGACCTCGGCCCGCCCCCCGCCACCCCGGGCGCCAGGGTCTTAAGACTCGACGAAGCATTGCGCCAGCCGGTACCGAACGTCATCAGTTACATCTGGGTCGGCGCGAACCGGATCAGCACTGCCAACTACAACAATATGCTGCACACCGCCCGATTGAATCCGGGCGCGACACTGCATATCTATATCGACAGCGCCGAGAAGGATATCGGGCTTGAAGCCCTCGCCACGCGCAGCGGCTTCGATGCCGGATGCCTGTTGCGCCAATGTCCGAACGTGACGCTCATACGCCCCAGAAACAGCGCGTTTGGCGCGGAATTTTCGAAAGCGCACGGCGACGCCTACGCCTTGTACGAGCGCTGCATGGCCACAGGACGATTTGCGATAGCCTCGGACGCCCTGCGCTACCCCGCCGTCTATCGCCATGGCGGCGTGTACTTCGACGCGGACGACGAAGTCCTTACGCCGATCGATTTCCAACGGCTCAATGCTGCGCCCGATGAGGTTCTGCATCAGATGCCCTACGACCTGGCAAAGCATCACGGTGGCGGCAAGTTCTTCCCCAGTTGCCCGTTTGCTGCGCACGCAGGCAACGCGTTGTTACTTGAGGTCATCGATCGCAGCGGCGCCAATTACCGGCGCCATGTCCGATTGGAGCAGGGGGATTACAAGCCGTCGTACTCCTTTGAAGGGTCAATGCCTTACTACGAGATACACCGTTTGTGCGGCCCGGGCGTTTTCACTGACGTTCTGGTCGAGCACGATCCGAGATCGGCAGCGATTCTCGATCTGCACGAGCGCCAGCACACATCGTCCGGCGACCTTGCGCCGGGCATCGAAGCTCACGTCCCGTTCGCGGCCCATCACATCCGGGCGTGCGATGTCAGATCGGGTTCCGATCACAGTTGGGATACGTCAAAACCGGTCTCGCCGTTGGAACATTTTGCGGTGGAAGAACCGGAAGGATTACCCCAACCCAACGTCGACGGGATACGCTTCGACGAGCACGGTAATGCGTTCGTGCGAGCCGGGGCATTCACGCTTCGGGTTGTCCCGAGAGGCGTCGCCGGCCGTCACTGCGTGCTGGCGCCCGACGGACGGATCGCCTCCCTTACCGTCAAACGCAACGAAAGCGGCACCTGGAGCGCCCAAAATATCGGGCGCGAACCGCCCCCCCCGATGACGCCTTAGCCGATCCCGCCGGACGCCGGCGGGGCCGGCCACGGATCGCGACGAACCGCCAAATGCACCAATACGGGGAACACCCCCTCCTCCCCGTCGGTGAATTGCACCAATAAGAAACGTCCCCCTCGAAACTCGGCCCTTCACCGATTCGACTCGCGCCCAACGCTGCCGCTCTCTGCACGATGGCCTTCCTGCCACGGCCATACTGGGCACGATTCCTGCTTTCTCACTGTATCGACCGGTCAGACCAGATGACTCGGCCGCCGGAACACTCCTGTTGCCGGAATGCTTCTCCCCCGATACCCGAGGTTGCCGTCATGCTGCCGTTCACCCGTACCGCTGTCCCTCGTGATGCCATTGCCGCCGCGCTCGGCGCGCGCGCCCGTGCCCGTCGCGCCTTCACCACGTTGATGCTCGCCGCCAGCGCCATCGCCGCCTTCGCCGTGGCGATGCCGCGCGCGGCGCACGCCGACGGCCTCGACGACATCGTCAAGCGCGGCACCCTGCGCGTGGCCGTGCCGCAAGACTTCCCGCCGTTCGGCTCGATCGGTCCGGACATGAAGCCGGTCGGCTACGACATCGACACCGCCGCGTTGCTCGCCAAAGGCATGGGGGTGAAGCTCGAACTGGTGCCCGTGACGAGCGCCAACCGTGTGCCCTACCTCACGACGAACAAGGCCGACCTCGTGATCTCCAGCCTCGGCAAGAACGCCGAGCGCGAGAAGGTCATCGACTTCTCGGAAGCCTATGCGCCGTTCTACAACGGAGTGTTCGGACCGAAGGACCTCGCCGTGTCCAAGCCCGCCGACCTCTCGGGCAAGACCATCGGCGTGACGCGCGGCGCGGTGGAAGACCTCGAACTCTCGAAGATCGCGCCGGCCGACGTCACGATCAAACGCTTTGAAGACAACAACGGCACGATCTCGGCATTCCTCTCGGGTCAGGTGCAACTGGTGGCCACAGGCAACGTGGTCGCCGCCGCGATTGTCGCCAAGCACCCGCCCAAGCTGCCGGAGCCGAAGTTCCTCATCAAGAACTCGCCCTGCTTCGTCGGCCTGAACAAGAACGAGCCGCGACTGCTCGCCAAGGTCAACGACATCCTCACGGCAGCGAAGAAGGACGGCTCGCTCGGCAAGATTTCGCAGAAGTGGCTCGGTATGCCGCTGCCGGCCGATCTCTGATCCCGGGGCGACTTTCGTCACACTTTTCGTCACACTTTTCGCCACGCCCTCCGGCCCGTTTCGCCAAGAGACTCACCACCGGCTTCACATGCATTACGTCCTCGACTTTGCCGATCTGCGGCAATACCTGATGCTCTTTGTGCGCGGCGCCGCACTCACGATTGCCCTCACGGCCGTGTCCACGCTCGTCGGGGTGGTCGTCGGTGCGCTGTGCGCCGTGGCGCGCGAGGAAGGTCCGATGTGGCTCAAGGCCATCACCGGCCTGTACGTCGAACTGATCCGCAACACGCCGTTCATCGTGCAGCTCTTCTTCATCTTCTTCGGGCTGCCGAGCCTCGGCATTCATATCGACGAAATCACCGCCGCCGTCCTCGCCATGAGCGTGAACCTCGGCGCGTATGCCACCGAGATCATTCGTGCGGGCATGCGCGCCGTGCCGCAGGGATTGTCCGAGGCCGGGATGTCGCTCGCCATGACGCGCGCTCAGATCCTGCGTCACGTGATCCTGCCGCAAGCGTTCGCCAAGGTGTTCCCGGCGCTCGCCAGCCAGATCGTGATCGTGATGCTCGGATCGGCCGTCGTCTCGCAAATCTCCGTGCCCGATCTGTCGTATGCCGCCAACTTCGTGCAGTCGCGTACGTTCCGGGCGTTCGAGAGCTATCTGATCGTGACCGCTGTGTACCTCGTGCTCGCAATTGCGCTGCGCCGCGTGTTGATGCGCTGCGCGCGCCGTCTCTTTCGCGGCACGGTCAAGGTCAGGGGAGGTGCGCGATGACCGAATTCTCGACCTGGGACATGCTGTACGGCCTGTTGCTGGCCGGACGCTGGACGCTCGCACTCTCGGCCATTGCCTTCGTGTTCGGCGGGCTGGTTGCGCTCATGCTGCTCGTGGTGCGCGTGGGACGCGTGCAATGGGCAGCGAATGCCGTGGCGCTGTACATCGAAGTCTTTCAGGGCACGCCGCTGCTCATGCAGTTGTTTCTGGTGTTCTTCGGCTTGCCGCTGCTCGGTCTGGACGTCTCGCCGTGGGTGGCCGCCGCCGTGTGCCTCACGCTCTACACGAGCGCCTATCTGACGGAAATCTGGCGCGGCTGCGTCGATGCCATTCCGCACGGGCAATGGGAGGCGTCGTCGAGCCTCGCCATGCGCTACGGCGAGCAACTGCGTCACGTCATCCTGCCGCAGGCGTTGCGCATCGCCATCGCGCCGACGGTCGGCTTCTCGGTGCAGGTGGTCAAGAGCACGGCGCTCGCGTCGATCATCGGCTTCGACGAACTGACCAAGACCGGCACCATGCTGACCAACGCGACGTTCCAGCCGTTCACCGTGTACGGACTCGTCGCCCTGCTTTACTTTGCTGCCTGCTATCCGCTGTCGCTGTGGGCGCGTCATCTTGAAAGGAAACTCCATGTCGCTAATTGAAGTCAGGGGCATGCAAAAGCGCTTCGGCGAGAACCCGGTGCTCAAGGGCATCGACATGGACGTCGAGCGCGGTCAGGTGGTGTCGATCATCGGCAAGAGCGGCTCGGGCAAGAGCACGTTGCTGCGCACGCTCAATGGCCTCGAGCGGTTCGACGCGGGCAGCGTGGCCGTTGACGGGGTGCACGTGGGCGCACGCGACACCGATCTGCGCGCCCTGCGTCTGAAGGTCGGCATGGTGTTCCAGCAGTACAACCTGTTTCCGCATCTGTCGGCCGGCGAAAACGTGATGCTCGCGCAAAGGGTCGTGAAGAAGACCTCGGGCGCCGAGGCGCGCGAAGTCGCCCGCCGCATGCTCGCCAAAGTGGGACTGGCCGACAAGTTCGACAGCTACCCGTCGCAGCTCTCGGGCGGTCAGCAGCAGCGCGTGGCAATTGCCCGCTCGCTCGCGATGAGCCCGGCCGTGCTGCTGTGCGACGAAATCACCTCGGCGCTCGATCCCGAACTGGTCGCCGAAGTGCTCAAGGTGCTCGAAGACCTCGCCGCCGAGGGCATGACGCTGATTCTCGTCACGCACGAGATGCGCTTCGCCCGTCACGTGTCGGATCGTGTGGTGTTCATGCATCAGGGCAAGATCTGGGAAGCGGGCGAGCCGGAACAGCTTTTCACACAGCCGTCCACGCCGGAATTGCAGCGGTTCATCTGCCAATGACAACGCCGGGGGCATGGCGTCTGGTGGCGTCTGACGGCGTCTGCCACCGCCGCGCCCCGCACAATTTTGGTGCGCGACGAGGCGCCCGCAAAACCCAGTGGCGCGCTCGTGAGCGCGCGCCTATGATGGGCGGCAACGGCGCCGTCCCCATGAACCCTTCGCATTGAAATTTCTTCGTCACGATGAAGCTCACACCGCGCGAAAAAGACAAGCTGCTCATCTTTACCGCCGCCCTGCTCGCCGAACGCCGGCGTGCCCGCGGCCTGAAGCTCAACTACCCGGAGGCCGTGGCCTTCATCAGCGCCGCCCTCATGGAAGCCGCGCGCGATGGACGCACCGTTGCCGACCTGATGCACTACGGCACCACGCTGCTCACCCGCGACGACGTCATGGACGGCGTGCCGGAAATGATTCCGGACATTCAGGTCGAGGCCACCTTTCCGGACGGCACCAAGCTCGTCACCGTGCATCACCCGATTCCCTGAAAGGCTCGCGCCCGGACGAGTGCTGGCATGTCCCGTTGCATTCACTCATGCGCGATCCGGTTTTGCTTCGTATCTGTTACCTGCTATCGGTATACGTACCCGTTTCTCCGTCGTCGATAACAACATCCTAAGGACGTCTCATGTCAGTGGATCGCCCCCTCAATGCCCATGATGCCGGCGAAGTGTCCGCCACTTCTCTGGCGACTCTCGCCCATACGACAGGTCACACGCAGCGTCGTCTTGCGCGCGTGGCCACCGGCCTTGCGCTGCTCGCGGCATCGGGCGTAGCGCTCGCGCACCCCGGCCATCCGGGTCACGACGCCGCCAGCAGCTTCGCCGCCGGTTTCCTGCATCCGCTGACCGGGGCGGATCACCTGTGCGCCATGATTGTCGTCGGGCTGTGGAGTGCGCTCACCGCCAAACGCGTCTGGCTGGCCCCGATCGCCTTCGTCGCCATGCTCGCCGTGGGCGGCCTGCTCGGCATGTCGCACTGGTTCTCGCTGCCGGGCGTCGAGCCGATGATTGCCGTCTCCCTGCTCGTGCTCGGACTGATGCTCGCCACGCGCGCGAAGCTGCCGGGCTGGGCAGGCGCCGCCATCGTGGGCGCCTTCGCGCTCTTCCACGGATTCGCGCACGGCGCCGAGTTGCCGGACGAAGCCAGCGCCCTGCACTACATGGCCGGCTTCCTGCTCGCGACCGGCATGCTGCACTGCATTGGCCTGCTGGCGGGCGTGGCGCTGCGCCATCGCACGGTGTGGGTACCGCGCTTGCTGGGGGCGGGCGTGCTGGCATACGGCGTGTCGCTGCTCGCGGCAGCGACCTGAACCCCGGCCCGGCCCTTGTGGAGACGCTCATGATTCCCGGAGAATTGTTGCCCGCCGCTGGTGAGATCACGCTTAACGAGGGTCGTGCGACCCTCAGCGTGACGGTCGCCAACACCGGCGACCGCCCGATCCAGATCGGCTCGCACTTCCACTTCTATGAAGTCAACGACGCCCTGCAATTCGATCGCGAAGCGGCGCGCGGCTTTCGTCTGAACATTGCCGCCGGCACTGCCGTGCGCTTCGAGCCGGGACAGCAACGTACGGTCGAGCTGGTCGCGCTGGCGGGCGATCGCCGCGTGTTCGGCTTCGCAGGTCGCGTCATGGGGGCGCTATGAAAATTTCACGCCGCGCCTATGCGGAAATGTTCGGCCCTACGACGGGCGACCGGCTGCGACTGGCCGACACCGAACTCATTATCGAGATCGAGCGCGACTACACGATCTACGGCGAAGAGGTGAAGTTCGGCGGCGGCAAGGTGATCCGCGACGGCATGGGCCAATCGCAGCGCACGCGCGCCGATGTGGTGGACACCGTCATCACCAACGCCGTCATCATCGATCACTGGGGCATCGTCAAGGCCGACATCGGGCTCAAGGACGGCCGGATCTGGGGCATCGGCAAAGCCGGCAACCCGGACATCCAGCCCGGCGTCACCATTCCACTGGGCGGCGCGACGGAAGTGATCGCCGGTGAAGGGATGATCGTCACGGCGGGCGGCATCGACTCGCACATCCACTTCATCTGCCCGCAGCAGATCGACGAGGCGCTCGCTTCGGGCGTGACCACACTGCTCGGCGGCGGCACCGGACCCGCGACCGGCACGAACGCAACCACCTGCACGCCCGGGCCGTGGCACATGGAACGCATGCTGCAAGCCGCCGACGGCTGGCCGATCAATCTCGGCTTTCTCGGCAAGGGCAACGTCAGTCAGCCCGAACCGCTGCTCGAACAGATCGAAGCGGGCGCCATCGGCCTGAAGCTGCACGAGGACTGGGGCTCCACGCCTGCGGCCATCGACGCCTGCCTGTCGGTTGCCGACGCGACCGATACCCAGGTTGCGATCCATACCGACACGCTCAACGAAGGCGGCTTCGTCGAAGCGACCATCGCGGCCATCAACGGCCGCACGATCCACACGTATCACACCGAAGGCGCCGGCGGCGGTCACGCACCGGACATCCTGAAAGTGTGCGGCGAGCCGAACGTGCTGCCCTCGTCCACCAACCCGACGCGACCGTACACCATCAACACGCTCGACGAGCATCTCGACATGTTGATGGTCTGCCATCACCTCGACCCGGCCATTGCGGAAGACATCGCGTTCGCCGAGTCGCGCATCCGGCGCGAGACGATTGCCGCCGAAGACATTCTCCACGACCTGGGCGCGCTGTCGATGATCTCGTCGGACTCGCAGGCCATGGGACGCGTGGGCGAGGTCGTCATGCGCACGTGGCAGACGGCACACAAGATGAAGGTGCAGCGCGGCGCGCTCGGCACCGACACGGCGCAGGCCGACAATTTCCGCGTCAAGCGTTACGTCGCGAAGTACACGATCAACCCGGCGATCACGCACGGCATGGCCCATGAGATCGGCTCGGTCGAAGTGGGCAAATGGGCCGATCTGGTGCTGTGGGAACCGGCGTTCTTCGGTGTGAAGCCAACGCTGATTCTCAAGGGCGGCATGATTACGACGGCGCTCATGGGCGACCCGAACGCGTCGATCCCGACACCCCAGCCGGTGCACTACCGCGAGATGTTCGGCGCACGCGCCGGGGCAATGGCGCGCACCTCCCTGACGTTCGTGTCGCAAGCGGCGTACGATGGCGACGTGGCCGGCCGTTACGGGCTGACCAAGCGCATCGTGCCGGTGCGCGATATCCGGCAGGTGACCAAGGCCAACATGATCAACAACGACTGGCTGCCGCACATCAGCGTCGACCCCGAGACCTATCAGGTCATCGCGGACGGCCAGTTGCTCACGTGCGAGCCAGCGACCGTGCTGCCGATGGCACAACGCTACTTCCTGTTCTGACCATGTCGCACGATTCCGAATCGCCCGCCCGCGCGGATCACTCGTCTTTGACGTCCGTGACGTCTTCAACCGCGTCTACCGCTTCTACCGCGGCCACCGTTTCCGCTTTGCGCCGCGTCGAAAAGCACTTCGAAGCCGGACGCCTCGCGGCCCCGCTCGCACGCCGCGCCCCGGCGCTCGTGCTGCCGTTCGATGCCCGTAGCAAGAGCCGTCTGCGCGCCACGCTGGAGACCGGCGAGGAGGTCGCCCTGTTCCTGCCGCGCGGCACGGTGCTGCGCGGCGGCGATGTGCTCGTCGCCGACGACGGCGGCTTCATTCGCGTAGAAGCCGCTGCCGAGACCGTACTGCTCGTCACGGCCGCCACCCCGCTCGCACTCACCCGCGCGGCGTATCACCTCGGCAACCGGCATACCCCGGTGGAAGTCGGCGACGGCTATCTCAAGCTCGAACACGACCCGGTGCTGCGCGACATGCTGCTGCGACTCGACGTGGACGTGGCCGAAGCCTTGATGCCGTTCGAGCCCGAAGCCGGTGCCTATGGCGGCGGACACAAGCACGGTCACGATGCGACCTTTGCCGAGGACTTCGCGCTCGCGCAGCAGGTGTTCCACGAGCACCACGGGCATTCGCATGACCACGACCATGGTCACGCGCACTCACACGCACACCCGCATTCGCATTCGCATTCGCATTCGCACGATCATGACCATGGACACGGTCATGAACACGTTCATGGCCCG
The DNA here is from genome assembly GCF_016428915.1 of Pandoraea sp. ASV26. Lineage (GTDB taxonomy): Bacteria > Pseudomonadota > Gammaproteobacteria > Burkholderiales > Burkholderiaceae > Pandoraea. The sequence goes on from NZ_JAELTP010000103.1 coordinate 17,055, forward strand.
GGGTGCCATCACGATGCCTCGCCGGTTCATGTGCATGGCCCCGATTGCGCCCATTCGCACGCGCACGACGATCATCACGCTCACGCCCATGTGCACGGCCCCGATTGCGGGCATGACCATGCCCACGCGCCGGACAGCACCGCTGCCGGCAATGCGTCTTCTCCTGTGAGTCCGACCGATGACGGCAAGTCTGGCCAGTCCACTCACTGAACCGGTTGCCGCCGCATCGCTGCAATCGCTCGCAGCGCTGCTTCATCTCGCCTCGCCGGCGCTGCCCATCGGGGCCTTCAGTTATTCCCAGGGCCTCGAAGCCGCCGTCGAGCACGGCATCATTCACGACGCCCCCAGCGCCGAGCGCTGGATTGCCAGTCAACTCGACGGGGTTTTCACGACCGGCGAAATGGCAGTGCTCGCGCGGCAGTGGCGTCACTGGCAAGCGGGCGACGCCGCCTCGCTCATCCGCGCAAACGACTGGCTGCTCGCCACTCGCGAGACTGCCGAGTTGCGCGCGGAAACCGAGCAAATGGGCTGGTCGCTCACGCAACTTGCTCTCTCGCTCGAATGGGGCGAGCCCGCGCAGCGGGCGTGTCTGTCCGCGCTGCGTCCGGTGGCATTGCCCACGGTCTTCGCCTTCGCGGCCTTGACGCACGGCGCCGCGCTGCCCGACACGCTCGTCGCTTACGCGTTCAGTTGGCTCGAGAATCAGGTGGCCGGCGCGCTCAAGGCGGTTCCGCTCGGGCAACTGGCGGCGCAGCGCGTGATCGTCGCACTGCGCCCCCGGGTGGTCGACGCGGCCCATCGGGCGGCATCGTTGCCCGACGACCAGATCAATACGTTTTCCCCGGCGCTCGCGATTCTTGCGTCGCGTCACGAGACACAGTATTCACGCCTGTTCCGTTCCTGAGACGCGATCCGTCGCGCCTCTCCTTTTGTCATTTCTCCGCCACCCACGACATTCGCCATGACGACATCTGCCAACGCCCGTCGTACCAAGAAGAATCCGCCGCTGCGTGTCGGCATCGGAGGCCCGGTCGGCTCCGGCAAGACGACGCTGACCGAGATGCTCTGCAAAGCCATGCGCGAGCGCTACGATCTCGTGGTCATCACAAACGACATCTATACGAAGGAAGACCAGCGCCTGCTGACAGTGGCTGGCGCGCTGGAGCCCGAGCGTATTCTTGGCGTCGAGACCGGCGGCTGCCCGCACACGGCGATTCGCGAAGATGCGTCGATCAATCTCGAAGCCGTCGAGCGCATGCTCGAACGGTTTCCCGACGCCGATGTGGTCTTCATCGAATCGGGCGGTGACAATCTCGCCGCCACCTTCAGTCCCGAACTCTCGGATCTCACGATCTACGTGATCGATGTCGCGGGCGGCGAGAAGATCCCACGCAAGGGTGGCCCGGGCATTACCAAGTCGGACCTCCTCGTCATCAACAAGACCGATCTCGCCCCGTATGTCGGCGCGTCGCTCGACATCATGCGCTCCGATACGCAGAAGATGCGCGGCATGCGTCCCTTCGTCATGGGGAACATGAAGGAAGGCAAGGGCCTTCAGGAGATCATCAGTTTTATTGAGGCGCGGGGGATGCTGGCTTGAGGTGATGCGCGAAGCCGCCGGCCGTAAATACGTCAATCGTTGAATGGATAGTCCCTGGGAGGCCAGGGACGATTGACGTTATGTAATGACAGAATAGTGACCGCGTTCTCCTTCAGTGGGTAGATCATTTTGTAGCGCTTGTGCGGCACTAACACTCGGGTATTGCTGGCACTGTGCGGACGTCCCATCGCGGGGAAAACACGCAGATTCGTCAGCGCGCGCTCTACGGATGCGTTCAGTTGTAAAGCGGCGCCAGCGCTGGCGTTCAATAGCTGGTTCCAGATGATGACGCGTTCGCGCAGGGCATATTCC
>NZ_JAELTP010000981.1 GCF_016428915.1 Pandoraea sp. ASV26
GAGTGGGCTCAGTATGGCACGCCCCAGATGCAGGAGCAAAGTAACATCGAGTGGTCATTCCCTCCCAGACAAGACGCGCCGCAACGAGGGCGCCGGCGGAGGATGGAGTCTCCTGTGCAGGCAGACTGGTCGAACCAGTATGTCGCGCAGAACGGCAGAGACGGGCTCCCGGCAATTTATGCCGATATACCTCCAATGAGGGTGTGGTATTGAGCTTGAGGATCTGGAAGGGCAGCGATTTGGAAGGTCTCGGAGCTGGTCTCTGCTAGTCTTGCCTGTATCATCATCATCATCGAGGCGTCGGGCGTAGTGAAAAGGCGTGTATCGGGTGGGTGGTATTTTTATGAAAGAGCGTCAATAACCTAATTATCGTGTAGGTG
>NZ_JAELTP010000982.1 GCF_016428915.1 Pandoraea sp. ASV26
CCCCCCCCCCCCCCCCCCCCCCCCCCCCCCCCCCGCCCCCCCCCCCCCCCCCTTTTCCTCCCTCCGCCCCCCCCCCATATCTACCCACCACACGGTTCGTCGGCAGCGTCAGATGTGTATAAGAGACAGGTATACATGCAGACCTGCTGGCTGATGGCCACGCAACTAAAACAGCCACTGCAACCGCGAGCACCACACACCGCCCGGTTACTAGTGCGGGAGGCTGATGGACAGGGGGCTAAAACTAACCGCTGTCTCTTACTTAGGCGGCGGAGGACAGGGGGGGGGGGGGGGGGGGGGGGGGGGGGGGGGGGGGGGGGGGGGGGGGGGGGGGGGGGGGGGGGGGGGGGGGGGGGGGGGGGGGTGGGGGGGGGGGGGGG
>NZ_JAELTP010000983.1 GCF_016428915.1 Pandoraea sp. ASV26
GTTGAGCTCAAGGCACGGAATCCTGCCGACTGCCAAGTTATCGGGTATGACGTGCGCATACAAAACAGACTACTCAGCTTCATATGGCGCATTGTTGGCTTTTTCATACTCTGTTTTGTTGTCGTGGCACTCCATCACAGATTCGAGATACCATGCACAGGTTCTCTCGCCAGCACAAACGGAGCGATTTCCCATGAGGGCTCGCGGCTGGGGAGATCCCTTTTCCTCATTTGGTCAGAAACACTTGTAACTACTGGCGCTTGTTTCTTGATTGCTCAGGGGTACTTTGGGTACGTGTAGAATTTCTTTTGTGGAAAGCAACAACTAACCATTGCAGCGTAAGGGCGTCTCGCGAGCGGATGGAGCGAGTCAGGCAGACA
>NZ_JAELTP010000984.1 GCF_016428915.1 Pandoraea sp. ASV26
CCCTTGCTTGCTCTTCTCTTATATATTCCACTCAAACTTCTTATTTCCCCTCATACTTGCCACTAACCAGCTTCCTCGACAGCGGCACATCCACCCATCCCGTCGGCCCCGCAGGCGACGACGCGCCATCGGCAAAAGGATCGTCCAGCGCAGGTACCTCCCTGCCCTTATTCTTGCCGTGCATGCGCGAAATGGAAAGTCCACTTGCCAGCGCGCCCTGACCTTCGTCTGCGGGCGCGATGTACTCCCATCGTGCCTCGACGTGGCCGGGCGTAGGCTCCGATCCATCTGCGCCGAGGATGCGGCATACAATCTTTTGCGTTTCCGACGTCAGTGTCACGTCGCCTATGCGCCAGTAAACGAGGTGCTTGTCCTTGAGG
>NZ_JAELTP010000985.1 GCF_016428915.1 Pandoraea sp. ASV26
GTTTAGACCAGCCTGACTCAAGTCTCGGGCAAATATTCCTAAAGAGGCGGTTCATAGTTGGGTTGTCGACGCTGTTGCCACTGGAAAGGAGCTTGTCGATTTGCTCCGAAACTTCGCTCTCGGGTGTCTGAGTTTGGTTGACCATGTTATCCGAAACCGGCGAGCATGCGTCGATGGGGTTGCTGCGGTCACTTTGCATCAATTCTTCCTGTAAATGTTTTGCTATATCGCTTCGGTTTGGCATTCGCTGCGACAACGAAGACAGAGATGCAAGCAAAGGTCGGGCAATCAAGCCGTGCTCGCGGCCAACAAGCTTTAAGCGCTCCAGATAAAGCATGAACAGCTCATCTGCAACACCTAACGCAAGGAACATGGGGAG
>NZ_JAELTP010000986.1 GCF_016428915.1 Pandoraea sp. ASV26
ATATTGGATTTTGGTCTACTTTGTATAATTGATGATTGTGTGATGAAAGCTTTATTACACTCTAGTAGGTGAGAGCTTTATATAATGGGGTCTCACGAAAAATGTCGCGTGGTCGTGGGGTTTGATGACGTCTAGATGCATCACCAATGACTTCACCACGGAACCCGGCCGTAACCCTATCGAATGTCCTAGTGGGAACCGTTCACCTGTTTTGGGCCGTTTAAAAAAAGCCAGATTCGAGATCTGCCGCGGACGTTTTGTTCCAGGCTGTGCTGTCTTTGGCTCTTCTACTAATGAGACGTGGAGCTTATGATGTAATCCATGCGTAAGACGTTGTTTCCATCCGATAGCTTGCAAAGGAATGTTATGGTCTTTCAGC
>NZ_JAELTP010000987.1 GCF_016428915.1 Pandoraea sp. ASV26
TACCCAGCCCGTGCTTGGCCGGTATGGCCCTGTCTCCTTCACTGAAGCCAGCGACTGAGGAGCCGACGGCCACAACTTGGCACACGCCGTCGTAGCCCGGGATGGGCCGCCCCTCGTGCTCCCAAGAAGGCTTGACAGGGTACTTGCCGGATATGACCAGCACGTCTTGCGGGTTCACGGGGGATGCCAGGAACTCGACGGCAACTTCGTTGGGCTGGAGCGGACTGTCAGCGTCTTGACGAGGGACGGTGCTGGCGCGGACGACGCTGGCAATGTCGGCGCTGGTGTCCGTGTAAGTGAGTATGATGTCACTTTTGGCGGTCATGGCTGTCTCTTATACACATCTGACGCTGCCGACGAACCGTGTGGTGTGTGGAGA
>NZ_JAELTP010000988.1 GCF_016428915.1 Pandoraea sp. ASV26
CCCTATATCTACACACCACACGGTTCGTCGGCAGCGTCAGATGTGTATAAGAGACAGCGTGGCCCCAGTAGACGTCGCTGCGACGGCGCAGGTCCTCATCCCGCTGCGCCGTGTTCTTGATGATGCCCAGCGCGCTCAGCTTGCTACGCACAGCCTGCAGCTCACGGTTCGCTGTCTCGACGCGTTCCGCTGGAGACGGTAGTCGAACGAAGGCGCGGTTTGTGGCAGAGAGGTAAAGCGCCACGCCGAGCAGTGCATCTAGCGCGGCGAGCGCAATGTGTCGCATGTTGCGAGCCGTCCAGTAGAAGCAGTCTAGGTCTCCAAGACGCAGGGCGCGCGCGTTGGCTTGGTATCGGTACGTGCTGACGAGGTATACATC
>NZ_JAELTP010000989.1 GCF_016428915.1 Pandoraea sp. ASV26
GTATTTGAGCATGCGGTTGCGCGTGCGCGAGTCGGTCGTGCTGTAGATGGGGAGAGTTTGGAACCGGCGCCAGCCGAGCGAGAAGATGAGCGGGTCGTTGGTCTTGAGGATCTTCTTGTGCCAGCGGTGACGCTTGATGCGGACTTGCACGAAGCCCCAGCGGTCTTCGGTTGCGGTTAGGCCGCCGACGATGATGGGCATCTTGGGCGAGAAGCGCTCGACAAACTCGGCGGGGACGTTTTCTAGGACAACCTTGGCGTATTTGCCTGCGCGGTAGCCTTCGACGGCGGCACGCTGGCGCTCGTCGAGCGTCTCGAATTCTTCCTTGTTGATGTCGAGCTGTTTCTGGATCATGGCCTTCTGCGCATCGTACCAGTCG
>NZ_JAELTP010000990.1 GCF_016428915.1 Pandoraea sp. ASV26
GTCGTCGGGCTACAACATTCATAGGCTGCGGGAACAGAGGGCAGAGCTGAGCAGTCAGGTTACGGATGTAATTAACGATCTCGGACCGGAGATGTTTTCCGACTTTGAAAAGACGCGACTGGTCCCAGACAGCACGAAGCTGGCGGCTGGTGCCACGCCAGCTCAGTCTCTGAACCGGGTGGAAAGCGACCCGAGTGTGGACCTAACCGGCGACGTTCAGCCGGGACCATCAAGCCAAGCTCTGCCGCGTAACGACTCTTTCAGCAATATCGGGCGTGTGGGCATCTTTTCTACACGGCCGCCATCACGATCCAGGAGCCGATCTAGATCGAGCAGCTCCGGCGGCGGGTTCCCAATTAGCGGATTCACGACGCTGGAC
>NZ_JAELTP010000104.1 GCF_016428915.1 Pandoraea sp. ASV26
GGTGTCGGGGAACGCAAGCAGCACCTTGTCGGCCACGCGTGCGAGCACCTTGTTCGCCATGCCGGCGACCGAGTTCTGCTCATGCAGCACCAGCGGACGCCCCAGCAGCGACGCCATCATCCCCGCCGGGAACGTGATGTACCCGCCCATGCCAAGCACCGCATTCGGCCTGGCACGACGAATCGCCCCAAGGCTTTGCCAGAACGCGCGCAGCAGGTTGAGCGGCAGCAGCAGCTTGGTCTTCAGCCCCTTGCCGCGCAGGCCGCCGAACTTCACGAACTCCATCGGAATGTCGTACTTCGGCACGAGCGTCGCTTCCATGCCGCTCGGATTCCCAAGCCAGACCACGCGCCACCCCTGCACACGCAGGAAGTTGGCGACCGCGAGCCCCGGAAAGACGTGACCGCCCGTGCCGCCGGCCATGACCAGCAGCGTGCGTGTCTTCTTCTCCGGTGCCGGCATCGCGGTAGCGCGCTCGGTCATACTTTTCCTCCCCGCATCAACACGCGGTTCTCGTAATCCACCCGCAGCAAAATCGCCACGGCAACGCAGTTGAGCAAGATGCCCGAGCCGCCGTAGCTGACCAGCGGCAACGTCAGCCCCTTGGTCGGCAGCAGGCCCAGATTCACGCCCATGTTGATGAAGGTCTGCGCACCGAGCCACACGCCCACGCCCTTCGCGAGCAACCCCGCGAATGTGCGCTCGAGCGCCAGTGCCTGACGGCCGATCTCGAACGCGCGGCGCACCAGCCAGTAAAAGAGCAGGATGACGACCAGCACGCCCACGAAGCCAAACTCCTCACCGATCACAGCGAGGATGAAGTCGGTATGCGCTTCGGGCAGGTAGTGCAATTTTTCGATGCTGCCGCCCAGCCCCACGCCAGTCCATTCGCCGCGTCCGAACGCGATGAGCGAGTGCGTGAGTTGATAGGCCTTGCCGAGCGCGTAGTCTTCACGCCACGGATCGAGATACGCGAAGATCCGCTCGCGACGCCATGGCGAGAGCCAGATCAGCATCGCAAACGTGCCCACGGCCGTGAGCGCCAGCCCGCCGAACAGACGACCGTTCACGCCGCCGAGGAACAGAATGCCCATCGCGATGGCCGCGACCACCATGAACGCGCCCATGTCCGGTTCGAGCAGCAGCAGCATGCCGACGAACACCACGGCGATCCCCATCGGCAGAAAGCCCTTGCCGAAGCTCTGCATGAATTCCTGTTTGCGCACGGTGTAGTTCGCGGCGTACAGCGTGACCGCGAGCTTCATGATTTCCGACGGCTGGAGGTTGAGCACGCCGAACGGAATCCAGCGCTTCGAACCGTTCACGCCCTTGCCCACGTGCGGGATCAGCACGATCACGAGCAGCAGCAACGCCAGCAGGAAGACCTTGGGCGCGAGCTTGTCGAGCGTCTTGACCGGAATCCGGAACGTGATCGCGGCCGCCGTCAATCCCATCGTGAGCGAGACGATGTGACGGCCGAGGAAGTGATACGTCGAGTACCCGCTGTACTTCGGCGAATCGGGCAACGCGACCGACGCCGAATACACCATCACCAGCCCCAGCGAGAGCAGCGCGATCACCACCCACATGAGGGCGTGATCGTATTCGAGCATGCGCGAGCGCGTGGGCTTGATGCTGCCGAGCGTGCGGCTTGCCGCCTGAGTGGCGGCGCCCGGCGCGGTGGCGGCGCCTGCACCGGCGAAGCCGGCCTGACGCTTCTTGCTGAAGAACGACTTGATACGGTTCATAGCATCACCCCCGCGTCGGCGGCCAGATCAACCACGGTGTCGCGAAACACCTGTGCGCGATGCTCGTAGTTGCGGAACATGTCGAAGCTCGCGCAGGCAGGCGAGAGCAACACCGCGTCGCCCGGTTGAGCCAGCTTCGCGGCTTCTCGCGTGGCGTCTTCGAGCGTCGCGGCATCGATCAGGTCGACGCCCGTATCGGTCAGCGCTTCGCGCAGCAGCGGTGCATCGCGGCCGATCAGCAGCACGGCGCGCGCATGATGCGCCACTGGGTTGGCCAACGGCGAGAAGTCCTGCCCCTTGCCATCGCCGCCCACAATCAGGAGCACCTTCTTTTGCAGGCCCGTGATGGCCGCGACGGTCGCGCCAACGTTGGTGCCCTTGCTGTCGTCGTAAAACTCGACTTCGTTGAGCGTGCCGATGAGTTGCACGCGATGCGGCTCGCCCGGATATTCGCGCAGGCCGTGCAGCAGCTTGGCCATCGGCAGATCGATGGCGCGGGCGAGGGCGAGCGCCGCCAGCGCGTTCGCGGCGTTGTGCTGCCCCCGGATGCGCAGCGCGTCGGCCGGCATGAGACGCTTGCTGTGCACCTCGACCGCCGCTTCCACGGCACCCGCCTTGCGGCGCTTCGGTGCGGGCGGGGCGTCGTCACGCGTGATGCCCTCGACCAGCCACCACATGCCGCCTTCCATCTCCATGCCGAAGTCGCCCACGGCATCGGGCTTGCCCGTGCCGAAGGTCACGATGTTGGCCTCTGGCGCGGCGAACGCCATCACCCGGGCATCCTCGCGATTGAGCACACGCACGGTCTGCGGCCCGAAGATGCGCGCCTTGGCGCCGGCGTACGCGTCCATGTTGCCGTGCCAGTCCAGATGGTCCTGCGTGATATTGAGAATCACGGCCGCATCGGGCGCGAGGGAATGCGTCGTCTCGAGCTGGAAGCTGGAGAGTTCAAGTACCCACACGTCAGGCAGCGTCGCGTCGGCAATGCACTCGCTCAGACGGTCGAGCGCCGACGGGCTGATATTGCCTGCTACCGCCGTACGCTTTCCGGCGCGACGGCACAGCAGCCCCGTCAGACTCGTGGTCGTGGTCTTGCCGTTCGTGCCGGTAATCGCCAGCAGCTTGGGCGCGTAGCCGCTCGTCGCCTGCATGTGACGCAGCGCCTGCGCGAAGAATTCGATCTCGCCCCACACGGGCACGCCACGTTCGGCGGCCTCGGCCAGCAACGCGGCCACATCGGGCGCCTGCGGCGAGAGCCCCGGGCTGATGCCGATCAGCTCGATATCGTCGAGCAGCGCATCGACTTGCCCCGCGAACGCACCGCCGATGAACTCGGCCTGTGGCGCGTCCAGGCGCAACGTCACAACGTTCGGCGGTGTCTCCGACGACGCAAAGCGCGTATCCGCTGCCCGCACATGGCAGCCGTAACGCGCGCACCAACGCGCCATCGCCAGGCCGGACTCTCCCAGACCCAGGATCAGGACACGCGGTTGCCAGGATTCACCAAACTTCTCGCCGAACACGTCGCTCTTTTCCCTTTAATCGATTCACACAACCTGCGAAGGCATCGCTGGTCTTCTTTGGCCCGGTCAGCGCAGCTTCAGCGTCGACAGGCCGATCAGCACCAGCATCAGGGTGATGATCCAGAAGCGAACCACCACCTGCGTTTCTTTCCATCCGGACAATTCGAAGTGGTGATGCAGCGGCGCCATCTTGAAGATGCGCCGCCCTTCGCCGAAGCGTCGCTTGGTGTACTTGAACCACGTCACCTGCAACATCACCGACAGCGTCTCCACAACGAACACACCGCCCATCACGAACAGCACGACTTCCTGACGCACGATCACCGCCACCGTGCCGAGCGCGCCGCCCAGCGCCAGTGCGCCGACATCGCCCATGAACACCTGCGCCGGATGCGTGTTGAACCATAGGAACGCGAGCCCCGCGCCCGACATCGCCGAGCAGAACACGAGCAACTCGCCCGCGCCCGGAATGTGCGGGAACAGCAGGTACTTCGAGTAGACGACGTTGCCCATCACGTAAGCGAATACACCGAGGGCCGCACCGACCAGCACGACCGGCATGATGACCAGACCGTCGAGACCGTCCGTGAGATTAACGGCGTTGGACGAGCCGACGATGACAAAGTAGGTCAACGCGATGAAGCCAAACACGCCCAGCGGATAAGTCATCGTCTTGAAGAACGGCACGATGAAGTCGGCCTTCGGCGGCAAATCGAGCGGAAAGCCGTTGCGCACCCAACTGATGAACAGCTCGAAGACCTTCAGGTTGCTCGTCTCCGACACCGAGAACGCCAGATAGATCGCCGCGAACAGGCCGATGATCGACTGCCAGAAGTACTTCTCGCGCGACGACATGCCGCGCGGGTCCTTGTAGACGACCTTCCGGTAATCGTCGATCCAGCCGATGATGCCGAAGCCCAGCGTGACGGTCAGCACGATCCAGATGAAACGGTTGCTCAAATCCGCCCAGAGCAGCGTGGCGACGGTAATGCCGATCAGAATCAGCACGCCGCCCATCGTGGGCGTTCCCGACTTGACGAGGTGAGTCTGCGGGCCATCGGTACGCACGGCCTGCCCCACCTTCAGTTCGGCAAGCTTGCGGATGACCATCGGCCCGAACGAGAGCCCGATCACCAGCGCCGTGAGGCTTGCCATCACGGCCCGAAACGTCAGGTAGTTGAACACGCGCAAATAGCTCGCATCCGCTTGCAGCCATTGCGCCAACGTCAGCAACATTCCATCAATCCTTTATCACTTGGCCGGGGCGTCGCCGCCCCCGCTTTCACTCGTCGCGCGCAACTGCTCGAGCACGCGCTCCATCCGCATGAAGCGGCTTCCCTTCACCAATATCGTGGCCGGCGCGCTCAACGTGGCCATCAACTCGGCCACGAGCGGCGCGACATCGGTCACGTCCGAAAAATGCTCGCCGCCGGCGCCGAACGCCACCACGCTGGCCTGCGTCTGCTCGCCCATCGCCAGCAAGCGATCGACGCCGCGCTGCGCGGCGTACTCGCCCACTTCGCGGTGAAACGCCGGGCCGTTGTCGCCGACCTCGCCCATGTCGCCCAGCACCAGAACACGCGGCGCCGGCGTTTGCGCCAGTACGTCGATAGCGGCCCGCACTGAATCGGGGTTCGCATTATAGGTGTCATCGATCAACGTGACACCGGCAAGCGGTCCCTTCGAGAGCGTTGACATCTGAAGCCGGCCTTTGACGGCGGAAAACGCTTCGAGTGCCCGCACGATCGAACCAATGTCGATATGCGCACCCAACGCACACGCGATTGCGGCGAGCGCGTTGCGGGCGTTGTGCTCGCCGAGCAGCGGCAACGAGACCGAAAACTCGCCGGCCGGCGACGCCACACGCAGCACACGCGTGGCCACGTCGTAGCGCCCCGACACCGCGGCACGCGTGTCGAGTCCGAAGTCCAGCACACGACGCTTGCCCGCGATCTCGCGCCACATCGGCGCAAACTCGCTCTCGGCCGGGAACACTGCCGCGCCGTCGGCGGGCAGCGCCGCGAGCACGGCCGAATGTTCTTCTGCCACGGCGGCCACGCTCACCATGAATTCCTGATGCTCGCGCTGCGCGTTGTTGATGACGGCCACCGTCGGCTGCGCGATCTTCGCGAGATACGCCGTCTCACCGGGGTGATTCATCCCCAGTTCGAGCACCGCCAGCTTGTCACCGTCCTTCAGACGGAACAGCGTGAGCGGCAGGCCAATGTCGTTGTTGAAGTTGCCCGCCGTGGCCAGGCGCGCTTGCGCACCCACGGCCTCGGCAAAGATCGCCGAGATCATTTCCTTGACGGTCGTCTTGCCGTTGCTGCCGGTCACGGCCACCACGGGAATCGCAAAGCGGCGGCGCCAGGCGGCTGCCAGCTCACCCAGCGCGATACGCGTGTCCGGCACGATCAGCGCCGGTGTCCCGAAGCCTTCCGGCACGTGCGATGCAACCACGGCGGCAGCGCCTGCGCGCGCCACGTCGGCGAGGAAGTCGTGGGCGTCGAAACGCTCCCCCTTGATCGCCACGAAGAGATCGCCCGGTTGCACCGAACGGCTGTCCGTCACGATGCGCGCAAAGGCGGTCGACGGCGCCCCCGTCACGCGCGAATCGGTCACGGCGGCTTGGGCGTCGCTCAGTTGCCACATCGTCATTCGCCACCTCCGCGCACAGTGGTTGCACGCGCAGCGAGTGCCAGACGCGCATGCTCCTGATCGGAGAACGGCCGCTTCTTACCCATGATTTCCTGTGTACTTTCGTGTCCCTTGCCGGCGATGAGCACCACATCGGCCGCCTGCGCACCGCGCACGGCCTGCAAAATCGCGCTGGCGCGATCTTCGATGCGACGTACGGCGTCGGGTTGCGCAAGCCCTGCGGCGATCTGCGCCATGATGTCGGCCGGCACTTCGGTGCGCGGGTTGTCGCTCGTCAGCACGATCGCGTCTGCCAGACGTTCGGCCGCCGCGCCCATTTGCGGACGCTTGCCCGCATCGCGATCGCCACCGCAACCAAACACGCAGACGAGCTTGCCGCCACGCGCTGCCGCCACCGGGCGCAGGGCTTCGAGCGTCTTGTCGAGTGCGTCGGGCGTGTGTGCGTAGTCGATGACGACCAGCGGCTGCCCCGGTTGTCCGATCTGCTCCATGCGGCCGGACACGGGGGTGAGCGTCGCCAGCCCGGCAATGGCCGCGTCTTGCGGCACACCGGCCGCCAGCGCGGCGCCCAGCACGGCCAGCGCGTTGCTTACGTTGAACTCGCCGATGAGCGGCACCGTGATCTGCTGACTGTGATCGTCGATATGCAGCGTGAAGCGCGTGCCCGCCGTCGTCGCGCGAATGTCCTCGGCACGCAACACGCGGTTGCCATGCGCCGACACGGCGTCGCCGTGAATACCGTATTCGTAGACCGGCGTCTTCCCGGCCAGACGCGCGAGCAGGCGTTGGCCCATCGCGTCGTCCCGATTGATGACTGCGGCCTTCAGGGCGGGCCAGTCGAACAGGCGCGTCTTGGCCGCCTCGTAGGCCGCCATCGTGCCGTGATAGTCGAGGTGATCCTGCGTCAGATTGGTAAAGACAGCGACGTCGAACGCCACACCGTTGACGCGCCCCTGATAGAGACCGTGCGACGAGACTTCCATCGCCACCGCCTTCGCCCCTTGCGCGCGCAGGTCGTCGAGGCTGCGTTGCAATTGCACGGCATCCGGCGTGGTAAATCCCGTCACCGTCAGATGACCGGGGAAGCCGCTGCCGAGCGTGCCGATCACGGCACTGCGGGTGCCCGCCTTCGAGAGCAGCTGCGCGAGCCACTGACTGCACGACGTTTTGCCGTTCGTGCCGGTCACGCCCAGCATCGTCATGCCGACGCTCGGTTCGCCGTACCACAGCGCCGCCAAGGGGCCGGCGAGCCAGTCGAGCCGCGGCACGCCGAATTCCGGCACGCTGACCACGCTGGCCAGCGACGTCGGCCAGGCAAAACCGTCGCTCTGCCACAGCACGGCGGCAGCGCCCCGCTCCACGGCGTCGGCGATGAAGCCGCGGCTGTCGGCACCTTTGACGGCATACGCGACGAACACGTCGCCCGGCATCACGCGACGGCTATCTGCATGCAGCGTTGCACCGGCCGGCACCGTGCGGCGCAGCCAGTCCCACGCCTGTGCGAGCGTCGCGCGCTCGGAGGCGTCTGCGATCATCGCGAGCGTGGCCGGGTTCTGAGGCGTCGGGGTCACGGTGCCCATGGCTCGCTCTCCTCTACCTTGTCGCTCACAACAAGCTTCGTCACCGGCGAATCCGGCACCACGTTGAGCGAACGCAACGTACCGCCCACAATCGCGGCGAACACCGGACCGGCAGCCACGCCACCGTAGTGCGAACCTCGTCCCGGCTCGTCAAGCGTGACGGCCACGATGATGCGCGGCTCCGACATCGGCGCCATGCCGACGAACGACGCGCGGTACTTGCTCTTGTCGTATCCCTTGCCCGATTGCTTGTACGCCGTGCCGGTCTTGCCGCCCACGCGATAGCCGACGACCTGGGCCCGCGTGGCGGTACCGCCGGGCGACGTCACCATTTCAAGCATCTTGCGCACCTCACGGGCCGTGGCCGGCGAGATGACCGGCGTGCCCTTCACGACACTGCCGTCCGTCTTGTAGATGGAGATGGGCAGCAGTTCGCCGTCGTGCGCGAACACGGTGTATGCGCGGGCAAGCTGAATCAGCGAGGCCGACAGACCATAGCCATAGCCCATCGTCGCCTGCTCGATCGGACGCCAGCTCTTGGCCGGACGCAAACGTCCCGCCACGGCGCCGGGGAAACCGAGTTTGGGCGCCTGACCAAGGCCGACGCTCGTGAACATGTCCCACATTTCCTGCGACTTCATCTGCAACGCAATCTTTGCCGTACCGATATTGCTTGAATGCTGGATGACGCCCTGCACGGTAAGCAGACCGTAGTCGCGCGTGTCCGTGATCGTCGCGCCGAAGAAGTTGGCCCGGCCGGTGGTCATCACGGTCGAGGTCGGCTTCACGTAGCCGTTCTCGATGGCGGCCGCCACGGTGATCGGCTTCATGATCGAGCCCGGCTCGAACGTGTCGGTGATGACACGGTTGCGCAACTGCGCACCGGTCAGGTTCGTGCGGTTGTTGGGGTTGTACGTGGGCAGGTTCACCAGCGCGAGCACCTCGCCCGTGCGTACGTCGAGCACCACGGCGCTGCCGGCCTTCGCGCCGGTACGCTCGATCGCGTCCTTCAGTTCGCTGTAGGCAAGGAACTGGATCTTGCTGTCGATGGAGAGCGTGATGTCGTGGCCGTCGCGCGGCTGCTTCAGGATGTCGATGTCCTCGACAACACGGCCCAGACGATCCTTGATGACGCGGCGGCTGCCGGGGGTTGCGGCCAGATCCTTCTGCATCGACAGTTCGACGCCTTCCTGCCCGACATCCTCAACGTTCGTGAAGCCCACGACGTGCGCCGCGATCTCGCCTTCCGGATAAAAGCGCTTGTACTCCTTGCGCTGATACACGCCGGGAATGTCGAGATCGGCGACCTGCTTGGCCACGTCCGGCAGCACCTGACGCTTCACATAGACGAAGCTCTTTTCCTGACTGAGCTTGCGGCGCAGATCGGGCTCGCTCATCTCGAGCAGCCGCGCGAGTTGGCGGACCTGCTGCGGGGAGATGTCGTCGGGTACGTCCTCGGGAATCGCCCAGATGGCCTTGACGGGCAGACTGGTGGCAAGCACCTGTCCGTTACGGTCGAACACTTTGCCGCGCGTGGCGGACATTTCCAGTGTGCGTTCGTAACGGCTCTCGCCCTGACGCTGATAGAAACCGTTGCCCGGCCCCTGAATCCAGAAGGCTCGCGCGACCAGCGACGCGAACGCGCCGAAGATCACGAAGACGAGCATCTTCGAGCGCCACATCGGCAGACGCACGGACAGCACCGGGCTGGCAGAGAACTGCACATCCTTGGTCTTGGCCTTGGCGTCTTTGCGGCGAATCATCGCTTGCCTCCGCTCGCCGGGGCGGACGCGGCGCTCGCAGTCGGCACCGGCACATCCACCATCGCGCCGGTGCTACCCGCCGGTGCGGACAGATATTGCGTACGCCCCGGCGAGACGGCCTGCATCTTCAGGTCGCTGCGCGCCACGCTTTCGATGCGGGCGCTCTTGCTCTGGGCGCTCTGTTCGTACTGGAGACGGTCCCAGTCCTGCAACAGTTGATGCTCGAGCGCCTGCTCGCGGTTGAGTTCGACGAACGTGCCGCGCGCCCGATACTGCGCATTGATGAGCGACAACGCGCAGCCGATGAGCATCGCGAGCAGAAGAATATTGAGCCGGCTCATGTTGCCACCCGCTCCATGACCCGCATGATCGCCGAGCGCGCACGCGGATTTGCCTCCACCTCTTCGGCGGACGGCTTGATCTTGCGGCTGGCCTTGAACGGCGGCTCGGGAATTTCGTGGGCGCGCAAAGGCACGCGGCGATCCACCACCGGCGCGCTCGTGCGCGCTTTCACGAAGCGCTTCACGATGCGGTCTTCCAGCGAATGAAAGCTGATCGCCACGAGTCTGCCTCCCGTTTCGAGGACATCGGCCGCCACGTCGAGAGCTATCTGCAAGTCCGCAAGCTCTTGATTGACGTGAATCCGTAGAGCCTGAAAGGTGCGTGTTGCCGGGTCCTTGCCCTTCTCACGGGTCTTGACCGCGCCCGCCACGATTGCGGCAAGCTCGCGAGTGCTGACGAGTGGACCGAGGTGGTCGGCGTTTGCCCGGCGAGCAACAAGCGCCTTTGCAATCTGAAAAGCAAACCGTTCTTCCCCATAGTCCTTGATGACCTCCGTCATTTCTTCCAGCGTTGCCCGGGCCAGCCAGTCGGCGGCCGACTCACCGCGCGTGGGATCCATGCGCATATCGAGCGGGCCGTCGAAACGAAAACTGAATCCGCGCGCGGGGTCGTCGAACTGCGGCGACGACACGCCCAGGTCCAGCAAAACACCCGACACCTTATCGAGACCGCGTCGGGCCAGCGCTTCGCGCAACGTCGCGAAGCTCTCGTGCTCAATCGAAAATCGCGGATCGGCAATTTTTGCCGCCTCCGCGATCGCTTGGGGATCCTTGTCGAATGCGATCAGCCTCCCCTTGGGACCCAGCCGCTCGAGAATCTTGCGGCTGTGTCCGCCCCTGCCGAACGTGCCGTCGACGTATACGCCGTCGTCGCGCCACAGCAAGGCATCCACGGCCTCCTCCAGCAGGACCGTGCGGTGCTGCATTACCGTTTCCACCGCGTGCGCCATGCTCGTCGGACCACCTGATCTGTCAAAAAGTGAAGTTTTTCAGTGCTTCCGGCATGCCCTGCGCCATCGCCGCCTGTTCCTTGGCGGCATACGTCGCGGCATCCCAGAGTTCAAAGTGACTGCCCATGCCCAGCAGCATGACTTCCTTGTCCATGCCCGCTGCCGCGCGCAATTCGGGCGCCACCAGGACACGGCCTGCCGAATCCATCTCGACGTCGGCTGCGTTGCCCAGGAAGATGCGTCGCCACCAGTGCGCGTCCATCGGCAGTGCGGCGATCTTGCCGCGGAAGATTTCCCATTCAGGACGCGGAAACAACAACAGACATCCGTCGGGGTGCTTGGTGATCGTTACCTTGCCTTGCGCGTCGCCCTGCAGCACGTCACGATGCCGGGCCGGAATCGACATCCGTCCCTTTGCATCGAGTGAAAGTGCCGAGGCTCCCTGAAACACGTGCGCTCCCGTGAGGTTTCGTCCGCCTGCCCGTCATGCTGAAAGAGAAAGATTTTGTGCCCTACGCCACACAAAAATACACTTTCTCACACTATTTCCCACTTTAGAGGAGAGTGTATGGCCGGTCAAGCGTTTCGCCCTTTTTTGGGGCCGAATTTGCCAGACAGAACAATGACTTAGCTCACTTTCCTAAAGCCGGGAAACGAAATTTTGTCAGGAAAATTAAAGACATAACTGCGATAGTGAAAGTGGAACCTCAGACTTTGGGGCATCGCCGCGTGGGAGGCCCGCCAGCGCTATCGATACCGGGTAGTGCGTGCTCACGCCGAGCCAGAGCCGGGCAATCAGCGCTTGGCACGCGTCACGCAAGGGGGATCGATCGGGAGGTAGGGGTCTTTCGGGGGACGTTGCAGACGTTCTATATATAGTAGGCAGTCGTCGTCATGACCTTGGCCGCAGCGCGCATCACACGCTGCACCGGCATGGGCAGTTCGATCCCGCCGGCATCGCGCGCGGCCTGGCCGTGCTCGATTTCGTCGAGACGCATTTGGTCGACGATGGCACGCGAGCGCAGATCGTGCGGCGGCAGATCGTCCAGATGGCTCTCCAGATGATGCTCGACCTGGCGCTCCGTCTCCGACACGAAGCCCAGGCTGACGTTGTCGCCGCACTTCCCCGCGACGAAACCGATGGCGAACGCACCGGCATACCAAAGCGGATTGAGCAGACTCGGACGTGACCCCAGCTCCTCGAGGCGGTGCGCCGTCCACGCAAGGTGATCTTCTTCTTCCTTGCCGGCGTGCTCGAAGGCGGCTCGCAGCTCGGGACGCTTCGTTGCCAGCTTCTGCGCCTGATACAGCGCCTGCGCGCAAACCTCGCCCACATGATTCACACGCATGAGGCCCGCCACGTGGCGACGTTCTTGCGGCGTCAACGAATCGTCGCTGACGGAGGCGTCGCTATCTGTAGAGGGGGCAGGCGTCGGGCGAGAGGCTTGGGTGATGCCGGCAATTGCTCGCAGGCCACGGTCAAGTTCGGAAATCAGGCTGTCGGAGAACATCGTACTTTCAACTCACTCAATCTTTCACAATGTGGAACGAGGGGCGATTGATTCGTGCCCGCCGCCGATGATACGCCCCTTTATCCGGCGCGCCTTGCGCGGGCGCAAACGCACGGAATCACCGCTGGACGCCGGTTTCCGGGCTGTTGCGTAAACGAAACAAAGGTCGCCGCAAACCCGCGTAAAACCGGCCTTTTCCTTTGCCGCCCACATTGAATTTGTTACATTACGTCCAACTTCTCGCGAAGTTGATTAGCAAGGACGTTATCACTAGTGACCTTGTTAAACAAATCTCACAATCCTTTGGAGATCACTCAATGAAAAAGTCGCTTCTCGCTCTGGGTGTGCTCGGCGCATTCGCTGGCGCTGCTCACGCACAAAGCAGCGTGACCCTGTACGGTATCATCGACGCTGGCCTGACCTACACCAGCAAGACTGGCGGTAGCCTGGCTGGCACCGGCAACGCTTCCAAGAACTTCGCGTTCAGCAACGGTAACCTGCAAGGTTCGCGTTGGGGCCTGAAGGGCGCTGAAGACCTCGGCGGTGGCCTGAAGGCAATCTTCGTGTTGGAAAACGGCTTCAACCTGGGCACCGGTACGCTGGGTCAGAACAGCCGCATGTTCGGCCGTCAAGCCTACGTTGGTCTGAGCAGCGCTACGGCTGGTACGCTGACCATCGGTCGTCAGTACGACTCCGTGGTTGACTTCGTTGGCCCGTACGCTTCGGGTAGCCAATGGTCGACGTTCGCGGGCGCTCACCCGTTCGATAACGACAACTTGAACAACTCGTTCCGCGTGAACAACACTGTCAAGTATACGTCGGTCAACTACAACGGCTTCAGCGCTGGCGGTATGTACGGCTTCTCGAACTCGGCGAACAACGGTTCGACGGGCTCGGGCTTCGCTAACAACCGCGCTTACTCGTTCGGTGCTGGCTACGCTAACGGCCCGCTGTCGTTCGGCGCTGGCTACTTGTACCTCGGCTCGCCGGCCAGCAACTCGACTGGCGTGATCAACAACGGTGGCGATGCAACGACGCCGATGACGCTGGGCGGTCTGGTTGCCAGCGACAAGGCATGGATCGCATCGGCAGGCGGTTCGTACGCCTTCGGTCCGGCTACGCTGGGTCTGGTTTACGGTCACAGCGTGTATCAATACGTTGGTGGCGGCAGCTGGAAGTTCGACAACGCCGAACTGAACGCCAAGTACATGCTGACCCCGGCTCTGCAACTGGGCGCTTCGTACACGTACACCTGGTCGACGCTGAACCTGGCCGGTTCGAGCGTGTCGCCGAAGTACCACCAAGTCAACCTGGGCGTCGACTACTTCCTGTCGAAGCGCACGGACACGTACCTGGTTGGTCTGTGGCAACACGCCAACAACGACGCTCCTGGTGGCGCTTCGTTGAACGGTCTGGGCTTCTCGAACAGCACGAACCAGTTCGCAGTCACGGCTGGTATCCGTCACAAGTTCTAAGCTGACAGTTTCTGTCACTTAGTCTTTGTTTGACGAAAGGGCACCTTCGGGTGCCCTTTTTTATTTGGGCGTTCTTGATTCACGCTTTTCTCCGGCGTCGTTCAAATCTTCACTGACAAGGTCTGGACCAAGCCCTCGGAACAGCCCCAACTTGACCGAGCGTTTATTTCAAACCTAAAATTTCCATACTGTAAATTTTATTCTGCCGACCATGAGCCTCGCCGACTCCGATTCTCTCGATCTCGAAACGCGAGCCCACGATCGCGAGCACGATGCCTTGCGGCTGTGGCTGCGGTTGCTCACCTGCGCCAACATGATCGAGACGGATATCCGCTCGCGCTTGCGTCAGGAGTTCGACTGCACGTTGCCGCGCTTCGATCTGCTTGCGCAACTCGATCGCCATCCTGAAGGGCTGAAGATGGGTGAGTTGAGCAAGCGGATGATGGTCACCGGTGGGAATGTGACGGGCATTACCGATCAGTTGGAGAAAGAAGGCTGGGTGACGCGCGAGACTGTCGTCAACGACCGGCGCGCCTTCCTGATCAAGCTCACGCCACGCGGCAAGAAAGCGTTCTCCAACATGGCGCGCGCGCACGAAACGTGGATTGAGGACCGACTGGGAAAGTTACCGGAAGACCGTCAGCAGCAACTTTACGGGCTGCTGGGGGACTTGAAGTCGGTGATCGGGTAACTCGTAACTCACCGGAGTCACCATTTCTCGCTTGATGGCAAACGGCTCCCGTCCAACGTCATCGTTGCAGGCGAGATGGCAAGGAGGTCTCCGGTGCGTCGTTGCGTCGCTGCATCGCTGCGTCGGTGCGTTATCGCCCCGCATGCATCGGTGCTTCCAGCATTGCCCTGGCCGTCGCGGCTTCCGGGGTCTTATCCAACGCAGCGAGTGCCTCGTTGCGCTCGGCTTCCGAGCGTTTGGACATCGCTTTGACGGCCGCGTAGAACTTTGGCAAATCGCCATGCTCCTGGTCAAGCAGCGCCATGAATGCCGGAACCCACTGGTTATACGTCGCGAAGGATCCGATCTTGGCGTTATTCAAGTCGGAAGCAAACCAGAGATCGAAGCCTTTATATCCTCCCCATGACGCTTTCAACGCTTCATAGTCAGCGCGCATGCTGACAAACATCGCGTCCTTCCTCGCCGATTTTTCGGCGTCCGTGTCCGGACTGTCATAGAGCGCTTCCAGACGTTTTCGATAGCTCTCCACCAGCTTGCGAAACTCGCGTCGTTGCGCATCGTAGCGCTCATATTCCATCGCGGCGTCAGGGTGCGCAGTCAACCAGCGCTGCACGCCCACGGTTTCCACCGTCACGGCAAACGACTCATTGAATGGGGTGTCGCCTCGGACAAACAGAATCTGATGGGCGAGTTCGTGGAAGATCATGCGCGCGACTTCCGCGCGAGGAAGATAGATGAAGGTATTCAGTAACGGATCGTCAAAATAGCCTAGTGTCGAGTACGCCGGAATCCCTGCAACGAAGGTCTCCCAGCCATCCCGATGCAACTCGGCCGCATAGGCCTCGGCAGATTCACGGGAGTAGTAGCCCCGGTACTCGACGCATCCGACAACCAGCAGGCAGGACTCTCGAAGCTTCAACGACAGCGAGGGCGCGGCGAAAACGTTATAGACGACAAACGGGCGCTTGAGATCGGCATAAGTGCGATAGCTGCCGTTATCCGGCTCGCTGAGCGCAGACACTGCGTAGCTGCGAATTTGCTCCGCCTCGACAAGCCGCGTGCGCAAGCGCGGGTCGATCGACGGGTCCGCAAGCAGATCGGATACCGGCTTCGCTTCGTGCAACATCGTGAAGTGCCCGTTGATCGACTGCGCATAGTAGCTAACCTGACTACAGCCGCCGAGCCCCAGCAACAGGCTGCATCCGGCCGCCATCGCCATGACGCGGCCGAACCTCCACCGTCCCGACGTCGCAAGCATCGCAGACATGATCGACATGGCGGGCTCCTCGACGTTGGCTCGAAATCGGCCGAACTTATACCGCTGCGACTTCCACCAGGCAATCGTAGAACGTCGGTGCCCGGCCAAGATCGGTGAGTTGCTGACTCGTGACTTCGTTGGCATTCTTGCCGTCCGGTGCAAGCTTCTTCCACCAAATCGACAGTCCGACGACAACACCCTCACGCGCTTTGTCCGTGACCCGAGCCTTGGCGGTCAACGTGCCCCGGTCGTTGAAGATTCGAACGCCGGCGCCGTCCACAATGCCACGCGATGCGGCATCCGACGGATGAATATCCAGCGTCGGTTCGCCCACCGATGCTCGCAGGCTATCCACGTTGACGAAGCTCGAATTCAGGAAGTTACGCGCCGGCGGAGAAATCATCGCCAGGGGATAGCGCGCCGCCAGCTCGGGATTGCTGGCCACCGACTCGTACGGCGGCACCCAGTCCGGCAACGGATCCAGGCCTTCCTGCAACATGCGTTCGGAATAGAACTCGCACTTGCCCGATGGCGTATAAAACTGTCCGTTCGCAAACGGCGCTTCGGGAAGGTCGTAACGAATCCACCCGTCACGTTTAAGGGTTTCCCAGTCACTGTTCCCCATGCGGGCGTCGTTCCAGCGAATCGACTGCTCCGCGAGTTGATCGTCGGTGTCCGAGAAGCAGGCGTCTTGCCACCCCATGCGCCGGGCCAGCAGACGGAAGATTTCCGAGTTGGGCTTGGCCTCACCCAGCGGCGCAATCGCCGGATTGTTCGCCAGCAGGTAAGTGTGTCCGTAGGCTTTGTGAATATCCAGATGCTCGAGCTGCGTCGTTGCTGGCAGCACAAAGTCTGCATAATCAGCCGTATCAGTCTGGAAGTGCTCCAACACCACGGTGAAGAGATCCTCGCGGCCGAAGCCCGCCGCCACCTTGCTCGACTCAGGCGCCACGGCGACCGGGTTGCTGTTGTAGACCACCAGCGCCTCGATCTTCGGACCGAACGACGCGTCGCCCGGATGACAGAGCGCATCGCCGATCGCACTCATGTTCACCACGCGGGCGGGCTTGTCCCGCCGCGGCCGCAGATCAGGACGGGCCTGCGCCACCGCGTCGACGGGCGCATAGCCAGACGTCGACATCAGCATCCCGCCCGCCGGATCGCGCCACGCGCCAATCAGCGCAGGAAGACACGCGACTGCACGCGTTGCCTGACCACCGCCTTTCACGCGCTGCATACCGTAATTCAGCCGAATCGCCGCGGGCTTCGCGCTCGCATACTCTCGCGCGAGCGTCGTGATGGTCGCTTCGCTGATGCCGCAGATCTCCGCGACACGAGCCGGCGTATAACGCCGCACGCGCTCCTTGAGCTCTGGGTAGCCCACCGTATACCGCGCGATGTATTCGTGATCGACCAGATCTTCCGCAATCAGCACATGCATCATGCCGAGCGCCAACGCCGCATCCGTGCCCGGCAGCAACGCAATATGTTGATGGCACTTCTCGGCGGTCAGCGAGCGATAGGGATCGATGGCAATCAACTTCGCGCCGCGGCGTTTCGCTTCCTGTGCAATCGCCCAGAAATGCACGCTCGACGTGATCGGATTGCTGCCCCAGATAAGAATCAGCTTGCTGTCGACGAAGTGCTCGACATGCATGCCGACACCCGCGCCGTAGGTGTATCGCAGCCCCGCGGCACCGGCGCTCGCGCAAATCGTGCGATCGAGCTCGGATGCGCCGAGCTTGTTGAAGAAACGAGCCGCCATCGATTCGCCTTGAACGAAGCCCATCGTGCCCGCATAGCTGTACGGCAGAATGGCTTCGGGCTCACGCGCGGCAATGGCTCCCAGCCGACGAGCAATCTCGTCAAGCGCCTCATCCCAACTGACTCGCTTGAATTGCCCGCTACCTTTTGGGCCCACGCGCTTGAGCGGATGCAGCAAGCGATCCGGATGATAGGTTCGTTCGGTGTAGCGCGAGACTTTCGTGCACAGGACGCCCTTGGTTGTCGGATGGTCCGGATCGCCCTGGACCTTGATCGCGACGCCATTTTCCACCGTTACATGCAA
The DNA here is from genome assembly GCF_016428915.1 of Pandoraea sp. ASV26. Taxonomy (GTDB): domain Bacteria; phylum Pseudomonadota; class Gammaproteobacteria; order Burkholderiales; family Burkholderiaceae; genus Pandoraea. The sequence goes on from NZ_JAELTP010000104.1 coordinate 17,567, forward strand.
GGCGCACGTGTCGGGACAGTCATGCGGGCATGCGGCCCGAACGACATGGGTATTGGTCGTCATGAAACTACTCCTCTCTACCGAATGGCTGCGTCCGGCAACGGTGGGACGCGCTGGCGATATTGTATTACGTTCATTCACGCCCCGCCCCGCCACCCGGGCGCTTGCGACATTTTCCAGACTTGTCTGGCGCCACGCTCGGACAATTCCTACCAAGATGTCAGACCCGGCTATTAGGGGTAAGATGAGTCATTGCGCCTTGCAGGAATCCCCGTTATGAAGCTCATTCCAGAAATCGACGCCGCTCGCGGTGAAATTCAGACCATCCGGCGTGATATTCACGCGCACCCCGAGTTGTGCTTCGAAGAAAGACGCACGTCCGACGTTGTCGCCGAAACATTGACCAAGTGGGGTATCCCGATCCATCGCGGGCTCGGTAAAACCGGTCTGGTCGGCATCATCAAGAATGGCAGCAGCGACCGCGCAATCGGTCTGCGCGCCGATATGGATGCCCTGCCGATTCGCGAAGCCAATACGTTCGAACACGCGTCGAAGCACGACGGCAAGATGCACGCCTGCGGCCATGACGGTCACACGGCCATGTTGCTTGCCGCAGCGCAATATCTTCAGAAGCACCGTAATTTCGACGGCACCGTATATCTGATTTTTCAACCGGCCGAAGAAGGTGGCGGCGGTGCCCGTGAAATGATCAAGGACGGCCTGTTCGAGCGCTTCCCCATGCAGGCCGTGTTTGGCATGCATAACTGGCCGGGCGTACCGACGGGCACGTTCGCCGTCACGCCGGGGCCGATGATGGCGTCGAGCAACGAGTTCAAGATCACGATTCGCGGCAAGGGTACCCACGCGGGCATCCCGAACGCGGGCATCGATCCGGTGATCGCGGCCGTTCAGGTCGCACAGGCGTTGCAGAGCATCATTACGCGCAATAAGCGTCCGATCGACGCTGCCGTGCTGTCCATCACCCAGATCCATGCTGGCGATGCGACGAACGTGGTCCCTGATGTGGCATGGCTGGGTGGCACGATTCGCACGTTCTCCATTGAAGTGCTGGACCTTATTGAAACGCGTCTGCGCGAGATTTCCGAGTTCGTCGCCAAGGGGCTCGGATGCGCCGCGGAAATCGAATTCCATCGCAACTATCCCCCGACGATCAACGATCCAGGCATGGCCGCACTTTGCGCCGACGTCATGCGCGAAGTTGTCGGCGACGAGAACGTCAATGACAAGGTCGAGCCGACGATGGGTGCGGAGGACTTCTCTTTCATGCTTCTCGAGAAGCCGGGCGCATACGTATTTATCGGGAATGGCGACGGCACGCACCGCGATACGGGACATGGTCTCGGGCC
>NZ_JAELTP010000991.1 GCF_016428915.1 Pandoraea sp. ASV26
GCTAAATGTTGAATAATATAAAGACAATGATTTCGACACAATGGCCCTCGGGTGCCTAGATATACTACTGCCGAATAGCACTTCGTGGTCGCAAAAGTGAACTGCATGTACAAGAACATAACATTGTTCGTGGCGGCTCTTCGGCAATAAAGCGTGAGCGACATCTGGTAGCCGTAATCGCACAAGCAATGTCCACTGGGCTGCATAAAGCGCCAGTTGTAATGAGATAGTTCCCGCGCCTTCGCCCAGTCTTTAGCAAGGATACCACCCTAGAAGTGCCGCCGAGCCATTCTAATAGTGGCGCGGCCGCTCTGTCAGGGCGTCTACTCGCGCCGAACCCGCAGGTTTGGTACAGGAGGGCAGCGAATGACATGGGTGT
>NZ_JAELTP010000992.1 GCF_016428915.1 Pandoraea sp. ASV26
TCCTTGCCATGCTTTGCAAGGGCAACAAGAATGGACAGATGATTTGCAACCAGACCGACATCATGTCCTACTGCCTCACTCACATACAAAATCAAGAAAACCATCTCTTGCGCCAGTGGGGTTGCCTCTGCATTAGCCAGCTTTGGCAGGATCTTCCTGAAGCCAAATGGCGCGGAATTCGGGAGAATGCCTATGGAGCGTTGGCATCCTTGACAAAGGACCCGTGTTGTGAGGTGCGGGCCGCAGTGATTTGCGCCATGACGACATTTCTAGGTATCCCCGACCTGACGGAAGAAGTTGCCCGGATAGAAGAATCCATTGCTTGGACAATTTTGGATATGGGTACAGATGGAAGCCCCATGGTGCGCAAGGAATTCCT
>NZ_JAELTP010000993.1 GCF_016428915.1 Pandoraea sp. ASV26
ACAACTTGTGTGGCGTTATCCGTCTCAGCAGAAGTATCATCCCAGGCCAGAGCTCCTTTCTTCTTGGCCTTCTTGAGCTTCTTCTTCTGCTTGGAACTTAAACCAGCAAATTCATCAACTTCTGGCTCAGTGGCCTGTGCCTGGGCAGCCACGTCATTAGGAGCTCCATCTTCAGACCAGCGACGTGAATCTTGAGATTGCTCGTCCAGCGCGTCAGTATAGTGCTCATCTGTAGAAGCTTTGTCTTCAGCAATATCAGGTAGGTCGTCAGATCGACGATGCCGACTTGTGGTGGACCCGTGAGGGCTCTGTGTTGAATCGCTATCTAAGGTCCTACTGGTCTTGGTAGAGGATGGTGTTGAATTGAGAAGGTAGGAGC
>NZ_JAELTP010000994.1 GCF_016428915.1 Pandoraea sp. ASV26
GTTCAGCCGTGACCCCAAGACTGGCGGCCGCGCCCTCAAGGTCACCAGAGAGCGTGACGGCCTGTACACCGGCAAGGCCCAGACCATCTTTGCCTATACCCTCGACCCTGACCGTGTCTTCTACGATCTCAGCGACGTCTTTGGTGATCCTTTTGCTGGCTGCAAGCTTACTCTCGTGCCCTCCATCGGCCAATGCAGCTCTATTGTCTGGGAGCATGGTAAGCCTCCCGGTCCGAGCCAGACTCGCGACTGTGGAAATGACTGCGATGTGACCCTTACCCTTTGCGCTTAAGCGCCTCGCTTCTTGGTCTGCAGCGTTGATCTGATTTGATGATATTATTGTGGTCTCTACTTAGACGAAACTTGATGTGTCTGGATA
>NZ_JAELTP010000995.1 GCF_016428915.1 Pandoraea sp. ASV26
GCGGTCAGACGTTCGGCCTGTTCGGTGAAGTGGGCAAGCGCTTTGAGGTGTCGGGCGTGAACATCGATCCGTCGGTGGGTGTGCGAGTGGCGTCGACGCGTTTGAACGCATTCGATGAAACGAACCGAGACGGCCAGGGCAATGACGGCCTGAAGGTGGGTTCGCAGTCGCAAACCTCGACGCGCGGTGTGATTGGCGTGCGTCTGTGGAGCGAAGTGGCGAGCGTTGCGGGCGGCAAGATTGCGCCGTCGCTGCGCCTGTCGTACGAGCACGAGTTCGGCAAGACGCAGAGCAGCCTGACGAATGCGATCTACGGCGCGTCGAACAGCTTCACGGTGAAGGGTCCGAAGCTGGGCAAGG
>NZ_JAELTP010000105.1 GCF_016428915.1 Pandoraea sp. ASV26
ACTCCCGTGACACCTATAACGTCCATGACACAGCCCCGCCGTTGGCAATGGCGGGGGCTGGATGCCGACGGGCAGCACCGGCGCGGAGAGGTCATCGCGCCCGGCGAAGCCGCCGCCCGTCTGATGCTGCGCAGCCAGCGTCTGACCATTACGCACTTGCGTCCCGGACGCAGACATGTTCCTGCCGGACGCGTCCGATCGGCAGACGCCACCGACCTTGTCCGTCGTCTTGCCACGTTGCTGGCGGCCGGCGTGCCGCTCACGGCGGCACTCGACGTGCTGGCTCGCGGTGCCCATACGCGAGGACTCAAGCGACTCGCGTCGGCGATCGGATCCGACGTTGCGCAAGGGCATCCGCTAGCCCACGCCATGGCGCGGGCCTGCCACCGGTTCAGCGGCGTCGATTGCCAATTGATTGCGGCAGGTGAGCTGAGCGGCCAGCTTGGCCCAACGCTGGCTCGTCTGAGCGCGCACTACGATCACACGAGAGGCGTGAGAGAGAAGCTTCAACGCGCGCTGGCCTATCCGTTGACCGTGCTGGCGGTCGCCGTGACCGTCGTGATCGCCCTGCTGCATTGGGTGATCCCGGAGTTCGAGCGTCTGTTCGCCAGCGCCGCCGGCGGCGGTGTGCCGCTGCCGCCGCTCACCCGATGGCTTATCGACGTCTCGCGGGCGTCGCTGATCCATGGGCCATGGTTGCTGGCGGGCCTAGGTGCGTTGGGGTTGGGGGTCACGGCGGCATGGAGGCGCAGCGCGCGAGTACGTCGGTTACGGGATCACCTGATATTGCGGCTACCGGGCGCTGGCCGGATCATCCGCATGCTGAGCGCCGCCCGTTGGGCCAGAACCCTTGGCACGTTGCTGGATGCGGGCGTTGCACTCCCCGACGCGATGGACGCCGCCGCGAGTGCATGCGGCAACCTCGTCATGCAGCGTGCCGCGCATGACGTGCATCGGGCAGTTGCCCGTGGCGCGCGCCTCGCGACCACCCTCGAGGCGGATGCACGGTGGCCGCTGGCGATCGCGCAGCTGAGCGTCATCGGAGAGGAATCGGGTACACTCGGGCGCATGCTCAACCAGGCCGCCGGCCTGCTCGACGAAGAAGCCTCGCATGCGCTGGTCAGTGCCTGCGCGACGCTGGAACCCATGATGATTACGTTTCTTGGCCTGCTGATCGGAGGCATGGTGCTCGCCATGTACCTGCCGATGTTCCAACTCGGATACGGTGTCGCATGAACGGCATGAACGCCATGACCGCCATGAATGGTTACGCAGAACTGCTTCTTGTCGACTGGCTGGCGCAACTCGAACCTCATTGGCGCCTGCTGTTGTTCGCCGTATCAGGCTTCATTGCCGGACTGGGTCTCGATGTCGTCGTGCGACGGGTGCCGGTCGCCGTCGAACGGGCATGGCTTGAAGAGATGCAGGCCGCCGATGCGACGGATGCGACGGATGCATCGCCACATCACGCCGCGTCGCATCATGCCGCCTCGCACCACGCTGCGCTGCCGTGCGCCGCGCATTCCCCGGTCGTAATGACGCCGGCCGGCGTGCTCGTCGCGCCCCACATTCCGTCACCCCACACCGCCCCGTCGAGACGCTGGCAAATATCGCTGCTGAGCGGCGTAATGAGCGTCGCCATCGCATGGCGCTTCGGCCCCACCTGGCAGAGTGTCGGCGCGCTCGGACTCGTCTGGACGCTGATCGCACTCGCCTACATCGACTACGACACGCAGCTCCTGCCCGACATCCTGACGTTGCCCCTGCTCTGGGCCGGACTGCTGTGTAACCTCGGCCACTGGTTCGCCACGCTGCCCGCGGCGGTTATCGGCGCGGCCGCCGGCTACCTGAGTCTTTGGTTGCTGTATTGGGTGTACTGGTGGCTGCGTCGTCGCGAAGGCATGGGCTTCGGCGACTTCAAACTCTATGCAGCGCTAGGCGCATGGTTCGGCTGGACGGCGTTGTTGCAGATTCTGACGCTCGCCTGCCTGCTCGCGATCGTCGTCGCCGGCAGCGCGTGGATCGCCGGACGCCTGCGCAGCGACCAAATGTTTCCGTTCGGCGCTTTTCTCGCAGCGGCAGGCATCGCCACGCTGTTCGGCGGCAACGGTCTGATGATCTGGATCGGAGGGACTCCATGACTTACGCCATCGGCCTGACCGGCGGCATCGGCAGCGGCAAGACAACCGTCGCCAATCTGTTCGCCACCCACGGCGTCGCCATCATCGACACCGACGCCATTGCGCACAGCATCACCGCACCGGGAGGCGCGGCCATGCCGGCGATTCGGCGCGAGTTCGGCGATGCCTTCGTCGCCCCGGACGGCTCGCTCGACCGCGCACGCATGCGCGAAGCGGTCTTCTCGGACGACGCGGCAAAAGCGCGTTTGGAGGCGATTACCCACCCGCTGATCCGCACGGAGTGTGAGCGTGCTGCCGCAGCGGCAGACGGGCCCTATCTGATTTTCGTCGTCCCCCTGCTGGTGGAGTCGGGCACGTGGCGCGAGCGGGTGCAGCGGGTGCTCGTCGTGGACTGCACCGAGGACACGCAGATCGCGCGCGTCATGTCCCGAAACCGCTTCACTCGCGAGCAGGTGCAGGCGATCATGGCGCGACAGGCCACGCGTGCGCAACGGCTCACCGTGGCCGATGACGTCATCGACAACGACGTTCAGCACGCCCCCCTGGCCCCGCAGGTCGACCGTTTGCATGCGGCGTATCTGAAGTTTGCGGCGCAAACGGAAGGCAACTGATCGGCGTTGGCGCTCGCGTTTCTTGCCCGCCTCGCGCACGCCGCCTTCGATGGAGCGCCCACTCGCGTTGCACCCCAACAGATTCCCGCATTAGAATGTCGCCATTACGCTGAAAAGCGCCAACTTTTGGGCCAACGCGCTTGATCCTGTACGAATATCCGCTCAACGAACGCATTCGCACGCTGCTTCGGCTAGAAGAGCTGTTCGGGCGCTTTGCCTTTTTCGTCGGACAGGATCAGCCGCTCGATCACCATGCGGCGCTGATCACGATGTTCGAGATTGCCGACATCGCCGGACGAACCGACCTGAAGAACGATCTGGTCAAGGAACTCGACCGGCAGCGTCAGACGCTCCAGACCTATCGCGGCAATCCCGATATCGCCTCCGACGCGCTCGAACAGTTCATCGGCGAAGTCGAGCAGGCGATTGCGAATCTGAACCAGATTCCCGGCAAGCCCGGTCAGCACCTGAACGACAACGAATGGCTGGCCAGCATTCGCAGCCGCTCGGTGATCCCGGGGGGCACGTGCCGCTTCGATCTGCCGTCTTATTACGCCTGGCGTCATAACGACACCGAACAGCGCCGTCAGGACATCGACAAGTGGATCGGTCCGCTGCTGCCGCTGCGCGACGCCATCGGCATCGTGCTGGGCCTCGCCCGCGAGTCCGGCCACGCCAGCAAGGCCATGGCGCAACAAGGCAGCTATCAGCAGATGCTGACCGGGCGCGTCTACCAGCTCATGCAGGTGCGTGTTGCGACCGATCTGCGCGTCATTCCCGAAGCCAGCGCCAACAAGTACATGCTGTGGGTGCGTTTCACAACGCAGGACGGTGATCTGAAGCCGCGTCCGGTCGATAGCGACGTACCGTTCCTGCTCACGCTCTGCAATCTGTAAGACCATGACGACTGTCATCAACTGTCCCACCTGCGGCAAGAAGGTGGTTTGGGGACCGCAAGCCAAGTTCCGCCCGTTCTGCTCGGAGCGCTGCAAGCAGATCGACATGGGCGCGTGGGCCGCGGAGAAGTACACGATCCCCGCCGAATCGCCCGATGACCCCTCGCAAGACGCACCGCTCGATCCTACGGAGCGGTAATGCGAAGCTCTGTACTATGAAGCGGTAAGCCGGACGGACAACATCCGCCCCGTCGGCCCCAACGAGAAAGGCACCCTCCCGGGTGCCTTTTTTCATTTCTGGACGCGCGCCGCATCGCCACCCCTCCGGCAACGCCGCCCGTCGAACACTACGCCATTGCTAGGCCTATTACTGAGCCATTACTAGGACTTCGCAGCGAGCTCCTCGGCGAGCCAGGTCAGCGGCGGCAGCGCAGCGGGCAGCAACGGTTCTACGCTCACCGGCGGATGCTCCCACGCCAGCGCCTGCCCTTCCTTGCCGTGAGGCTCGCCCCGCCACGCCGTCACCTTGCAGAAATGCAGACGCACATACGCGTGCGGGTAATCGTGTTCGAGAACGCGCCACGGCGAGCAACGCTCCACCGTCACGCCAAGTTCTTCTTGCAACTCGCGCGCCAGCGCGGCAGCGACCGACTCGCCCGCCTCGAGCTTGCCGCCCGGGAATTCCCAGTAGCCGGCGTACGGCTTGCCTGCCGGACGTTGGCCAAGGAGTACCGAGCCATCCGGGCGCACCATCACACCAACAGCCACTTCCGTGACGGGACGCCCATCGGGCGCAAATCGTTTCGAGTCTGTCATATCACTGCACAATGCCTGCGGAATTTCCTGACCCGGTGAACGAGCGGCGTACGGACAAGCTGTCCAGACACCCCGTTCACCGGATCGTTACGATGTGTGCGATGCGTGCGATGCGCCACGCTGTTTGCCCGCCCAGTCGCGGGCGAACTGAAACGCCACACGGCCCGAACGCGAACCACGCTCCAGCGCCCAGATCAGTGCCTCGTGACGCGCCGTCTCGGTCTGATCGGCCGGCACACCGAAATGCTGCAACCAGTGGCTGACGATCGTCAGGTAGTCGTCCTGCTTGAACGGATAGAAGCTCACCCACAGCCCGAAGCGCTCGGACAGCGAGATCTTCTCCTCGATCACTTCGCCCGGATGAATCTCACCGTCTTCGGTGTGGCGATAGCTTTCGTTGTCCTTCATGTACTCCGGCAGCAGGTGACGGCGGTTCGACGTCGCGTAGATCAGCACATTGTCGGACTGCGCAGCGATCGAGCCGTCGAGCGCGACTTTGAGCGCCTTGTAGCCCGACTCGCCGTCTTCGAACGACAGGTCGTCGCAAAACACCACGAAGCGCTCGGGACGCTTCGAAATCAGGTCGACGATATCGCCCAGATCGGTCAGATCGTCCTTGTCCACTTCAATCAGACGCAGACCTTCCGGAGCGTATTGGTTCAGGCAGGCCTTGATGAGCGACGACTTCCCCGTGCCACGCGCACCGGTGAGCAGCACGTTGTTAGCGGGTTCGCCACGGACGAACTGGCGCGTGTTCTGCTCGATCAGCCCCTTCTGGCGCTCGATGTTTTGCAGATCGCCCAGCGTAATCCCGGACACGTGCGCAACCGGTTGCAGGAACCCGCGTCCCTGCTTCTTGCGCCAGCGGAACGCCACGGCGGCGTTCCAGTCGATCTCGGGAGTCCCCGGAGGCAGCATCGCTTCCAACCGGGCCAGCACGCCTTCAGCGCGTGTAAGGAACTGCTCAAGCTTGTCCATGCTTCGATATCCCCGCGTCGCTTACGGACGCTCGTGTCGATGCTTCGTCGTGTTGTCGTTTCCCTTCGCTGTGCGCCACGGTGCTTGTGCCACCTGCCGGCGATGTGCCGACACCGTCGGCGACGTCTGCCGGCGCGTGGCCGATGCCGGTCGGGCATCGACCCTCTGCGCCGACGGCTCCCGCCTCCGGTGGGAGGCGTGCAGCCGTCGCGTCAGGGCTCAGGAACGGTAATCCGCGTTGATGCTCACGTAGTCGTGCGAGAGATCGCACGTCCACAACGTCGTGGCAGCGTCGCCACGGCCGAGCACCACACGTACCGTAATTTCGCTTTGCTTCATCACGCGCTGGCCGTCTTCCTCACGGTAGTCGGCATTGCGGCCACCCGCGCGGGCGACCAGCACGTCGTCCAGATAGAGGTCGATCTTGCTGACGTCGAGGTCGTCCACGCCCGCATAGCCGATCGCGGCCAGAATGCGGCCCAGATTCGGATCGGACGCGAAAAACGCCGTCTTCACCAGCGGCGAATGACCGATAGCGTACGCGATCTGACGGCACTCGGCCACGTCACGACCGCCTTCGACCTTCACGGTGATGAACTTGGTGGCGCCTTCGCCGTCGCGCACGATGAGCTGGGCGAGCTCCTGCGAGATCGACAGCAGGGCGTCGCGCAATGCGGCAAAGGCCGGCGTGTCCGTGCTGGCGATTTCCGGCAAGTCGGTCTGCCCTGTGGCCGCGACGATGAACGAGTCGTTGGTGGACGTATCGCCATCGATCGTGATGGCGTTGAACGAGCGGTCCGCGACGTACTTCACGAGCGCATCGAGCACCGGCTGCGCCACCCGCGCGTTGGTGCCGACGAAGCCGAGCATGGTCGCCATGTTCGGCTTGATCATGCCCGCGCCCTTGCTGATGCCCGTCAGGACGATGGACTTGCCGTCGATGACGATCTCGCGCGACGCGGCCTTGGGCAACGTGTCGGTCGTCATGATCGATTGGGCCGCCTCGTACCAGTGCGCAGGCGCCAGATTGGCGATGGCTTGCGGCAGACCGGCGACCAGACGATCGACCGGCAGCGGCTCGAGAATCACGCCCGTCGAGAACGGCAGAATCTGGTTTGGCGCGACCGACAGCAGTTCGGCGAGGGCATCGCACGTCGCGCGCGTGGCGACCATGCCCGGCTCGCCAGTACCGGCGTTGGCATTACCCGTGTTGACGACGAGTGCACGAATGCCCGCATTCGCGGCCAGATGCGCTTTACAGACCGTTACCGGGGCGGCGCAAAAACGGTTCGTGGTGAAAACGCCAGACACCGTGCTGCCGGCGGCCAGTCGCATGACCAGCACGTCCTTGCGGTTCGGCTTGCGGATATTGGCTTCGGCCCAGCCCAGTTCTACGCCGGGAACGGCGCGCAGTTGGGAGGCTTCGATCGAGGGGAAATTGACGGCCATGAGGGTTCGCCCACGAGAGGTAAGGGTTCAGCTCCCGCCCGGACGATGTCGGCACGACACTCCGCCAGGGCGGCGGTTGATCGGTGCGGCCGGTCGAAAAAACCGGCGCTACAAACGACGCGGCGCCGATTGAGTCGGCGCCGCGTCGATCGGTTCACATCTTAAGACAGTTTGCCGTGGCAGTGCTTGAATTTCTTGCCACTGCCGCACGGGCACGGGTCGTTGCGGCCAACCTTCGGCAGCAACTCGCTGCCGGCCCCTGCGGCCGCGCTCGCCGCCTGGGCGAGTGCCGCGACCACCGGACGACCGGCGTCCTCGTCGATTTCGCCTTCGCCGCCCACGGTCTCGAGCTCGTCATGCTTGAACTCGATGTTGACCAGACCGCCTGCGTTGTCTTCGAGCGACTCCGTCGCCTGCTCGAGCTCTTCCTGCGACTGGATACGCACGTTCATGATGACGCGCGTGACTTCGAGCTTGATGGTCTCGAGCAACTGCGCGAACAGTTCGAACGCTTCGCGCTTGTACTCCTGCTTCGGATTCTTCTGCGCATAACCGCGCAGGTGGATCCCCTGACGCAGGTGATCCAGCGCCGCCAGATGCTCGCGCCAGTTCGAGTCCACGCTCTGGAGCATGACCGAACGCTCGAAGCCGGAGAACGACTCGCGTCCCACCAGTTCGACCTTGGCGTTGTACGACGCTTCGGCCGCGTCCATCACTTCCTTGAGGATGTCCTCGTCGTCGATCTCTTCGGCGCCTTCGATACGCGATTGCAGCGGCAGGTCGAGCTGCCACTCTTCGCGCAGCGTCGTCTCCAGGCCCTTCAGGTCCCACTGTTCTTCGACGGTACCGGCCGGCACATAGGCGCGCACCAGATCTTCGAACACGCTCTGACGCATGCCCGCGATGGTTTCCGAAACGTCTTGCGCTTCGAGCAGTTCGTTACGCTGCTGATAGATCACCTTACGCTGATCGTTGGCAACGTCGTCGTACTCGAGCAGTTGCTTACGCACGTCGAAGTTGCGCGCCTCAACCTTGCGTTGCGCCGACTCGATCGAGCGCGTGACGATGCCCGCTTCGATGGCTTCGCCTTCCGGCATCTTCAGACGATCCATGATCGCGCGCACGCGATCGCCCGCGAAAATGCGCAGCAGCGGATCTTCCAGCGAGAGATAGAAGCGCGACGAACCCGGGTCGCCCTGACGGCCCGAACGGCCACGCAACTGATTGTCGATACGACGCGACTCGTGACGCTCGGTGCCGATGATGTGCAGACCGCCCGCGGCCTTCACCTGCTCGTGCAGACCTTGCCACTCGTCCTGCAACTGCTTGATGCGGGCTTGCTTGTCGGCGTCGGACAGCGCAGCGTCGGCTTCGATGAAGCTCGACTGCTTTTCGACGTTACCGCCCAGCACGATGTCGGTACCGCGACCGGCCATGTTCGTGGCGATGGTAATCACGCCCGGACGGCCTGCCTGCGCCACGATCTCGGCTTCGCGCTCATGCTGCTTGGCGTTGAGCACCTGATGCGGCAGCTTCTCGCGCGTGAGCAGTTGCGAGAGGTACTCGGACGTTTCGATCGACGTCGTACCCACCAGCACCGGCTGACCCCGCTCCACGCAATCGCGGATGTCCTTGATGACGGCGTCGTACTTTTCCTTGGCCGTCTTGTAGATCTGATCCTGACGGTCGATCCGCTTCGGCGGGCGATTCGTCGGGATCACCACCGTCTCGAGACGGTAGATTTCATTGAATTCGAACGCTTCCGTATCTGCCGTACCCGTCATGCCCGAGAGCTTGGCGTACATGCGGAAGTAGTTCTGGAACGTGATCGAGGCGAGCGTCTGGTTCTCGTGCTGGATCGAGACGCGCTCCTTCGCTTCCACCGCCTGATGCAGACCTTCCGACCAGCGGCGGCCAGCCATCAAACGGCCGGTGAATTCGTCGACGATGACGATCTCGTCGTTCTGCACCACGTAGTGCTGATCCTTGTGGAACAGCGTGTGCGCGCGCAGCGCGGCATACACGTGGTGCATGAGCGTGATGTTCTGCGGCGCGTAGAGGCTGTCGCCCTCGGCGATCATGCCCCACTCGGCGAGCAGTTGCTCGGCCTTCTCGTGGCCGCGCTCGGTCAGGAACACCTGACGCGCCTTCTCGTCGAGCGTGTAGTCGCCCGGCACTTCGACGCCCGTACCGTCGGCCTTCTCTTCACCGATCTGACGCTCGAGCATCGCCGGCAGGCGATCCATCTTCACGTACAGCTCGGTGTGATCTTCGGCCTGACCGGAGATGATGAGCGGCGTGCGCGCCTCGTCGATCAGGATCGAGTCCACTTCGTCGACGATGGCGTAGTTGAGCGTGCGCTGTACCCGCTGCTCGGTCTCGTAGACCATGTTGTCGCGCAGGTAGTCGAAGCCGAACTCGTTGTTCGTGCCGTACGTGATGTCGGCGGCGTAGGCCTTCTGCTTCTGATCGTGCGGCATCTGCGACAGGTTGATACCCACCGACAGACCCAGGAAGTTGTACAGACGCGCCATCCACTCGGCATCGCGCTGTGCCAGGTAATCGTTGACGGTCACCACGTGCACGCCCTTGCCCGACAATGCGTTCAGGTAGGCGGGCAGCGTTGCCACGAGCGTCTTGCCTTCACCCGTGCGCATTTCGGCAATCTTGCCGAAGTGCAGCACCATACCGCCGATCAACTGAACGTCGAAGTGGCGCATCTTGAGCACGCGCTTGCCGGCTTCACGGCACACGGCAAAGGCTTCGACGAGCAACGAGTCTACCGTCGCCCCCTGGGCGATGCGTTGCTTGAATTCCTCAGTCTTGCCGCGCAGTTGCTCATCGCTCAGTTCGGCGATCTGCGGCTCAAGGGCGTTAATCGCCGTGACGGTTTTCTGGTACTGCTTGATGAGCCGCTGGTTGCGGCTGCCAAATACTTTTTTAAGAAGACCGGGAATCATCGGATCACTGGTTAGGGCGGCAAATGTCGTGCGCAATCACGCAGCCTGTCAACGGACGGAGCACGCACTCCGGAACAATATCCCAAGAATGCGAAGCGCCCGATGCGCCTGCGCGCTGCGGGTCACCGGTGTTTGGCACGCGGGCCTCGCTCCGGTTCGATACCTATACTGAAAAATGGATTCTAGCATGCTGCGGTTACACGTCCCGACGGGACCCGACGCCGACAAGCCGGTGATTTCGGGGCCCGGGCGGAGGCGACGTCCGATGGCGGGGTAAAATATGTGGCGACATCTGTCTCATCATATGAAACGACCCAAAGCCTCTCGCGTCGCCCGCCCCCTGACGACCCTCCTGTCCGCCTCCGACGGTGCCGGCTCGCTGCTGGTCGCCGCAGAACAACTGGGCCGGCTGGAGCGCGACGTCCATGCGTTGCTGCCTCCCGCGCTGAGCGCCAGCGTGAAGGTCACGCCGCCGCGCGACGGCGCAATGGTCTTTCTCGTCGCCAACAATTCGCTCGCCGCGCGCCTGCGTCAGCAAACGCCATCCCTGATCGAGGGCCTCGCCAAGCGGGGCTGGTTGATTCGCACGATCCGGATCCGGGTAAGCATCGCGGCCCCCGAGCCCCAGAAGCCGCCCAAGGAGGCCCGGCTGCCCCGGCAAGGGCTGGTCAGCCTGCGCGACCTGCGCGACGCCCTGGAGCCCTCTCCGCTGCGCGATGCGCTGGCCCGCCTCGTCGCCCGCCATTCCTATGGCGGTTCGCGCAAGCCATAACCGGCGCCGGCGCCGACGAGACGTCACTGTCTCGACGATTTCCCCTGTTGCCCAAACGCCGATATTTATTGCGCGTCAAATAAAAAAGCGCCGGATCGCCGGCGCTTTCGTTTTGTTACATCTGCGTCGCAGTGAGCAGTGGCGCAGCGTATTGCTCGATTTACGCGAACTGTGTCTGCGGATCGAACTGGAAGCCGCGCGGAGCGTCTTCGGCGCGCTCGAACGTCACGATCTCGTAGGCGTTTTGTGCAAGAAGCTCGCGCAGCAGTTGATTGTTCAGGCCGTGCCCCGACTTGTACGCCGTGTACGACGCCAGCAGCGGATGGCCGATCACATACAGATCGCCAATCGCGTCGAGCATCTTGTGCTTCACGAACTCGTCGTCGTAGCGCAGACCGTCGTTGTTCAGAATGCGGTACTCATCGAGCACGATCGCGTTGTCCATGCTGCCGCCGCGTGCCAGACCCAGCTCGCGCAGCATTTCAACTTCATGCGCAAAGCCGAACGTGCGTGCACGTGCGATTTCCTTGGCGTAGGACGTCTCGGCAAAATCGATCTCGAGCGCCTGGCCCGTGCGGTCCACCGCCGGGTGACGGAAATCGATCGTGAACTTGAGCTTGAAGCCGTCATACGGCTCGAGACGGGCGAACTTGTCGCCTTCGCGAATCTCGACCGGCTTCGTCACACGAATGAATTTCTTGGCGGCAGCCTGTTCTTCAATGCCTGCCGACTGGATCAGGAAGACGAACGTCGCTGCGCTGCCATCCATGATCGGAATTTCTTCGGCCGTCACGTCGACATACAAATTATCAACGCCCAGACCTGCACATGCCGACATCAGGTGTTCCACCGTGGACACCCGCGCACCATCCTTCTGCAACACCGACGCAAGACGCGTGTCGCCGATCGCCATCGCCGACGCCGGAATCTCTACGGGAGGATTCAGATCGGTACGACAGAAGACGATACCCGTATTGGGCGGCGCCGGACGCAACGACAGCTCGACCTTGCGACCGGAGTGCAAGCCGATGCCGACTGTCTTGGCGATGGATTTGAGTGTGCGCTGCTTGAGCATGCTATTTATTAAAACTATCGGGCGCTAAGGATCATAGATCGAATTATATCAGATCGGCGCCTTCATCGCTGTGCCACAAACACAACGGTTAGTTACCAAACATTCCGGATTCTGACGCATCGGTATGTCTGCGCCTATCGCGCTTCATGCAATAAGTCGTTTCGCGCGTCGACGTCAGGCCAACAGGCCGGGCGTCATGCGTTTTCGGGGCACCCCGGCCGATGCGACGGAGGCATTGCCGCAGCGGTCGGGGGGACAGATCCGCGAGACCGGGTCGGGGATGACGAACGCTTACCCGTAACGTCCGTTACCTGCGATGCGCAGACGCCTCTTGCGACTCTGGTCGTCGCAGCCACAAGGCATCTTCCGCGATCGCAACCTTGCCGTATCGCCATTCGGATTCTTACTGCGGCGCGCCATCCCCACGCCACATGGCATGGAAATCGGGGCGACGGCGAATCCTCACGACGACCTGCTCAGGTCTCGCGATTCCCAAGGTGCGGCGGCGCCAGGCACTGGCACCCGGCCCGCGCGCAACCCTGTCAGTCGGCTTGCTTGCGCAGGAAAGCCGGAATGTCGTACGTATCGACACCCTTTTCCTGCAACGCGGCAACGTGCGACGCTGCGGTCTCACGCGTGCTGCGCCACACGGCCGGCGTCTCGAGCGCGCCGTAGTCCGTACCGCCAGCCTGACCGACGTTCGGCACATGACCCGTCGCGATCGGCATGTTGTCGGTACCGGTCTTGAGCAGCGTCATCGGGGCAGCGACCTTCTTCGCAACTGCACGGCCCAGGCCGGTTGCCACCACGGTCACGCGCAGTGCATCGCCCATCTTGTCGTCGTAGACGGTACCGAAAATCACGGTCGCATCTTCGGCGGCATAGCTCTTGATGGTGTTCATCACTTCACGCGTTTCCGACAGACGCAGCGAGCGCGATGCCGTGATGTTCACCAGCACGCCACGCGCGCCCGACAGGTCCACGCCTTCGAGCAGCGGGCTTGCCACGGCTTGCTCTGCCGCCAGACGCGCACGATCGACACCGGCTACCGTCGCCGTCCCCATCATCGCCTTGCCTTGCTCGCCCATCACCGTCTTCACGTCTTCAAAGTCGACGTTCACCAAACCGTCGACGTTGATGATTTCGGCGATGCCGGCCACGGCGTTATGCAGCACGTCGTCGGCGCACTGGAAGCACTTGTCCATCTCGGCGTCGTCGCCCATGACTTCGAACAGCTTGTCATTGAGCACGACAATCAGCGAGTCGACGTTGTCTTCCAGTTCCTGCGCGCCGGTCTCGGCCACGCGCATGCGCTTGCCACCCTCGAACTCGAACGGCTTCGAGACCACGCCCACGGTCAGAATGCCCATTTCCTTGGCAATCTGCGCCACGACCGGTGCCGCGCCCGTGCCCGTGCCGCCACCCATACCGGCGGTGATGAACACCATGTGCGCGCCACGCAGGGCGTCGGCCACACGCTCACGGGCTTCTTCAGCCGCGGCATGGCCCATTTCCGGCTTCGCGCCAGCGCCCAGACCGGTCTTGCCGAGCTGGATGGTCACGCTGGCCTGCGAGCGGCCCAGTGCCTGAGCGTCGGTGTTCATGGCGATGAATTCCACGCCTTGCACACCACGGTTGATCATGTGCTGGACGGCATTGCCGCCAGCGCCACCAACACCCACCACCTTGATGATGGTGCCGTTGGTTTCCGTTTCCAACATTTCAAAGTTCATAGCGCCTCCAGTGAATTAAAAGCAGATCCGGTACTGCGGGTCACGTGCCGCTCGGGTAAGCCGCGCGTGTTTTCAATGCCGAATCCACACCCCTCAAAAAAACACCATTAGAAATTGCTGAAGAACCAGTCGCGCATGCGCGTCCAGACTTGATTCGCTTGCCCCGACTGCACCGCGACCTTGCGCCCGCGCATGCGTTGGGAACGTCCTTCGAGCAGCAGCCCCATCGCCGTCGCGTAGCGCGGACTGCGCACCACGTCGGCCAGACCACCCGCATACTCCGGCACGCCAATGCGCACCGGCTTGAGGAAGATGTCCTCGCCCAGCTCGACCATGCCCGGCATCATCGCCGCGCCGCCGGTGAGCACGATGCCCGAGGACAGCAACTCTTCGTACCCCGACTCGCGCACCACCTGCTGCACGAGTGAGAACAGCTCTTCGACACGCGGCTCGATCACCGCGGCCAGCGCCTGACGCGACAGCGTGCGCGGACCGCGCTCACCGAGCCCCGGCACTTCGATCATCTCGTCCGGATCGGCCAGCGACTGCTTGGCAATGCCGTGCTGAATCTTGATGTCTTCCGCGTCCGGCGTTGGCGTGCGCACCGCCATCGCGATATCGCTCGTGATCTGGTCCCCGGCAATCGGGATCACCGCCGTGTGGCGAATCGCTCCTTCGCTGAAGATCGCGATATCCGTCGTGCCGCCGCCGATGTCGATCAGCACCACGCCGAGTTCCTTCTCGTCTTCCGTGAGCACCGAAATGCTCGACGCCAGCGGTTGCAGAATCAGATCGTTCACTTCGAGGCCGCAACGACGCACGCACTTCACGATGTTCTGCGCCGCCGAGACCGCGCCGGTCACGATGTGCACCTTCACCTCGAGACGGATGCCGCTCATGCCGATCGGCTCGCGCACGTCCTCCTGACCATCGATGATGAATTCCTGCGTGAGGATATGCAGCACCTGCTGGTCGGTCGGGATGTTGATCGCCTTGGCCGTCTCGATGACGCGCGCCACATCGGTCTGCGTCACTTCCTTGTCCTTGATCGCCACCATGCCGCTCGAATTGAAGCTGCGGATGTGGCTGCCGGCAATGCCGGTGAACACATTGGTGATCTTGCAGTCGGCCATCAGCTCGGCTTCTTCGAGCGCACGCTGAATCGACTGCACGGTGGCCTCGATGTTGACCACGACGCCCTTTTTCAGGCCCCGCGATTCGCTCTGGCCGAGTCCGATCACTTCATAGCGGCCTTCAGGGCGCAGCTCGGCCACCACCGCCACGACTTTCGACGTGCCGATATCGAGGGCGACCAACAGATCTTTGTAATCTTTGCTCATAGCGTGTGTAAGTCCTGAAGTCTCACTGGCTTCGCTTCTGCCGCGCGGCAGGTTGCGCAGCGCCCGGCTTTGGCGAATCCCGCTTTTGCACCGGTGTCGCGGCGAGTTTCTTGGCCTGCTCTTCGCTCAAGAAACGCATGCCCGCGGCCCTGACTGCAAAACCGTTCGGGTAGCGCAGATCGGCATACTCGATCTGGTTCCCCCAGCGCGCCGCAACTTGCGGATACGCCTGTACGAAACGCCGGCTGCGCGTGGCGAGGGTTTCGGGCGTACGCTCCCGACCCAGCGCCAGTTGCATCCCCCCTGCAAGCCGAACGCCCCATGCGTAACGATTCGACAGGGTGACCGCCTCGGGTTTCATATTCAGCGGCGCGAACCACTTCACGAAGTCGTAGTACCGCGCCGTCACATCTTTCTCGCTGCCCGGCGGCCCCGCGAACTCGGGCAGCTTGCCCTCGTCCTCGGCTTCCGCCAGATTCGCCGCGAACAACTCGCCGTCCACACTCACCAGACGGCCGTCGTTCCAGGTGGCCAGCGGCTTGTATTCCTCGATCGTGACGGCCAGTTGATTCGGCCAGACACGCCGCACGCTCGCATGACGCACCCAGGGCACTGCCTCGAACGCGGCGCGCGTGGCGTCCAGATCGATCGTGAAGAAGTTGCCCTTCAGACGCGACACCGCATTCGCACGCAAGGTCGGTCCGTTGATGTGCGACACATCCCCGTCGATCTGAATCGCCTTGAGCGTGAAGATCGGTCGCTGGATCAACCAATGGCCGCCCGCCGCGAGCGCCGCCAGCACGACGAGTGCGACGAGCGCACTCGCGATGGCGTTGAGCAAGCGTACGTTGTGCCACATGGCGATCTGCTTTCCGTATCGGGGCGTTCTTCAACGCGTTCAAGGTTTGACTCGGTTCACTCTGGCTTCCACTGCGCGTTCGGATGCAGATCGAGCGTCGCAGTTGCCAGAATTTCAAGCACCAGGTCTTCGTACGATAGGCCAGCCGCGCGCGCCGAGATCGGCACCAGCGAGTGGCCAGTCATGCCCGGCGACGTATTAATCTCCAGCAGGAACGGCTTGTTGTCGCGCTTGCGCAGCATCACGTCGGCGCGCGCCCAGCCACGGCAGCCGAGCACGAGGTAGGCGCGCAACACCAGGCGCTGCACTTCCTCCTGCAACGACACCGACAGCGGCGGCGGGCATTCGTAGCGCGTGTCGTCCTTGAAATACTTGTTCTGGTAGTCGTAGTTCGCGTCCGGCGCCACGATGCGGATCACCGGCAGCGCACGGGCGGCCGCAGCCCCCTTCGTGCCAACGCCGAGCACCGGCACGGTCAGTTCGTCGCCATCGATGAACTCTTCGGCGAGCACGTCCGGATCGAGTGCGGCCGCCTTCTCGTAGGCGGCCTTCAACTGCGACGCGTCAGTGACCTTCGTCAGACCGATGGTCGAGCCCTCGCGCGACGGCTTGACGATCAGCGGCAGGCCGAGATCGCGGGCAACGGCACCGAAGTCGCTGTCGGCGGTGAGCATCGAGAAGCGCGGCGTCGGCAGCCCTTCGTTGATCCACACGCGCTTGGTCATCTCCTTGTCCATCGCCAGCGCGGACGCCAACACGCCGCTGCCGGTGTACGGAATGCCCAGATGTTCGAGCGCGCCCTGCAACGTGCCGTCTTCGCCATAGCGGCCATGCAGCGCGATGAACACACGATCGAACTTCTGCGCCGCCAGCGCCGCGAGGTTGTGCATGCCGGTATCGAAGGCATGCGCGTCCACACCACGCGAGCGCAGGGCATCCAGAACACCATTGCCCGAAATCAGCGAGATCTGGCGCTCAGCCGAGCGCCCGCCCATCAGGACGCCAACCTTGCCGAAACGTTTCGGATCCAAAGCACTCACGTCAGACTCCTTGCTGAACTTGCAACTTGCCGGGCACCGCGCCGATGGAGCCGGCACCCATGGTGATAACGACATCGCCCGCACGAGCGACTTGCAGAACGGCGTCGGGCAGTTGCGCGACGTCTTCGACGAAAACCGGTTCTACCTTGCCCGCCACGCGCAATGCCCGCGACAGGGCGCGGCCGTCGGCCGCCACGATGGGGGCCTCGCCCGCGGAGTACACCTCGCCGAGCACGACGGCATCGGCTTCGGACAACACCTTCACGAAGTCCTCGAAGCAATCGCGCGTACGCGTGTAACGGTGCGGCTGGAAGGCCAGCACAATGCGACGCCCCGGGAACGCGCCACGCGCGGCTGCCAGCGTCGCGGCCATCTCGACCGGGTGATGCCCGTAGTCGTCGATCAACGTGAACGAGCCGCCGCCACTCGACTTCGGCAGGGCGATTTCGCCGTAACGCTGGAAGCGTCGCCCAACGCCGTTGAACTCGGCCAGCGCCTGCTGAATAGCGGCGTCAGGCACTTCGAGTTCGGTGGCGATGGCGATCGCCGCCAGTGCGTTGCGCACGTTGTGCTCGCCCGGCAGATTCAGCGTGATGTCGAGCGGCGCAGCGCCGTCGCCGAACTTGCGCAGCACGGTGAAATGCATCTGTCCGGCGTCGGCCCGCACGTCGATGGCGCGCACCTGCGCGTCCTCCGACAGGCCGTAACGCACGATCGGCTTCGAGACGAACGGCAGGATCTCGCGCACGTTCGGGTCATCCACACACAGCACGGCAATGCCGTAGAACGGCAGGCGCTGCGTGAAGGCCACGAACGATTGCTTCAGACGGGCGAAGTCGTGCCCGTAGGTATCCATGTGATCGGCATCGATGTTGGTGATGACTTCGATGACGGGATTCAGATTCAGGAACGAGGCGTCCGACTCATCGGCTTCGACGACGATGAAGTCGCCAGTGCCAAGCTTGGCGTTCGCCCCGGCGCTGTTCAGACGGCCACCGATCACGAACGTCGGGTCCAGCCCGCCCTGCGCGAGCACGCTCGCCACGAGGCTCGTCGTGGTCGTCTTGCCGTGCGTGCCGGCGATGGCCACGCCCTGCTTCAGACGCATGAGTTCCGCGAGCATCAGCGCGCGCGGCACGATGGGAATCTGACGGGCACGGCCCGCGAGCACTTCCGGGTTGTCTGCCGTGATGGCGGTGGACACGACGATCGCGTCCGCGCCGTCGATATGCTCGGCCGCATGACCGCGGTCGACACGCGCGCCCAGGCCCGCGAGGCGCTGGGTCACTGCGTTGTCGCCGAGATCGGAGCCGCTCACCTGATACCCCAGGTTGAGCAACACCTCGGCAATACCGCTCATGCCCGAGCCGCCAATGCCGACGAAGTGAATGTGTTTGACGATGTGTTTCATTTCAATCCTTGGCCAGAGCCGCGCACACGCGCGCCACTTGTTCTGTGGCGTCCGGCTTGGCGAGCGCCCTGGCTTTCTCTCCCATTGCGAGCAGCGATTCGCGCGTCTGACGGCGCAGCCACTCGGCCAGGGTCTCGACCGACAGCTCGCGCTGGTCGATCAGCGTTGCCGCGCCCTTGTCGGCGAGAAAACGCGCATTCGTTGTCTGGTGGTCGTCGACCGCATGCGGGAACGGCACGAACAGCGCCGCCACCCCCGCCGCCGCCACTTCGGCCACCGTCATCGCGCCTGCGCGGCAGATCACCAGATCCGCCGCCGCGTAGGCTGCGACCATGTTGTCGATGAACGGCACCGCATCGACCGTCACCCCCGCCGCAGCGTAATTCGCCTGCAACGTCTGAATATGTTTGACGCCCGCCTGATGCGTGACCTGCGGACGCACGTCACGCGCAAGCTTCGCCAGCGCCTTGGGCACGATCTCGTTGAGCACCGTCGCGCCCAGACTGCCGCCCACCACGAGAATGCGCAGCGGGCCCGTGCGGGCGTTGTAGCGCTCGGCCGGCGGCGGCATGTCATCGAAGTCGGCACGAATCGGATTGCCGACCCATTCGCCGCCCTCGATGGTGTCGGGGAACGCAAGCAGCACCTTGTCGGCCACGCGTGCGAGCACCTTGTTCGCCATGCCGGCGACCGAGTTCTGCTCATGCAGCACCAGCGGACGCCCCAGCAGCGACGCCATCATCCCCGCC
>NZ_JAELTP010000106.1 GCF_016428915.1 Pandoraea sp. ASV26
AGATCCAGAAGTGGGATGCGCATTGCGCCCTGTGCGGTGCGACCGACAGCTTCCTCGACGAAGTCATCACCGACGACGCGGGCACGCGCATGCATGTGTGCTCGGATAGCGACTACTGCGGCAGCCGCACGGCAGCGAAGGAGCTCGCATGAACGCGCTCCCGAATTCGCGCTCGAATGCGGCCCTGCGCGCCGAGCCACCGATGGACGAACCGCTGCTGCGCGTGGCCGGTCTCGGCAAGCACTATGGCGATCGCATCGGCTGCGCCGACGTGACGTTCGATCTCTGGCCCGGCGAAGTGGTGTGTGTCGTCGGCGAATCGGGCTCGGGCAAGTCCACGCTGCTCAATGCGCTGGCGCTGCGTCACGACATCGACGCCGGCACGCTGCACTACCGCGGCACGGACGGCACGCTGCACAACCTGAGCACGCTGGACGAGGCGCACAAGCGTCGTCTGCTGCGCACCGAATGGGGCTTCGTGGAGCAGAACCCGCGCGACGGGTTGCGCATGAACGTCTCGGCCGGCGGCAACATCGGCGACCGGCTGATGGCTGTCGGCGCGCGCCACTTCGGCGACATTCGCAGCAAGGCCCGTCACTGGATGGCGCAGGTCGAACTCGATCCGGCGCGCGTCGATGAAATGCCCGGCGCGTTCTCCGGCGGCATGCAGCAGCGTCTGCAAATTGCCCGGAATCTCGTGACCGAACCGCGCCTCGTGTTCATGGACGAACCGACCGCCGGTCTCGACGTGTCGGTGCAGGCGCGTCTTCTCGACTTGCTGCGCTCGCTGGTGGAGCGCCTTCATCTTGCCGCCATCATCGTCACGCACGATATCGGGGTGGCGCGACTCATCGCGCATCGCCTGATCGTGATGCAGGCGGGCCGTGTGGTCGAGGCCGGGCTCACCGATCAGGTGCTCGACGATCCTCAACATCCCTATACGCAATTGCTGGTCTCCTCGGTGCTGCCCGTATGAACTCCGGAACGAACCTTCCTACGTCTGCCCCGCAGGCGTCGTCTTCCCATGCGGCAGCGCTGCGAACGGAATCCGTGAGCCACGCCACGCGCGAGCACGACGTCATGCTGCGCGCTCAGGGCCTGCACAAGACCTTCCGGCTGCACGCCCAGGGTGGCGCGGCCATTCCGGCGCTCGACGGCGTGGACCTGACGGTGCGACGCGGCGAATGCGTGGCGCTCGTCGGCCCGTCGGGCTCAGGCAAGAGCACTTTGCTGCGTTGTCTTTATGGCAACTACCTCGTGGGCGAAGGCCGCATCGAGATCCGTCACGACGACGGGCACGCAGCGCGCTGGGTCGACCTGACCACCGCCAGCGCCCGCGAGGTGCTCTCGGTACGCCGCACCACGCTCGGTTACGTCAGCCAGTTCCTGCGGGTGATTCCGCGCGTGAGCACGCTCGACATCGTGGCGGAGCCGCTGCGCCGTCTCGGTTATGACGACGGCGACGCCGCCGGCCGCGCCCGCGATCTGCTCGACCGTCTGAATATTCCCGAGCGGCTGTGGTCGCTCGCCCCGGCGACGTTCTCGGGTGGCGAGCAGCAGCGCATCAACATCGCGCGCGGGTTGATTGCCGCAGCACCGGTGTTGCTGCTCGACGAACCAACCGCGTCGCTCGACGCCCAGAACCGCGCCGTGGTCGCGCAACTGATCGCCGAGGCACGCGCCGCCGGCAGCGCGATCGTCGGCATTTTTCACGACGAGGCGACCCGCGACGAAGTCGCCTCCCGCACGCTCGCCATGCGCCCCGTGCTCCGTCCCGCTCATTGATTCACCGGAGTTTTTCATGCTCATCAAGAACGCCCGCATCGTCACGCCCGACACCACCTTCACGGGGGTCGTCGAAGTGCGCGAGGGCCGTATACATGCCGTGGAAGAGGGCACGACGCAGGTGCCCGAGGCCATCGACTGGCAGGGCGATCATCTGTTGCCCGGTCTGGTGGAGCTGCATACCGACAATCTGGAGAAGCACCTCGCGCCGCGTCCCGGTGTGCTCTGGAACACGCACGCCGCGTTTGCCATCCACGACGCGCAAGTCGCGGCCGCCGGCATCACCACGGTCTTCGACTCGCTGGTGATCGGCGAGCGCGACGCATTCGGTCTGCGCAGCCGCAAAGTGCAGAACGATTGCGGGCAGGCGATGCTCGACACCATCGCCGCCGGTCTGTTTCGTGTGGACCACTTCCTGCACCTGCGCTGCGAGGTCGCCACGCACGACGCGGCCGATGCGTTCGCCGAGATGAGCGATCACCCGCTGCTGCGACTCGTGTCGGTCATGGATCACACGCCAGGCCAGCGCCAGTGGCACGATCCGGTGCAGTACCGCCAGTACCACGAGCGCAACGGCAAGGTGTCGGACGAGACCTGGCAAGCCATGCTGGCCGACCTGAAGGCACAGCAAGAAGCGTTTGCATTTACGCATCGCCGCTCGATTGTGGCCATGAGCCGCGAGCGCGGCCTGCCGCTGGCAAGCCATGACGACACGTCGCTCGAACACGTGGACGAAGCCGTACGCGACGGCGTGGCACTCTCGGAATTCCCGACGACCCTCACCGCCGCACGCGCGGCACGCGAGAAGTCGATCGGCGTCATCATGGGCGCACCGAACATCGTGCGCGGCGGGTCGCATTCGGGCAACGTGGCAGCCGCCGATCTCGCGCGCGAAGACGTGCTCGATATCCTTTCGTCGGATTACGTGCCTTCGAGCCTGCTGCAAGCCGCCTTCCAGCTTCATGACGACATCGGCTGGTCACTCTCAAAGGCCATGCGCACCGTCTCGTGGACGCCCGCGCAGTCTGTCGGACTCACCGACCGCGGCGGCATCGTGCCCGGCTTGCGAGCCGATATGGTCCGTGTGACCGTGCGCCCCGGCATGCCGCCAGTGCCGCGTGCCACCTATCTGGAAGGCCAGCGAGTCGCCTGAGCTCAGGGGCGCGCCACAACGACGGTGTAACGCGCCCCCCCTCCAACACCTCCCTCCAGACGGACCGGGGCCCCTTTCCGCCTCTCAGACATAAACCCAACTCGATTCAGAAAGGGGCCCCGGTCCGTCTCCACCCTCGCCTTCAGTACTTCCACCAACACCCTTCCCACCTTCTCCCCTTCTCCCCTTCTCCCCTCCCCGCTTCATTTCTCCCGCTTTAACGCAAAACGCCGGCCCCTCAGGACCGGCGTTTTGCTTGCTGCTTTGCTGCTGCCAACGCTTTGCTTTTTTCGCGCTTCAGATCACCGTCTTTCGCACCCGCGCCGAGAACACGTCGATGCACGTCACCACCACAACCATGATGACCATCACCGCACACGTCTGCGCATACTGGAAACTGCGAATCACTTCGTATAACACCACGCCAATCCCCCCCGCACCCACCATGCCGACCACCGACGCCGAACGCACGTTCGACTCGAATCGGTACAGCGTGTACGAAATCCACAGCGGCATGACCTGCGGCAACACGCCATACAGGATTTCGTCGATGGCTCGCGCTCCCGTGGCCCGCACCCCCTCCACCGGACGCGGATCGATCGCTTCGACCGCCTCCGCGAACAACTTCGAGAGCGTGCCCGTCGTATGCACCCACAAGGCCAACACCCCGGCAAACGGGCCCAGGCCGACCGCCACGATGAACAACATCGCGAAAACCATTTCGTTAATCGCGCGGCAAGCGTCCATCACACGACGCACCGGCTGATACACCCACGCCGGCACCATGTTCGACGCCGAGAGCAACCCCATCGGAATCGAACAGACAACCGAGAGCACCGTCCCCCACACCGCGATGTGAATGGTCACGAGCATCTCGTGCACATACACGCGCCAGTCGTGAAAGTCAGGCGGGAAGAAATCGTGCGCGAACTGGCTCATGTTGCCGGAATCGCGAATCAGGTCGAGCGGACGCATGTCCGCACCACCCCACGACCACACCAGGATCAGGAAGAAAACACCCCAGCTAATCAGAGACAGCCACGAACGCTTGGGCGGTTCGCCCGGCAGGCGACCATTTGCAGTGAGGGATACGCTGGTGTTCATGTCGAGTACCACAAGTCATACCGGCACAACTTCGCCGGTGAAAAATCGAACCGCAGAGGACGCGGCGGGCCAAGTCGTTCAGCCCGCCGGTATCCGTCGCAGAACAACGATTAGGTGTTGCCCTGCGACGTCGTTTGAGTCAATGACCCACTTCCGTGAAGCAAGACGCTTACTTCGCCTTGTTCATTTCCTGATCGAGCGCGGCAAGCTTGCCATCGAGGTCAGCCAGTTGCGACTTCTTCTTGGCCGCGTCGATGTTCGTATCCGACTCGAGCTGCACCTTCTGCTTGAACAGTTCGAGCTGACGGATCGGCAGCAGTTGGGCGTCGGACGATGCGCGGAAGCCACCGTAGTTGTAGATGTTCTTGAGCACTTCCTTCTCGTGCGCATCCTTGCCGTAAGCGAGGAAGAAGTCGCGAATCTTCTTCTTCGTGGCATCCGGCAAGTCCTTGCGCCACAGCAGCGGATCCGACGGAATCAGCGGCGACTTCCAGATCACCTGAATCTGCTTGGCCTTCTCCGGCTGCGTTGCCTCGAGCTTGTTCAACTCTTCGGTATTGTTGGTCGCCACGTCGATCTGGTTGTTGAGCACCGCCATCAGATTCGCACCGTGGTTCGAGCTACGCGCGGTCTTGAAGTACGTGCGCGGATCGATGTTGTTCTTCGCGAACACGTAGTAACCCGGCACCAGCGTGCCCGACGTCGAGGTCGGATCGCCCAGGCCGAAGTTGATCTTCTTGCCGTTCTTGATCACGTCGTCGAGCGTCTTGTACGGGCTCGACTTGTTCGCGATCAACAGCGAGTAATAACCTTCGGTGCCGTCGGCGTACATGATCTTCGCGAAGACTTCGCCTTGCGAGCGGTCCACGGCTTCCATCGCGCCCTTGTTACCCATCCACGCGAGCTGCACCTTGTTGAAGCGCATGCCTTCGATCACGCCGGCGTAGTCGGTGGCGAAGAACGGCGTCACCTTCAGGCCCGTTTGCTTCTCCATGTCGTCGATCAGCGGCTGCCAACGCTGACGCAGCGCTGCGCTCGAGTCGGTCGAGATAATGCCGAAGTTGATTTCCTGCGCATGCGCTGCCGCCACCGAGGCGATCATGGCCGCGCCGGCCAGCAGGGTTTTCCAAAGTTTCATGAGAGCAAGCTCCTGGTCAGGTCAGACTAAGGGACATCGAGGTAAGGAAGGGGGCTTCGGCATCGGCCGGCTTTTCGCCCGCCGTGCTCTCCGAGGCTTCGGATCCTTCCGAGCCTTCGTTGAGCAACTCGCTCGCCTGCACGCCATAGAGCCGGCGCAGCAAGTCAGGCGTGAGTGCCGCAGACGGGCCGTCGTACACCACACGGCCCTGGTGCAAGGCAACGGTGCGCACGCAGTAACGCATCGCCACATCCACCTGGTGCAGCGAGACGACCACCGTCAGCTTGTGATCGCGGTTCATGCGGGCCAGCATGTCCATCACCTTGCGTGCCGACTCCGGGTCGAGCGACGCAATCGGCTCGTCCGCGAGAATGATCTTGGCGCCCTGCACCAGCGTGCGCGCCAGTGCCGCGCGCTGCTGCTGACCGCCCGAGAGCGTGCTGGCACGCTGGAAGGCCAGATCGGCAATGCCCACTTCGGCAAGCGCCGCCAGTGCCGCCTGGCGCTCTTCGGAAGTGAAGCGGAACATCAGGCTGCGCCACAGCGGCACGCGGGCAAGCAGGCCCGTGAGCACGTTGGTGATGACCGGCAAGCGGCCCACCAGATTGAACTGCTGGAAGACGAAGCCGATGTCGCGGCGAATCTGACGCACTTCGCGCACGATGCGGCCGTCGCGCTGAATCGGGCGGCCCAGAATCTCGATGCTGCCCGGCTGCTGATCGGCCGCCACGAAACCCGCAATGTGACGCATCAACGTCGACTTGCCCGAGCCCGACGCCCCGATGAGGGCGACCATTTCGCCCGGCATGACTTTGAGCGCCACTTCGTCGAGGGCACGACGGCCACTCCCGAAAGTCTTGGTCAGTCGCTCGATTCGAATCGCTTCGTCCACGGTTCACCTGTGAGTCAAATCGCCAGTCGCACCCGGTACCTTCCTGTCGGCAACGCCCCGGAATGGGATCGCGTCGACCGCACCGCCCGACTAGCTGTTTTGTGGCAATTTGTGCCAAAAGTGAACGAAGTCTAGAAAGCCTCGATGACAACACGGTGACAATCGACGAGCTTTTTCGAATGCCGCGAAAAACCTTGCCTGCTCAATGGCTTGGGAACAATTTCAACAACCGTATGAGCGCTGCCATATGGGCGTCATCTTCAGATCTTTCGATGCGGGATAACGCGGCTCTCGACCTCAGGCACTCATTTTGTCTACACATTTTTGGAAGGTTGCCGAGGCCCGCAGGAAGGTCGGCACGCAGCGCAAGGCCGCGCCACCGGCAACACCGCACAGGTATAGACGACGAGATTTCCGTGAGGACGCCTACCCGTCGTGGCGACGTGTGGCGTGCTGAGGCGACCTATGGCGAACGACGGTCGCGTCTGGGCGAATCAGAGGAGAGCCGAGGAGAAGTGAAGACGGCATCGCCGGGCGGATATGCCTTGCGTGCGCCGATGGAGGGGAGACGAGCAATGGAAGACGGGCGGCAAGGCCGCCCGATCAAACCCGCGTTGTCGTGTTGTCGTGTTGTCGTGTTGTCGTGTTGTCGTGTTGTCGTGTTGTCGTGTTGTCGTGTTGTCGCGCGATGGCGCTATGGCGCTATACGTGCCGTTATACGGTCACGCGATGAGGAGTTCCGGGCCGCGAGCGCGCAGTTGCGCCAGCATGCTCTTATGCGGCGCGGCGTCGCTGATGAGGTACCGGGCGGCCTCGAAATGGCGGATGCGCACCGGCGTCACGCGACCGAACTTGGTGTGGTCCGCCACCACGGCCGATACGTTCGCACACAGCAACATGCGCGCTCGCAACTCGGCCGCCGCGCGGTTGAAGTCGGTGATGCCACCGTCTTCCGTCACCCCGCCCACGCCGATGAACGCGAAGTCGGCGTGGTATTGCGAGATCTGGTTGATCGCGTCCCAGCCCTGCACGGCATCTTCGTTGTCCTGCAACTCGCCGCCGAGCAGCGTCACCCGGTTGTCGTGGTGACGGCCCAGCAGACGCGCGATCTGCCAGTCGTTCGTGTAGATCCGAAGACGATGCTTGGAGAGCAGCGCCTGCGCCACCGCGCGCGTAGTCGTGCCGTAGTCGATGATGACCGAGGCGCCATCGGGCACGAGCTCGGCCGCGCGCACGCCAATGGCGCGCTTGCCCACGGCGTTGACGTTCTCGCGCAGCGTCCAGTCGGGCTCGCTGCGATCGGCCGCCAGTGCGCCGCCGTGCGTCATGAGCAACAGGCCGCGTGCGGCAAGCGTATTCAGGTCACGACGCACCGTCTCTCGCGAGACGCCCAACTCACGCACCAGATCGCTGATCGCGAGTGCCCCGGTCTTGGCAAGTTGTTCGAGCACGTATTGTTGGCGTTGTTCTGCAAGCATGATCGGACAATGTCAGTTGGACTACGAAATCTTTGGCAGCATCGACGAGGCCGATGCCGGTCATGCGCAAGCGCTTCTGGCGCCTGCTTGTCTGGCCCGTTTGCGCCGCCGCTCCCCGGCGTTACCCCTGCAAGGCGACACGCAAGCCCAGGCCGATGAAGATCGCACCGGCCACACGGTCAAGCCAGCGCCCTGCCCCGGGACGGCGCTTGAGCCACGTCCCCAACACGCCCGCGAACCAGCCATACGCGCTGAATACGACGATGGTCTGCCCCATGAACACGAGGCCGAGCAGCAGCATCTGCCAGCCCGGATGCGCGGCGTCGGCACTCACGAACTGCGGCAGGAACACAAGGAAGAAAAGCGTGACTTTCGGATTGAGCATGTTCGCGAACACGCTCTGGCGGAAGACGGCCAGGAGCGGTTGCGGCGCGGCGTCGTTGGCCAAGGCCATGGCACCACGCGCGCGCAGCGCCTTGATGCCGATCCAGATGAGATACGCCGCCCCCGCCAGCTTGATCCCCTGGAATGCCCACGGCGACGAACGCAGCACCGCTGCCAGCCCGACAGCGGCGATGGTCGTGTGGAAGAGGCAACCGAAGGTGAAGCCGGCCGCAGCCGCGAGCCCGGCGCGGCGTCCCTGCGCAATGCCCCGCGCAATGACCTGCATGTTGTCCGGGCCCGGTGCGAGCGTGATCGCGACCGAGGTCAGCAAGAACAGCCAGAGATTGGGCATCGGGGCGTCCGGGTCAGGGAATGAGGATGGCGGCGAAATCGAGGCAGATCGAGGCGGATCGGAACGATTCGGGACAATTCGGGCGAGTGGTCAGTGACCCTCGAACGAGCACAGCAGGAACAGCGACAACCCGGCATCGCGAATCAGACGCGAGCCGCCCAGCTCCGGCAGGTCGACGATGGCAGCGCCTTCGATCACGGTGGCGCCCAGACGCTCCAGCAGCTTCTTGCCAGCGAGCATGGTGCCGCCCGTGGCGACCAGATCGTCGATCAACAGCACGCGATCGCCCGGACCGCAGGCGTCGGCATGAATCTCGACCGTCGCACTGCCGTACTCCAGTTCGTATTCTTCTGCGACCGTCTGATACGGCAGCTTGCCCTTCTTGCGAATGGGAATGAAGCCGATGTTCAACTCGTACGCCAGGATCGAGCCGAGGATGAAGCCGCGCGCATCGAGCCCGGCAATGTAATCGGGCCGGTGCTCCATGTAGCGATGCACGAACACGTCGATCAACACCCGCAAGGTACGCGGGTTCTTGAGCAACGGGGTGATATCGCGGAACTGCACGCCCGGCGCTGGCCAGTCCGGCACAGTGCGGATCTGACTTTTGATATAGGCGGCAGGAGACTCATCGATCTGCAAGGGGATCCTTCTTTCGGTACGGATAGAGAACACGCCACATTATGCCAAAAAGGCCCGACGCCCCGTTGCCATTTGGGGAAGGCGCCCCCGAGCGGCCGCCGCGTGCCCCGTCCGCCCGCCTCTGTCGGTCGCAGCTATTTGTGAGCCTCTTGACCCAGCAGGCGCTGTTCGGCCGCCACCAGTTTCTCGGGCAAGCCGCGCAGCACCACGATGTCGTCGGCCATCAGACGTGTCTCCGACAACGGTTCGACGCCGCGAATGCCATGCCGGCGAATGGCCGTGACCGTCACGCCGAGCTTGTCGAGCCGCAGGTCGCCCAGGGTGCGTCCGACGGCGTCGGCATTGAGCGTGAGCGGCACCGATTGCAGACGCACCTGCTCGCGCTCGCCGCCTTCGTCCTCATCGTCGAGGCCGTGGAAATAGCCGCGCAGCAAGCTGTAGCGCTCGTTACGCGCCTGCGCCACCCGGCGCAGCACACGGCGCATGGGCACGCCCATGAGCACCAGCGCGTGCGAGGCCAGCATCAGACTGCCCTCCACGATCTCGGGCACGACTTCGGTCGCGCCAGCAGCGATCAGGTCGTCGATGTGGGTGTCGTCGACCGTGCGCACGACCACCGGCAACGTCGGCTCCAGCGCCTGAACCTGCGCCAGCACCTTCAGCGCCGCCGGGGTGCTGTCGTACGTCACCACAATCCCGGCAGCGCGGTGAATCCCCGCCGCGACGAGCGCCTCGCGCCGGGCGGCGTCGCCGAACACGACGGTCTCGCCGGAACTGGCCGCTTCCATCACGCGGTCCGGATCCAGATCCAGCGCCACGTACCCGATGCCTTCCTGCTCGAGCATGCGCGCCAGATTCTGACCGCACCGGCCATAGCCGCAAATGATGACGTGCCCCGAGGTCTTGATGCTCTGCGTGGCGATCCGGGTCATCTGCAACGACTGCATCATCCATTCGTTGGCCACGAAGCGCAGCGCGATACGGTCGGCGTTGATGATGAGGAACGGCGCGCACAGCATCGAGAGCAACATGCCCGCCAGCACGGCCTGCGACAGCGAGGGTTCGAGCAGTTCGCGGTCGATCACCAGATTGAGCAGCACGAAGCCGAATTCACCGGCCTGCGCCAGACCCAGCCCGGTGCGGATGGCCGTGCCGGGCGGGCTGCCGAACACGCGCGCGAGGCCCGCGATCAGCGTGAATTTGACGACCAGCGGGCCAACGAAGAACAGCAGCACAAGGAGCGGCTGTTTCATCACGATGGCCGGGTCGAGCATCATGCCGGTCGTGATGAAGAACAGGCCGAGCAACACGTCGCGAAACGGCTTGATGTCGTCTTCCACCTGATGGCGAAAGGGCGTCTCCGCAATCAGCATGCCCGCGATGAACGCACCCAGCGCCATCGACAGGCCAAGGTGCTCGGTAATGTAAGCGAGACCCAGCGTGAGCAGGAGCAGGTTGAGCATGAACAGCTCTTGCGAGCGCCGCGCCGCCACAATGTGGAACCAGCGCCCGACCAGCTTCTGGCCGATCCACAGCAACAACGCGAGCGCGCCGGTGATCTTGAGCGCCGCCAGCGACAACGCCAGCACCAGCGCCTTCGAATTGCCGCCGAGCGCGGAAATCACGATCAGCAGCGGCACGACCGCCAGATCCTGGAACAGCAGCACGCCCATGATGTTGCGGCCATGCTCCGTCTCCAGTTCCAGACGCTCCGCCAGCATCTTGGTGACGATGGCCGTCGAGGACATGGCCAGCGCACCGCCCAGCGCGACCGACGCCTGCCAGGAGAACGACCAGAACAGGTTGACCACCGCCCCCAGCCCGACCGCGACGAGTAACGTCCCCAAGACCTGAGAGACACCGAGCCCAAGCACCACGCGCCGCATGCTCTTGAGCTTGGGTAACGAAAACTCGATGCCGATGGAGAACATCAGGAAGACGACACCGAACTCCGCAAGGTATTGCACGCGCTGCGAGTCGGAGGCCAGCCCCAGCGCGTGCGGACCGATCACGATACCCACGCTCAGATAGCCGAGCATCGGCGGCAAATGCAGCATGCGGAACAGCACCACCCCGACGCAGGCGGCAAACAACAGGACGAGAGTGAGTTCGAGCGGCGATGCCATCGGCTAGGGCGGGTTTCCTGTGTGAATTCGAATGAGCGTCCGGATGCGCGCGGCACCGATGATGCAAGTGCCGTGCCAGATTGCGTCCGTACGGCGGCATCTGAGGGGAGCCCCGCCCCCGCCGGGAGACGGTCCGAGCGCTGCGGGGCCAGGCCTGGCGCGGCTGTCCTCGGCGCCGCGCCCGTTTTGATATACTCCGCGCATGATAGCGAAAATCAATCCAGGCCGGGCACTCGAGGTCGCCCGGGAGGTGTTGCGCACGGAAGCCGACGCCATCGAACGCGTCTCCGCGCACCTCGACGACAGCTTCTCCGAGGCGGTCTCGTTGCTGCTCGACTGTCGCGGGCGTGTGGTCGTCACCGGGATGGGAAAATCCGGTCACATCGGCCGCAAACTCGCCGCCACCTTCGCCAGCACCGGCACCCCCGCATTCTTCGTTCACCCCGCAGAAGCCAGCCATGGCGATCTGGGCATGATTACGGCCGATGACGTCGTCGTCGCCCTGTCGAACTCGGGCGAGACGGGTGAGCTCGTCAGCATTCTGCCGATGATAAAGCGCATCGGCGCCAAGCTCATCGCCATGACCGGCAACCCCGGTTCCAGCCTCGGGCGCCTGTCCAACGTGCACCTCGACGCGCACGTCGACCGGGAAGCCTGTCCGCTCGGGCTCGCGCCCACGGCCAGCACGACCGCAGCGCTCGCCCTGGGCGACGCGCTTGCCGTCACGCTGCTCGACGCCCGCGGGTTCGGCGCCGAAGACTTCGCCCGCTCGCATCCGGGCGGCGCGCTCGGCCGGCGTCTGCTCACGTTCGTGCGCGATGTCATGCGTACCGGTGAACGCATCCCGCGTGTGCGCACCGACGCCAGCCTGTCCGACGCCCTGCTGGAAATGACCGCCAAGGGCCTCGGCATGACGGCCATCGTCGACGCTGACGAACGCGTCATCGGCATCTTTACGGACGGCGATCTGCGCAGGTTGTTCAAACGCACGCTCGATTTCACCACACTCACGCTGGCCGACGTCATGAAAGCCGGCCCGCGTACCATCGGCCCCGATCAACTCGCCGCCGAAGCCGCCGAGCTGATGGAGCGTTTCGGCATCACGCAACTGCTCGTGACCGAGAACGACCGCCTCGTCGGTGCGCTGAACGTCCACGACCTGTTCGCCGCCAAGGTCGTGTGAGTCTCTTGCCCATGAGTCAACCCAGCATCGCCCAATTCACTCCCGACGCGGCCGCACGCGCCGCTCGCCTGCGTGTCATGGTGTTCGACGTCGACGGTGTGCTCACCGACGGCGGCCTGCGCTACGGCCCGGCCGGCGAGGTCATCAAGACATTCGATTCGCTCGACGGTCACGGCCTGAAGCTGCTCGCCGAGGCGGGCGTCGTCACCGCCATCATCTCCGGGCGCAAGTCGGATATCGTCGCCAGGCGTGCTGCGGATCTGGGCATCGCCCATGTCTATCAGGGCATACACGACAAGCGTGCCGCGTTCGCGGATCTGTGCACCAAGGTGTCGGTGACGGCCGATGTGTGCGGACATATCGGCGACGACTGGCCCGATCTGCCCGTGCTCACGCGCGCCGGCTTCGCCGCCTGCCCGGCCAACGCCCATGCCGAAGTGAAGGCTCGCTGCCACTGGGTTGCCGGCACGCGTGGCGGTGAAGGCGCCGTGCGCGAGCTGTGCGACTTCATCCTGCGCGCTCAGGGACGTTACGACGCCCTGCTCGCCGAAGCCCTGGCCTGACGCGTCGAGGAAGCCGATCACTCATGGCCAATCAACGCGTCTCGCCTGCCTCCCTGATTGCCGTCGTCGTGCTGGCCTGCCTGGCTGCCGGCACGTACTGGCTCGTGCAACGCACGCTGCCGTCTGACGCCGATCGCGCACCGTACGTGAAGCAGCACATTCCCGATTACTACGCCGACGACATGGCCATCTCCACGCTCTCGGCGACCGGGCTCACGCAGTACCGCATCAATGCGGTCCACATGACGCATTACGAAGACGACCAGACGACCGCGCTGAAGATGCCCGCCGTGCGCGCGTTCACGCCGGACCAGCCGGAAGTGACGGCCACGAGCAAGCGCGGCACGCTCAACGCCGACATGTCCATCGTCGATATGTACGACGATGCCGTGGTAGTGCGTCAGGCCGGGCCGCGCGATCCGGAAATGCGCGCACTGTCCGAACACTTTCAGGTGCTCGTGAACGAAGACATCGTGCGCACGGAACTGCCCGTCCAGTTGTTCCGGGGGTTCTCCGTGATGTACGGCGACGGCATGATTTTCAATAACATCTCGCGCGCCGTACAATTGCTCGGCAATGTTCACGGCACGATCCAGCCGGCGGAACTGGGCGGCAACCGCCCGGCACCGCCCGCCGCGCCACGCGCGTCACCCCAGACCCAACAGGGCTCCAAGACCCCATGACCGATCGCCGCAACCCGCGACCCGTTTTCCTTTCGCTGCGCGCCCTGCGCGCGCTGGCCGCCGCCTTCGCAGTGCTCGGCGCACTCGCGTCGCCGCTCGCCCACGCCGAACACGCCGACCGCGACAAGCCGCTCAATATCGAGTCGGATCACATGAGCTATGACGACCTCAAGCAGGTCAACATCTTCACCGGCAACGTGACGATGACCAAGGGGACGATTCTCCTCAAGGCCGATCGCGTCGAAGTGACTCAGGATCCGGAGGGCTATCAATACGCTACGGCGTACTACAAGCCGGGCGGCCCGCTCGCCTACATGCGCCAGAAGCGCGACGGCGTCGACGAGTACATCGACGGCTGGGGCCAGACGATCTACTACAACGGCAAGACCGAAGTCGCCACGCTCACCACGCAGGCCACGCTCAAGCGCCTGGCCGGTGGCACGAAGGTGCTCGATGAAATCCACGGCAGCGTGATTACGTACGACACTTATAACGAGGTCTACACCGCTAACAGCGGTGCGGATCAGGTCAACGCCAACAATCCGAACGGCCGCGTGCGCGCCACGCTCGCCCCGCGCAATGCCACGGGTGCGAATCAACCGAATCAGCCGGGCCCGGCGCAGCCCGGCGGCGCGAGCAAGCCGGCTGCGGCCGCCTCGAAGGGCGATCTGCCGCCGCTGTCTCCCTCCAAAAGCATCGGGAATCCGCGTGAGTAATTCAGCCAACAGCAACGCTTCGACCATCAATCCGGGCTTCGGCCAGTCGAGCAAGCCGAGCGCGCTCGTCGTGCGCTCGCTCAAGAAGCAGTACGGCGCGCGCACCGTCGTCAAGGACGTTTCGCTGGATGTGAAGAGCGGCGAAGTCGTGGGCCTGCTCGGTCCGAACGGCGCGGGCAAGACGACGTCGTTCTACATGATCGTGGGCCTCGTGCCCGCCGATGACGGCGAGATTCAGCTCGACGGCAACCTCATCAGCGAACTGCCGATTCACGAGCGCGCCCGCATGGGCGTCTCGTATCTGCCGCAGGAAGCGTCGGTATTCCGTAAGCTCACGGTCGAAGACAACATCCGTGCCGTGCTCGAATTGCAGCTCGATGCGCAGGGAAAACCGCTCAAGCGCGACGAAATCGAACGCCGCATTGAAGCACTGCTCGACGAGTTGCAGGTGAGCCATCTGCGCGAGAACCCGGCCATGTCGCTCTCGGGCGGCGAGCGCCGTCGCGTGGAAATCGCCCGCGCACTGGCCACCCAGCCGCGCTTCATTCTGCTCGACGAACCGTTTGCGGGCGTCGATCCGATCGCGGTGCTGGAAATCCAGCGCATCGTGCGCTTCCTGAAAGACCGAGGGATCGGTGTCCTGATTACCGACCACAACGTGCGCGAGACGCTGGGCATCTGCGATCACGCCTACATCATCAGCGAAGGCTCGGTGCTCGCCGCCGGCACGCCTGACCAGATCGTGGCCGACGAAAGCGTGCGCCGCGTTTATCTGGGCGAAAATTTCCGGATGTAAAGCAAATTTTTCGCATGTAAACCCTGCCTCCGATAGGGGGCAAGGCCGGTTCCTCTGGCGTGACAAAGCCTCTACAATGAAGGCGAGAAACGCTATGAAACCGACTCTTCAACTCCGCACCTCGCAGCACCTGACCCTCACGCCACAGTTGCAGCAATCGATCCGGTTGTTGCAACTGTCTACGCTCGAACTTCAGCAAGAAGTCGAGCATGCCCTCACCCAGAACCCGATGCTCGAACGCGAGGACGATTGGCTCGCTGGCTCGGTACGTGTAGGCACCGACGGGTCGTTGCGCAACGAACGGAGCACATCGGTCAGCAGCACGAACGACGGCTCCGAGCCCGCCAACGGCCGCGACGAAGCCCGCGAACTCGACGGCGAGACCCGCTTCGACGACAACGCCCAGGACAGTGGCAACGACTGGAGCCTGAACGACTTCGCTCGCTCGGGCAGCGCGTCCGACGATGACGACAACGCGCGGCCGCAGTTGCACGTCGACCATCCCAATCTTCGCGAACACCTGCTCGCCCAGTTACGCCTGACCAAAGCCGGTCCGCGCGATCGCGCGCTGGTGGAATTCCTGATCGAATCGCTCGACGAAGACGGCTACCTCGGCACCATGCTCGACGAAATTCAGGCGGAAATGCCTGAAGAACTGGCGCTCGAGACCGAAGAGATCAACGCTGCGCTCGCCCTGCTGCAAAGCTTCGACCCGGCGGGCGTGGGCGCCCGCACCCCGGCCGAATGCCTGCGACTGCAACTCCAGCGCCTGCCCGCGAGCAGTGTTCGCACACTCTCGCTGCGCATCGTTTGCGATCATCTGGAATTGCTCGCTGCCCGCGATTACACCCGTTTGCGCCGCCTGCTCGGTGTGAGCGAAGACAGTTTGCGCGCCGCGCATCAATTGATTCGTTCGCTCGACCCGTTCCCCGGCGCCGCCTATGGCACGCCGCAGGCCGATTACGTCGTGCCCGATGTGCTCGTGCGCAGGCAGGGCAGCGGCTGGACCGCAGAACTCAACCCCGACGTGATGCCGCGGCTACGCATCAACGAGATGTATGCGCGTATCCTGCGCAATAACCGTAGCGATCCGGGCACCGGCAACTTGCAGCAACAGCTTCAGGAAGCACGTTGGCTGATCAAGAACATTCAGCAGCGTTTCGATACGATCCTGCGCGTGGCGCAGGCGATCGTCGAACGTCAGAAGAACTTCTTCACGCATGGCGAAATCGGCATGCGGCCCTTGGTTTTACGCGAGATTGCTGATACGCTCGGTTTACATGAATCCACGATTTCACGCGTGACTACCAGTAAGTACATGCTCACTCCATTTGGAACCTTCGAGCTGAAGTACTTCTTTGGTTCACACGTGGCCACGGAAGCCGGAGGCGCAGCGTCATCGACCGCCATCCGCGCACTCATTAAGCAACTCATAGGAGCCGAAGACCCGCAGAGCCCCCTTTCCGACAGTCGTATCGCGGAACTGCTGGCAGAGCAAGGGTTTGTGGTAGCGCGGCGCACCGTCGCGAAATACCGCGAGGCCATGCGAATCCCCGCAGTGAACTTGCGCAAATCTTTGTAGGACGCTCCTGGTGCGCCATGTTGGCTCGCTGGGGCATAACGCCGCAGTGCGACATTGCGTCACGTCAATGGCTCGCACTCCCGCCTGCCAGCGTCGCTAACGACGCAGCGTGCACTTCGGCATTTCAGCAAGGAGAGCAGCTATGAATCTGAAGATCAGTGGACATCACCTCGAACTCACGCCGTCACTGCGCGAATTCGTCGTCAACAAGCTCGAACGCGTGTTGAGGCATTTCGACCAGCTCATCGGTGCCGAGGTGATCCTATCTGTCGACAAGACCAAGGAGAAGGCCGGACGCCAGATCGCCAGCGTCACCGTGTATCTCAAGGGCAAGGAAATTTTCGTCGAGAAGTGTGACGAGAATATGTACGCCGCCATCGACAAGCTGATCGACATGCTCGACCGCAAGGTAATGCAATACAAGGACAAGGTTCAGGATCACGGTCGCGAGGCCCTCAAGCACCAGCAACCTCCCGAGGCGGAACCGCTGCAATGAGTCTGTCCGGGCGTGGTAGTCGCATCGACTGACAGCCGCGTGAATTCGCAAGGAACCACCCGAGCGCGCACGCGTCTGTCATAAGTCTGGCATCACCCACCGCGGGGCCGTTGAACGGCCCCTTTTGTATGGTTCCGCCAAGTTCCGTGGATTACCGTGGGCACAGCGGCGGGTGGTCTATAATGCGAGGTCAATCGGGGGTTGGAGGGCGACTAAGCGTTCGCCCGCATTACAAGATGAACCGTTTAGTCAAACTCTTACCTGCGTCCAACATCCTGCTTGGACTGTCCGTCACCAGCAAGAAGCGCGTCTTCGAGCAAGCCGGGCTTCTTTTCGAGAACAATGCCGGCCTGTCGCGCGCGCTTGTTACCGACAATCTGTTCGCGCGCGAGCGTCTGGGCTCGACCGGGCTGGGCGAAGGCGTCGCCATTCCGCATGGCCGCATCAAGGGCCTCAAGCATCCGATGGCGGCCTTCGTGCGCCTCGATGACCCGATTCCCTTCGAAGCGCCCGACAGTCAGCCGGTCTCCCTGCTGTTCTTCCTGTTGGTGCCCGAGCAGGCAACGCAGCAACATCTCGAGATTCTTTCCGAAATTGCCCAGTTGCTCTCCGATCGCCCGATGCGCGAGACGCTGAGCAGCGCGCCGAGCGCCGACGAGATCCACGCCGCACTCGCGAATTGGCAACCTTGAACCGGCAGCCCTGGACCAGCGTGTGCGCTGGTTGCCGCCGCGAAAATTGAAGCATTCGTAGCTCCCACACCCAACCGAACGAGGCGACGCGGTGGAACTGACCGGCATCAACGCGCAAAGCATTTTCGACGACAACGCCGCCACGCTGCGTTTGTCGTGGCTGACCGGCCATGAGGGATGGGAGCGCGGTTTCACGCCCGAGAGCGTGGCCACCGCCACCTCCAGCGCCGACCTCGTGGGTCACTTGAACCTCATCCACCCGAACCGGATTCAGGTGCTCGGCGAGGCGGAACTGCGCTACTACCAGCGTCTGACGGACGAGAATCGCAAGCGTCATATGGGCGAAGTCATAGCGCTCGAGCCGCCGTTCCTCGTGGTGGCCGATGGCCTTGAAGCCCCGCCCGACCTCGTACTGCGCTGTACCCGATCCTCCACGCCGCTGTTCACCACGCCGATGTCGACGGCGGCAGTCATCGATAGCCTGCGTCTGTACATTTCGCGTGTGTTCGCCCCGCGATGCACGATGCACGGCGTTTTTCTCGATATTTTGGGCATGGGCGTGCTGCTGACCGGCGACTCCGGTCTCGGTAAGAGTGAACTCGGTCTGGAACTGATCAGCCGGGGTCACGGGCTCGTGGCGGACGACGCCGTCGATTTCGTGCGTCTCGGGCCGGATTTCGTCGAAGGCCGTTGCCCGCCGCTGCTGCAAAACCTGCTGGAAGTGCGTGGCCTGGGCCTG
>NZ_JAELTP010000107.1 GCF_016428915.1 Pandoraea sp. ASV26
CCCTTACACGGCGCCGCTCGGACCGTGGGCCAGCTACGCGTTCGCTGCGCGCCCCGTATTCGCCACGACGACCGCTTATCAGCACATCGAAATCGTGGACTTGGCGGCGTTCGGCACGCTCGGGCGAGCGTACCGGCTGGACGGCAGGTTCATGGCCTCACTTGCCGACGCCCATATCTGCCACGAATGCATGG
The DNA here is from genome assembly GCF_016428915.1 of Pandoraea sp. ASV26. GTDB lineage: Bacteria > Pseudomonadota > Gammaproteobacteria > Burkholderiales > Burkholderiaceae > Pandoraea. Next base: position 195 of record NZ_JAELTP010000107.1, read on the forward strand.
TGCATCCGCTCTTGCTCGCGCACGGCCACGCCGAGCGGGTGCTGATACTCGGCGGCGGGGACGGTGGCTCGGCTCGCGAAGCATTGCGCCATGCGAGCGTGCGTGAAGTCGTCGTCGCGGAGCTCGATCCTCAGGTGCCCGCCGCGATCCTGCAACACATGCCGGCGCTGGCCGATGGGGCGTTCGACGATCCGCGCACTACGCTCGTCATCGGCGACGCCCGGGATCTCGTGAACGCCGCGCTCGCCCGGGCAGAGCGATTCGACGCCGTAATTTTCGACCTGACGGAACCCGACGCAGACGCGGCCTCGCTGCACGATGCCGCGTTCTTCGCCAAAGTCCGCGCCCTGCTCGGCCCGCGTGGCGGCATCGCCCTGCAACTGGGCGCCCCGTGGTTCGAAGCCGATCAGGTGCGATGCATGCTCGATGCCCTGCGCTCGGTGTTCGCCTGCGTTCAACCCATGACGACGTATGTGCCGCTATATGGCACGCAATGGGCGCTGGCCTTCGCCAGCGATTCACTCGACGTGCGCGGCAGTGCCGTCAACACCTTGCCCGCTCCGCTACGACACCTGCGCCACTACGCGCCGTCCCGGCACGCCGCACTATTCGACATCTCCCCGGAGCTCACGTCCGTGCTCGATGACGGACCCATCACCCCGCCATGAGCCGACGCACCGCGGGTGAAACGCACACGCGTTCCTTGTATATTGGGGGCTAGTCACGACCGTCGGCAGCCGCCCGTTCGCCCGTTCGCCCGCCCATTTTCAGAACGCGCGCCCCTTGCCCTCCCCGCCTGCGGACTTACCGGAGCCCAGTCATGTCCGATCCCCGCCCGTCCCATGTGCCGTGGTTGACGCCTTATCTGACCGTGCACGACGCCAGCGCGGCCGCGACGTTCTATGAGCAGGCGTTCGGTTTCACGGTGCACGACATGGTGGACGACGACGGTGCCGTCATGCACGTCGAAATGTTCTATCAGGGGCAACTGATCCTGATGTTCGCCCCCGAAGGGGCGTTTGGCACGACGGCTCGCACACCGCGCACCTCCGGCGTGGAAGCGCCGCAAAGTTTCTATGTGTATACGGAAGACGTCGATGCGCTGTACGCACGCGCCATCGCCGCCGGGGCGAAAGGGGTGATAGCACCCAGCGATCAATTCTGGGGAGATCGGTTCTGCCAACTGGAAGACCCGGACGGGTATCGATGGGGTTTCGCCCGGCCCGTCTCACCGCGCAGCTAAGCACGATCTCCGATGGCGTTGGGGTATGCTTCTGTCCCCGACGCCGCGCCCGGCAGCTTTTCTTCGCCCTTCTTCGGCTTTCGTCCCCTACATCCCTTACATTCCTTACGTCCCGTCCGCCCGTATGCCTCGCTTTTTCACCGATGCGCCCTTGCACGCCGGCGCCCTGCTCGACCTTCCCGAAACCGTGGTTCGTCACGTCCAGGTATTGCGCCTGAAGACGGGCGACGCGCTCACGCTGTTCAACGGCACCGGCGGCGAGTACCCCGCGGTGCTCACGACGTTGGAAAAGCGTCACGCCACGGCGCAGCTCGGCGAGCACGACACGCGTGAAGCGGAAGCGCCCTACCGCGTGACGTTGGCGCAGGGTATCGCTGGCGGCGACAAGATGGACTGGCTGATAGAGAAGGCGATCGAACTCGGCGTGACGGACATTCAGCCGCTGGCGACCGAGCGCTCGGTCATCCGCCTCGACGCGGAGCGCGCCGCAAAACGAATTGCGCACTGGCAAGCGCTGGCACAAGCCGCTTGCGAACAGTGCGGACGAAACCGGGTGCCGCGTATCCTGCCGATCCGCCCGATCGCGGCATGGCTGCGAGAGCTGGATGCACAGGATGCGATGACGAGCTACGGATGGCGTGTGCTATTGTCACCTAGAGCAGACAGCGGTTTCGATTCGTTGCCGCGGGAAGCGCCGTCTGAACCCGGCGTGTTGCTCTTCGGCCCGGAAGGCGGGCTGGCACCTCAGGAAGAAACGCTCGCGCGGGAGGCCGGCTTTACGGCGATTCGCTTGGGCGAACGTGTCTTGCGAACCGAGACGGCAGGCATGGCGGTACTTGCGGCTCTCGCCGCGCGCTGGGGCGGTTGGTAAGCATCGATGACTCGAATAACGGCTTCTCAAGCCTAAAGGAGTAATTCCTCATGGGTATCCTCGATTCCATTCTCGGCGGCGTGTCCGGCAATCAGGCCGGTGGCGCCAGCGGCGGCGGCAATACCAAGATGTTGCTGCTGATGGGGTTGCTGGCGATGATCGCCAGCCGCTCCGGCAACACGCAGGGCCAGGGCGCTCAGGGCGGCGACCTGCTCGGCTCGCTCAGCGGTGCACTCGGCGGAATACTGGGCGGCGGTGCGGCAGCGGGCGGTAGCGGCGCTGGCGGTGGTCTTGGCGGTCTGCTGGGCGGCTTGCTGGGCGGCGCGCAAGCACCGCAGTCGACAGGCGCCGGTGTCCCGGCGACCTCACCCACTGACCTGGTCGGCGCGCTAGGCGGTCTGGGCGGCCTCACGCAGATGCTGGAAAACGGCGGTCTGGGCGACGCCCTGCGTTCGTGGGTTGGCACGGGCAGCAATCTGCCGGTCTCGGCCGATCAGGTGGCTCAGGCACTTGGCCCCGGCGGTCATCTGCAACAACTGGCCGACACCGCCGGCATCAGTCAGGACGAAGCCGCACAGCAGTTGTCGTCGCTTCTGCCTGAGGTCGTCAATCACCTGTCACCGAATGGCGACCTGCCGCAGGGACAACTCGATCTGGCAAGCCTTGCGCAGAAATTCCTCGGCGGACACACCGGCTAAGCGATCGGCCTACGTCTGGAAACGAAAAAAGGTCCGCAATGCGGACCTTTTTCTTGCCAAGCGATATGACGTGGGATCATATCAGAGCGCTCATTTGGCATTTTGGCGACGTCAGACGGTGTTTTCGCGAAAATTCACCGCCGATGAGACCATGGGACGTCAGGCAAACGAGTAGAAAACACGGAAGCTCACACGACGCTCCGACCAGAACTCAGCGGCATCACGGAAGACGTCAAGCAGCGTTTCCCGGCCATCCTTGTCAAACTTCGTCACGACCGGCAGTCCCTCCAGCACGACCACGAAACCGGGTTGCGGGCCCGAGTGGCTCACCAGATCCGTGAGGCAATCGTGCAACGCATCGTAGTTCTTCCCGAAATGCTTGGGAAAGAGGAACGACGTGGCGATCGTCTCCAGCACCTCGGCCTTGCTTTGCGCCTGCGAACAATTGGCGTACAGGAAGTGCTGCCCGAGTCGCTCGGCCTCTGCGGCCAGTTCCGGCACGCGGAATGCACGGATCGACTGCACAATATTCGGCCTGACGGTCTTGAAAAGACTCATATCTCCCTCTTCCGATAAGGTATGGCGGCGGCCAGCCCGCGCGACAGCATGCAGGCCGAGCACCTGCTTGAACAAGTTGCGCTCGCCCGCACCGAATGGATCTGCCATAAGATCTTTCCCGCGTTCCTGTGCGAAAACCGGCTCACTCATACTGCTGTCATTCCCTTATGCGTCTAAAGCTGTTGTAGTGATCTTCGGTGTAATAACACGGATCCACGGCGCGCTGATCACCGCCGCAGATAATGCGCCTGGCACCCCTATTGCGGGCACCGGGAGTCCGCACCGTGTATTCATGGTAATAGCCGCGCGGCTTTTTGGGCAGGCGCTTTTCGTAGTTCCCGAAAACAATGCCATCTTTGGCATAGGGAAACGGCCCGCCCTGGGCAATCAGCGTCAGCGTGCGCTGCGCTTCGCGAGGCAACTCGGCAACGGACACCGTTACCGTTTGATCCGTGACGTATGGCGCGGTTTCGCGCGCCACGGCATTGCCCGCCAGAAAAACACTACCAGCCGCCGTCAGCGCCACGATGCCCCGATGAAGCCAACGTGCCATTGTCATAGCTAGCCTGTCGCCCGACGCCGTTTTGCGCTGCGGGCTCGTTCTGGTGGGTGAAGCCGTAAGGTTATCGCTATTGCTCACGAGAATCAATGTCGGCTTACATTTTGCAACCAAACTAGTCAACAAATCTATGAAAACACAGGGGTTTTTACGACAGTGAGCGCACACATGAAGATATACGATGCGCAAAATACGTCACTGAAATAACAAAACGCCGCCCCGGATGGGTGCGGCGTTTTGTCGTTAACGTGTGGTGAACAGCGGCGAACCGCCCTGCGCACTCGTCAGGTCAGCGCATCTGTTGCTGCGCTGCCGCATCGGCCACCACCAGCGCAGCCATGTTGATGATGCGCCGCACTGTGGCCGACTCGGTCAGGATGTGCACCGGCTTTGCGGCGCCCAGCAGAATCGGCCCGATCGCGACGTTATTGCCCGCCGCCGTCTTGAGCAGATTGTAGGCAATGTTTGCCGCGTCGATGTTCGGCATGACGAGCAGGTTGGCGGCGCCGATCAGCGTCGACTCCGGCATGATGCGTGCACGAAGCTCGGGGTCAAGCGCACAATCGCCGTGCATTTCGCCATCGACCTCCAGCTCCGGCGCACGTTCTTGCAGGATTGCCAGCGTTTCGCGCATCTTGCGGGCGCAATTTGCATCGCTCGTACCGAAGTTCGAGTGCGAAAGCAACGCGACCTTCGGCTGGATGCCGAAACGGCGAATCTCGTCGGCCGCCATGAGCGTGATCTCGGCCAGCTCTTCGGCGCTCGGGTCCTGATTGATGTGCGTATCGACCAGGAAAATCTGACGATTCGGCAGAATCAGCGCGTTCATGGCCGCGTAGACGTGGCCGCCTTCACGCTTGCCGATCACGCGATCGATGAAGTGCAGATGGCGGCCCGGCGTCGACACCGTGCCGCAGATCAAGCCGTCAGCCTCGCCCTTGCGCACCAGCATGGCGGCAATCAACGTCGTACGGCGGCGCATTTCGACACGTGCGTACGACGCCGTCACACCCTTGCGGTTGGTCAACTGGTGATACGTCTCCCAGTAATCGCGATAACGTTTGTCGTGGTCGGGGTTGACGATGGTGAAATCGACACCGGGCGTCAGACGCAGGCCATATTGCTCGATGCGATGTTCGATCACGGCGGGGCGCCCCACCAGGATCGGCGTGGCGACGCGCTCATCCACGAGCACCTGTACCGCGCGAAGCACGCGCTCTTCCTCACCCTCGGCGAACGCAATGCGCTTCTGGTCGGCAGGCACGCTGCGCGCCACCGAGAACAGCGGCTTCATCAGGCCACCGCTGTGGTACACGAACTGCTGGAGCGACTGCGAGTAGGCATCCACGTCCGTAAGCGGACGCGTGGCGACACCTGCGGCCATCGCCGCCTCGGCCACGGCGGTCGCGACCTTGACCAGCAGACGCGGATCGAACGGCTTGGGAATCAGGTATTCCGGGCCGAACGACAGATTCTTGATGCCGTATGCCGAAGCCACGATATCGCTCTGCTCCTGACGTGCCAGTTCCGCCAGCGCGTTCACGGCGGCGATTTCCATCGAACGCGTGATCGTGGTGGCGCCGACATCGATGGCGCCGCGGAAGATGAACGGGAAGCACAGCACGTTATTGACCTGATTCGGATAGTCGGTGCGGCCGGTCGCCATCACGCAATCCGGGCGCACTTCCTTCGCGAGTTCCGGCGTGATTTCCGGATTCGGGTTGGCCAGCGCGAAGATCAGCGGCTTATCGGCCATCGTCTTGACCATTTCCGGCTTGAGCACGCCGGCGGCCGACAGCCCGAGGAACACGTCGGCACCGCCGATGATTTCCGCGAGGCTACGCGCGTCGGTCTTTTGCGAGAAGCGGATCTTCTCCGGATCCATCAGTTCGGTGCGGCCCTCGTACACCACGCCTGCGAGGTCCGTCACCCAAACGTTCTCGATGGGCAGGCCCATGTCGACGAGCAGGTCGAGGCAGGCGAGCGCGGCAGCGCCCGCGCCAGACGTGACCACCTTGATGGATTTCAGATCCTTGCCAACGACCTTCAAGCCGTTGATGAGTGCGGCGGCAACCACGATGGCCGTGCCATGCTGATCGTCATGGAAGACCGGAATCTTCATGCGCTCGCGCAACTTGCGCTCCACGATGAAGCACTCGGGCGCCTTGATGTCTTCAAGGTTGATCGCGCCGAAGGTCGGCTCGAGCGCCGCAATGATGTCGACGAGCTTTTCGGGGTCCTTCTCGTCGATCTCGATATCGAACACGTCGATATTGGCGAACTTCTTGAACAGCACGCCCTTGCCTTCCATCACCGGCTTCGATGCCAGCGGACCAATGTCGCCCAGACCGAGCACAGCGGTGCCGTTCGTGATGACGCCGACCAGATTGCCCCGCGCCGTATAGCGCGATGCGTTGAGCGGATCGACGACGATTTCCTCACACGCGGCAGCAACACCCGGCGAGTACGCCAGCGCCAGATCGCGCTGGTTGAGCAACTGCTTGGTCGGCGCGATAGCGATTTTGCCGGGGGTGGGGAATTCGTGATACTCGAGCGCAGCTTCGCGCAGTTTCGGATCGATCGGCGTGGGCATGAGGAAAGGCTCTTGGGCGAACAGAATGAATCAAATTTTCACTGCGAATTGTAGCCCCATTTATTCACGTCATTTATGCAAAAAACGGATAAGGGCTGCAACCGCAAGGCAGTGATTTCCCCACGATAGTGGCCAGAAATCCATGCGAATTCAACGCTGCATTGCACCATGCCTCGCATTTTCAGACCAGGGATGAAATATGGCTCAGGTATTGTCCGAGAGGATCATGAGAGATCGGCTGAAATCGGGATACCCCCACGTTTGTATGCTTGGGAAAGCGCTGGCGGCCTCTTAGAATAGGGACTTGCGCTGCGCATTCCCGCAGCCCTTTATTGATCGCCCGCCACCTGACGCACCCCGTTGCACTGCATTGATGCTGCAACGCAAAGCGCCCGGCCAAAGCAGGCAACCGTGCCGGTGCCCATGACCACGACATCCCCGTCCACTTTGCCGCCAACTTCGCCGCTGTCCGAGTTCTCGTTGATCGACCGTTTCTTCGCCCACGCAACGCATCAGGGCGAGCATGTGGCGCTCGGCATCGGAGACGATTGCGCCCTGCTGCGCCCGCCCGCAGGTGAGCAACTCGCGATTTCGACCGACATGCTCGTGGAAGGCCGCCATTTCTTCCCGGATGTCGATCCGCGCGCACTCGGTCACAAGACGCTGGCCGTCAATCTGTCGGATCTGGCGGCCATGGGCGCGCGGCCTATCGGATTCACGTTGGCGCTCGCGCTGCCCGACAGCGATCCCGCGTGGCTCGCACCATTCGCGCAAGGGCTCGCCGCGCTGGCCGACCGTTACGCATGTCCGCTCGTCGGCGGCGACACCACGCGCGGTCCGCGCAATCTTTGTGTGACGGTTTTCGGCAGCGTGACGGGCGCCCAGGCCCTGCGTCGCGATGCGGCGCAACCCGGTGACGACATCTGGATCTCCGGCACCCTCGGCGATGCCCGGCTGGCGCTCGGGGCACTGCGCGGCGAATGGTCGCTGCCGGACGACGCTCTCGCGCTCGCACGCCGCGCGATGGACTGGCCCGAGCCACAGATAGCGCTGGGGCTGGCGCTGCGGGGCGTCGCACGCGCGGCGCTGGACATCTCGGATGGCTTGCTCGGCGACTTGGGCCATATTCTGGAGCGCTCAGGCATGAGCGCGCGGGTCAACGTCGACGACCTGCCTCGCTCCCCGCTTCTGTCATCGCAAACCGCCGCGATTCAGCGACTTTGCACACTCGCGGGCGGAGACGACTATCAACTGTGCTTCTGCGCCGACAGCACGCAACGGCATCGAATCGCCGCGATCGGCGACGAACTCGGCATACGTCTCACGCGTATCGGTACAATAGCGATTCCCGACACGCGCCAGACGATGCTGCATCTTCATGACAATACCGGCGCGTCTGTCGCTGCCGATTTCAAAAGTTTCGACCATTTCCAATGAGCACTGATCAAACGGCCGCCGTCAATCCGGGCAGCGGCCCGCGCCGGCCGACCTCGCGTTTCCTGCTGTCGCATCCCGCCCACCTGTTTTCGCTCGGTTTCGGCACGGGTCTGTCGTCATTCGCGCCGGGCACCATGGGAACGCTTTTCGGCTGGGCGTCGTATCTGGTGCTCAATCTGTATCTGACGGTCACCGGATGGGGTGTGCTGATCGCGGCGTCTCTTATCGGCGGCGTCTGGATTTGCAGCTATACCGCGCACAAGCTCGGCACGCAGGACCCCAGTGCTGTTGTCTGGGATGAGATCGTCGCGTTCTGGATCGTGTTGCTGCTCATTACCCCGGCGAGCTTCAGCGGCCAACTGCTCGCGTTCGTCCTGTTCCGCTTCTTCGATGCCGTCAAGCCGCCGCCCATCCGCTACTTCGACCGCACGGTCAAAGGCGGCCTCGGTATTATGCTGGATGACCTCGTCGCCGCATTCTGCACGCTGCTGGTGATCGCGCTGTGGCGCTCGATCTGACCGGCTTCATTGCTTCGCTGACTCGCTACCCGTGCGCCATGCACTGAGACAGCGCCTTGACGGATGCGCCGCAAGTGACTTGCAGGCGCTCGTTACGTATTCGTTGGATAGACTTTTTGAAGGCGTCGTCCCGTGGTTTCCGAACAAAATCTTCTGGCCCAATTGTCGGTAAAAGTCGGCAACCGTTTGCGTGACGAACGCCTGATGCTGACGACCGCCGAGTCGTGCACCGGCGGTCTCGTTGCCGCGGCGATTACCGACATTTCGGGGAGCAGCAACTGGTTCGAGCGTGGCTTCGTCACCTACTCGAATCAAGCCAAGTCCGAGATGATCGGCGTTCCGGCCGAATTGATCGACAAACACGGTGCCGTGAGCGAACCCGTCGCACGCGCCATGGCCGAAGGCGCGCTGCTCAACAGCCGCGCGCAGATCTCACTGTCCATCACCGGCGTGGCCGGCCCCGGCGGCGGTACGCCCGACAAACCCGTGGGTATGGTGTGCTTCGCGTGGAGCAACCGCGTCACGACCATCGTCGAGACGAAGCACTTCAAGGGCGATCGCACGCAGGTGCGCAGTCAGGCGGCGCAATACGCGCTGCGCGGCGTCATCGAGTTGCTCGACAAGGCCGAAGCGTAATTCTCACTTGCGCTCAAGTCGCTTGAGTCGGCTGGATTGGCTGGATTGGCTGGATTGGCTGGATTGGCTGGATTGGCTGAGTCGGTTGAGTCGGTTGAGTCGGTTGAGTCGGTTGAGTCGGTTGAGTCGGTTGAGTCGGTTGAGTCGGTTGAGTCGGTTGAGCAGCTTGAGTCGCTCACGAACTCAACTCGCGCAACTCCGCGCAACGATCGAAGAGGCCGACACAACGCTGGCTGCCTGCCGTCATCAATATCCATAAAAAAACAGCGCCCGCGATTCATTCGCAAGGCGCTGCTTTTTTGGTGGACACCATCTCCCGATGGCGTCGCGGCGAACCCGATGTGGCTGCCGCTACGCAATGATCGATGATGCCCGACTCATCACCATGGCAGATCAGCGATAGGCGTTGATGCTGTCGCGCGTCTTCTGCGCGGCCGTTGCCGCAGCGGCAGCGAATTGCTCATCGCGCCCCGCATAGATGATGGCGCGCGAGGAGTTGATCATCATGCCCGTGCCGTTGGCGGTGCGACCGGCCTTGACCGTCGCCTCGACGTCGCCGCCCTGCGCGCCCACGCCGGGGATCAGCAACGGCATATCGCCGACGATGCTGCGCACGGCCGCGATTTCCGCCGGGAACGTTGCCCCGACCACCAGACCGATCTGACCGCTCGTATTCCACGGCCCTGCCGCAAGACGCGCCACCGTCTGATACAGCGGCTTGCCGTCGACATCGAGGAATTGCAGGTCGCTACCGCCCGGATTCGAAGTACGGCACAGCACGATCACGCCCTTGTCGGCGTGCGCCAGATACGGCTCCAGCGAGTCGAAGCCCATATACGGATTCACCGTCACGGCGTCGGCGCGATAGCGCTCGAACGCCTCACGTGCGTACTGCTCGGCGGTGCTGCCGATGTCGCCGCGCTTGGCATCGAGAATCACGGGCAGGCCCGGATGATCGGCGTGGATATGCGCAATCAGCTGCTCGAGCTGGTCTTCGGCGCGATGTGCGGCGAAGTAGGCGATCTGCGGCTTGAACGCACTGGCGTAAGGCGCGGTGGCGTCCACGATCTGGCGGCAGAACTCGAAAATCGCGTCGGGCCGACCTTGCAGATGGGCAGGGATGCGCGACGGCTCAGGGTCCAGGCCTACGCAGAGCAGCGAATTGTTGCGCGTCCAGGCGGCGTTGAGAACTTCGGTGAATGTCATGACGGGATTCCGGCGGGGTTCCGGCGGCAGTATTCCGACGGAGGGTGATTCGAGAGGCTGATTCCTTCCAGCAAGGCCGCTATTTTACCTGCTCGGCGGCCTCGCCCCCGGTTGCCATGCGCAAAGCGGCCCGGCGCCGGTTTCATGCACCGCCGACAGGACTCAGTCGAGCCAGCCGCGATGACGGAAGTACAGGAACGGTGCAATCGCGGAGAGGATCATCAGCCCAATGGCGAACGGATAACCGACTTCCCAATGCAGCTCCGGCATCATCTGGAAGTTCATGCCGTAAATACTGGCGATCAGCGTCGGCGGGAGAAAGGCGACCGCCGCCACCGAGAAGATCTTGATGATCTTGTTCTGATTGATGTTGATGAAGCCGATCGTGGCGTCCATCAGGAAGTTGATCTTGTCGAACAAATACGCCGTGTGGTTATCGAGCGACTCGATATCGCGCAGGATCTGCTTGCCTTCCTGATACTGCTCGTCTTTAAGCATACGGGCGCGCATGAGGAACGACACCGCGCGACGCGTATCCATCACGTTGCGGCGGATACGACCGTTCAAGTCTTCCTGTGCGGCGATGCTCTCCAGTGCCTTGGCGGCGTCCGCATCGGTGAGATTCTTGCCCAGCACCCGCTTGCTCACCTCTTCGAGCGCGGCATACACCCCTTCGAGTGAATCGGCCGAATACTCGGCGTCGGTCGAGTAGAGGTCGAGCAACACGTCCATGGCGTCGCGCACCGACCCGGGACGAATGCGCGCACGCATGCGCACCAGTCGGAACACCGGCAGATCTTCGTCATGGATGGAAATCAACAGATCCTTGAGTGCCACGAACGCGACCGGCACGTTGCGCGATTGCTCTTCGTCGTCGAGCAGGAAATCCGTGCGGATGTGCAGCACGCCGCTATCGTCTTCGTAATAACGTGCCGACGCCTCGATATCGGTCACTTCGTCACGTGATGGCAACTTGACGTTGTAGGCCTCTTCGACCCAGCGACGCTCCTCTTCGGATTCGCTATGCAGATCGACCCAAACCGGCGAGACGCTGGCCAGATCGCTGGGGTGGTCACAAGTCACCTGTTGCAGGCGGCCCTGATGGATGACAAAGGCATTGATCAAACGAGGTTCTCCCTGCTACGCGGCGACGGCAAGTGTAGCAGTCACGCCACAGACACGCCAAGGGCGGCGACCCGTGCGCCGTGAGACGGCATGCCCGGGTCGTCAGTCTCCGGAGGATTCGCTCGTAAGCATCCTCCTAAAGTCGACGACGTCGGCACATCGGACGGGGAACGGTGGCAAGCTGATCGAACCAATCTACGCACTCTGCGTCAACTTAGATATCGGCGCGCTCATGCGCCCATCGACAGGGAGAAAAGCAACATGAATGACGTCACGAACCCGCTCGCGTCCTTCGACGCGGTGATGGGTTTTCTGGCAGGCAACGCCATTCGCTACGGTCTGTCGTTCGTGCAGGCGGTGCTGATCCTGCTGATCGGCTTCTGGATCTCGAAACGACTCGCGCGCTTCGTTCACGGCACACTTAGCCGTTCACCGCATTTCGACGCCACGCTCAAACCGCTCATCGAATCGGTCGTGCTGTGGTCGGTGCGCATCATCACCCTCATCGCGGTACTGGCACAGTTCGGTGTCCAGACGGCCAGCATCATCGCGGTGCTCGGTGCCGCCGGTCTGGCGATCGGTCTCGCGTTACAGGGGACGTTGCAGAACATCGCGGCGGGCACGATGCTGCTCGTGCTGCGCCCGTTCCGCAATGGCGACTACATCACGGCCGGCGCGTCGGTCGCGGGTACGGTGCAAGAGATCGGCCTGTTCACGACCACGCTTACCAGTGCCGACGGCATTTACGTCTGCGTGCCGAACAACCAGATCTGGGGGCAGCCGATCACGAACTACAGCCGCAATGCCACGCGTCGCATGGAGATCACCGTGGGCATTGCGCTCGACGACGATCTCGACACCGCCATGGCCGCACTGCGGACCCGCGTCGCAGATGACGATCGGGTGCTCGACAAACCGGCGCCGGAAATCATGGTCAAGCAGGTCAGCGACAGTGCCGTGATCGTGAACGTGCGTGTGTGGTCGCTGCTCGGGAACTACTGGGGTCTCTATTGGGATCTTCAGCGCGGGGTCAAGGAGACGGTCGAGAGTGTGGGTTGTTCGCTTCCCTTCCCGACACGCACCATCATGCAGGTACCGGCGCAGAGCGCACAGACAATGTCGGACGCCGCACAACCGCGACACTAATGCCCCGATCGCCTGTCGGCTCTCGCAGCGCGCCGCGCTAGTGCACTTCTGCGCTATTGCGCTATTGCGGCAACTCCGCTGCCCCCATGCGACGCGCGATCACGCCGGCGCGCTGCGCGAGATAGGGCGAGTTGCGATGCGTGTCGAAATAGCGCGGGCGCGGCAACATCACGGCCAGCCGCGCCGCCTGCCAGGGCGACAACTTCGATGCCGGAATGCCGTAGTAGTAACGCGCAGCCGCTTCGGCGCCGAACACGCCCTCGCCCCACTCCACCGAATTGAGATAGATCTCGAAGATGCGCTGCTTGTCCATCCAGAACTCGAGCATCCACGTGATGCTCAGCTCTTCGGCCTTGCGCAGATAACTCCTCTCGCTCGAGAGGAACAGATTCTTGGCCAGTTGCTGCGTGAGGGTCGAGCCGCCGGCGACGATGCGTCCCTTTTTCTGATTCTTCTCCCACGCGCCGAGCATCGCGTCGATCTCGAAGCCGTCGTGGTTGACGAAGTTGGCGTCCTCGCTCGCGATGATCGCGCGCTTCAGGTTGCGCGAAATCTGATCGTACGGTACCCATTGGTGCCGGAGCGTGGCGTTCGGATCGGTCTCGCGCAGACGCGCCTGCGCCGCCCGCATGAACGCCGTCGACTCCGGATTGAAGTGCACCCACCAGCCGATTTGCAAGAAGTAGTAGAGCTGCGTGGCCAGCACCCCCGCGAAGAGCAGCGTAACGACGTAGGCCGTCCATTGCCACGGTCCCCAGCGGCGTTTGCGGGTCGTGCGCGGGGTGCTTCGCTGCGCGGCCATTGACGACAATCAGCCTTTGGCGGCGAGCCGAGCGCGCAAGGCTGCACGCACGACATCGGTCGACGGCCGCACGCCGCGCCATACGGCAAACGCTTCGGCCGCCTGCTCGACGAGCATGCCCAGACCGTCCGAGGCGCGCGCCGCACCGGCCGACAGCGCGTGCGTCATGAACACCGTCGGCTGCGCGCCGTACATCATGTCGTAGGCCAGCGACCCGGCTGCGTAGACGCCCGCCGGCAACGGCGGCACGTCGCCCTGCAAGCTACCGGCCGTGGCATTGACGACGACGTCGAACGCTGCCGGAGTGGCGTCCCAGCCGCCCCCCGCCAGCGCAACGCCGTGACGCTGCGCCGCCGACGCAAAGCGGGCGACGAGTTCATCGGCACGTTCGGCCGTGCGATTGGCAACGAAAAGCGCCGCCGGGCCGGCTTCGATCAGCGGCAACATCGCCCCGCGCGACGCGCCGCCCGCTCCCAGCAGCAGCACACGACGCCCCTTGAGAGACACGCCAAGCGGCCCTTCGATGTCACGCACGAGTCCCACGCCATCGGTGTTGTCGCCAGTGATGCCCTGCGCGTCGAACACCAGCGTGTTCACCGCGCCGGCAGCCTGCGCGCGCTCGGTCAGACGGTCCGCCAGCGCATGCGCTTCCAGCTTGAACGGCACGGTGACGTTGGCCCCCCGTGCGCCGCGCTCGACGAAGGTGCGCACGGTGGCCGCGAACGCGTCGAGTGGCGCGAGCAGACGTTCATACGTGAGGTGCTGCCCCGTCTCCCGCGCGAATTCCGCGTGAATGAACGGCGACTGGCTATGTTCGACTGGATGACCGATCACGGCGTAGCGATCGGCCGGCAGATCCCCGGATGGCGTTTGGTTTGTCATCGTTTTCAAAGACGCGGCGCCCGCTTTCGCGCGGGCGACGCTGTTGCATACGTCAAATACGGCGTTTGGCCGAGGATCGGCGAGCGTCGATCACCAGAAGATCCACAGCGCAACGCCACCGAACAAGGTCCATTTCACGGCATAGTACACGTAGCGGTTCCACGCCTTGAGGCGTTTGCCGACCACGCGGATCGCGTAAATATACTTGAACAGCTTGTTCAGCCCGCCAGTCCGGTCGCCCGCCTCGTTGGGCGACGCCGCGGCACCGATCAGGTGACGTCCGAACCAGCGGTTGATCGCCTGCGTCCAGCGGTAGCGCATCGGGCGCTCGACGTCGCAGAACAGAATGAGACGGGTCCGACCGCTATGGTTCTCGGCATAGTGGATATAGGTCTCGTCGAACACCACGGCCTCGCCGTCGCGCCAGCTGTAACGCTGTCCGTCGACATCGATATAGCAGCGCTCGTCGTTCGGCGTGACCAGCCCGAGGTGAAACCGCAGCGACCCGGCAAACGGATCGCGGTGACGCACGAGGCGGCTGCCATGCGGCAGTTCGGCGAACATCGCCGCCTTGATCGTCGGGATCTGGCGCACGAGTGCGGTAGTCACCGGGCAGAGTTCAGTCGCGGACGGATGCGCATCGTCATACCACTTCAGGTAGAAGCGCTTCCAACCCGACTTGAAGAAGGAATTGAAGCCGACGTCGTTGTACTTGTCAGACGCCTTGACGCGTTTCGCTTCGACCAGCGATATCGCTTCGGCGCGAATCGCTTCCCAGTGCTGGCGCAATGGCTCGAGCTCAGGGAAGTTTTCGACTTTCAGATACGGCGTGGTCGGCACACGGGAGAACATGTACATGAACACGTTCAGTGGCGACAGAAACGTCGAATGGTCGGAGAGTTGGCGGAAAAACTGATGGCGCACCTTACCGCGGAAATGCACGTACACCGCACAAGCAGCAAAGATCGCCAGGACGATCCATTTCATGGCGGACTTTCCAAGAGCCGGAGAAAACCTGGCAATTATAGAAATATTTGGAAAGTCTTTCCGGGCAGGAAATCACCGCGATGCCACGAATTACGGTGTCGTGCCCCCCGGCGGCGCGACCAGCGTTTCGGCCTGCACGCCCTGACGTGAGAACGTCATGCGCGTGACGATTTCGAGAATGTCGTAGCGCTGTTTCATCTCGGCAGAGAACTCGCCGAAGGGGGCGCTGGCCTGCACGATCGCCACCGCGCGGCGGTCCAGATCGCGATTGCCGGAGCTTCGCGTGACCTCCACGCCCGTGACATCCCAGCCGTCCTTGTGATATCCGAGCCCACCGCGTTGATTCACGTTGAGCGTGACGATCAACTCACCATACAGGCGCTCGTTACCGATCTGCGGAAAGTGTTCCGTACCGTAGCGCTCCACGCGATGACGCAGCGTATCGAAATAGCGTGCATACGCCACTTCGCGCGTGTTGGCCGTGACCTGACCGCGTTTCGGGCGGGTCTGATAGGCACGCAGTTGCTTGTCGATCTCGGCTTGCAGGCGGGCGATCTGCTGGTCGACGTTCTGATCGTCGAACCCATTCGCGCGTTGCGGGGCGTCGGCGCGATTGCGCTGCGACTCCGGCGTGGCTGCGTACTGACTGCGCAGTTGGGAGAGCAACTTCTCCTGCGCCGCTTCGAGCTCGCTCACGTTGCGTTGGATCTGTGCGACGGGCGCACCGTCGCGCTCGACGGCACGCGACGGCAACGGCGATGTCGCGCGCTCACCGTCGTGCTCGCCACCGCCCACGAGATTGGCCTGCGCAAGCGCGGTAGCCTTATCCGGCGCGTTGGCCGACTTCGCGTTGACGAGCACGACTTCGAGCGGCGAGTCGGCGCTGTGCAGCCGGAAGCTGTCGGGCGCGACGAAGTGCACCGCCAGCGCGAGCAGATGAACCACGGCCGAAAACACGAGGCCCGTGGCGAGCGGATGCTCGCGCACGAACGACCAGCCGCGGCGTCGCGCCGCGACCCGATGGCCGGAAGCGAGCGCCGGTTTCAGCACGCCGGGCTGGCTGAGGCGTCGTGAGCGCCCGCAGCCATGAGCGCAGCAGCGAGCGGCGAGCTTTCGGCGCCGGCTTCAGCCGACTGCGCAGCGCGCGCGCTCGTGTCGGGCGAGGCCGATGCGGCCTCGTCGTCACTGCGGCTTTCGCTGTCGACGTTGCCGTCGCCATCGGCGCCATCAGTCCCCTCGCCACCGTCCGCGCCTTCGGCACCGTCAGCACCCTCGGCACCCTCAGCACCGTCAGCGCCTTCACCACCCTCACCTTCGCCGCCTTCGTCATCGTCATCGCCAATCACTGTCTGGCTGGCGCCGAGCACCTGCGAGAGACGCACCGAGATACTGAGCGTGACGACGTCGAGCGACAGCACGTCGAGCATGACCTGCGTGCCACGCGCGAGCAGACCGAGGCCCGGCACGATGAGCGTGAGCGGAATATCGTTCAGACGCACCGTGTCGCCCTTGAGCACACTCGCCTGCACCTGCGACTTGTTCTCCTGAAGCAGCCAGCGCAGGCACCAGTAACGCTCCATGCGGCTCTGATGCTCGCCGTAGGCGGCATAGGCGGCTTCGAAGCTCGACACGGTGACATACAGATCGGCGTCCTTCGGCTTGAAGGGGGCTGCCAGCTTGGCCGTCACGCCGTGACGCACGCAAGCGATCAACTGCCACTGGTTCACGAGGTCGACGTAGCGACGCAACGGCGACGTGCTCCACGCGTACTGTTCGACGCCAAGGCCTTCGTGCGGCGCCGGCGACGTCTGCATGCGCGTACGGTTCACCCCATAGGCGCGCTGGGCACGGTAGATGCCCGGCACGCCGCATTCGGCCAGCAGGCGTCCCCAGCGGCTGTTCGCGAGAATCGCCATCTCGGCCACGATCAGATCCAGCGGTGCGCCACGCAGACGCTGCTTGATCGTGACGTGCTCGCCATCGACGTAGAAATTGAAGTCGGTCTTGTTCTGCACTTCGGGGCGCAGGCCGTAGCCCACGCGCGCGGCCTGACGCTTGTCGTAGAGCGACTGCGCGAACGGCCACAGCAAACGCAGCTCTTCCTTGTGCGGATAGTCGCCGCTACCGTCGGCCAGCGTCTCGGCCGTGATGATCGAGTCGAGTTCGTTGTGACGCAGGTTCGCGGAGATCGGCACCCGTTCGGCACGCGTCTCGGTCGCCACGATCTCATAGGTGTCGGCTTTGGCCACCACATACAGCGACAACGCCGGACGCGCACCGCCCTCGGCGAGCGTGTAAGCCTCGACCACCGCATCGGGCAGCATCGTGATCTTCTCGCCCGGCGCGTAGACCGTCGACAGACGCACGCGCGCGATCTCGTCGATGGCGTCGCCGCGCGTGATTCCGAGCGCGGGGGCCGCGATGTGGATACCCACGCGCAGCAGGCCGTCGGGCAGCATCTGGACCGAAAGGGCGTCGTCGATTTCCGTCGTCGTCGAATCGTCGATGGAGAACGCCTGCACGTCAGCGAGCGGCAGATCGTCGCCCGGCAACGGCACCGGCCCCACGTCGGGGAAGCCGGTACCGCGCGGGAAGTATTCGTAGAGGAACGCCGCCTCGTGATACGCGCGCGGCGACGCAATGCCGCCACAGGCAAGCATCACCTCGGCATGCGTCTTGCCCAGTGCGCTGGCCGCAGCGTCGAGCGCCTTCCACTCGATGGCGTTCTTGTCCGGGCGGAACAGCAAGAGCAGTTCCTTGCCCTTGAGCGCATCGGGGAGCGTGCCCGCAATCATTTGGTCCGCGTAGCTGGCCTGCAACTCCGCCTGCTGTTGTTTGCGGGCGAGACCCGCAAGCGCGGCCTGGATTTGCTCCTGCGGCGCACGTTGATAC
>NZ_JAELTP010000996.1 GCF_016428915.1 Pandoraea sp. ASV26
CCATCGAGATCGTGCGCGAGCGATTGGCGCTGACGGGCGTACAGACGAGCGAATTGCGTTTCGATCTGATCGGCGTGGACTCGCTGTACGGCAAGACAGTGAGTTCGACGAACGCACAGCCCTATGACTGTCTCTTATACACATCTGACGCTGCCGACGAACCGTGTGGTGTGTTTGTGTGGGGGGGGGGGGGGGGGGGAGAGAGGGGGGGGGGGGGGGGGGGGGGGGGGGGGGGGGGGGGGGGGGGGGGGGGGGGGGGGGGGGGGGGGGGGGGGGGGGGGGGGGGGGGGGGGGGGGGGGGGGGGGGGGGGGGGGGGGGGGGGGGGG
>NZ_JAELTP010000997.1 GCF_016428915.1 Pandoraea sp. ASV26
CCCCCCCCCCCCCCCCCCCCCCCCCCCCCCCCCCCCCCCCCCCCCCCCCCCCCCCCCCCCCCCCCCCCCCCCCCCCCCCCCCCCCCCCCCCCCCCCCCCCCCCCCCCCCCCCCCCCCCCCCCCTCTTAACCCCCCCCCCCCCCCCCCACACCAACCCACCACACGGTTCGTCGGCAGCGTCAGATGTGTATAAGAGACAGGATGTCACGCATCGCGTAGGTGGCGCTGTCTTGTCTTGTTGTCCCGATCCGGGGGATTTTCCGCGTGTCACGGCGACACACTTTCGGTGCGTCGCCCCCCGTGGTCGTTCATTTTTTGTAGATCAGC
>NZ_JAELTP010000998.1 GCF_016428915.1 Pandoraea sp. ASV26
GGCCCACTTGGGTGAAAGGACACTTGCCCGCGAACTGGCCATGCATGCGCTCGAGATCTCGCGTGAAGACCCGGCCCATGCCGATGTAGGCACTCGTGCCGGGCATTTTCTCGTTACCGCCTAGGACCTGTCTCTTATACACATCTGACGCTGCCGACGAACCGTGTGGTGGGTTGGTGGGGGGGGGGGGGGGGGGGGTAGAAAGGGGGGGGGGGGGGGGGGGGGGGGGGGGGGGGGGGGGGGGGGGGGGGGGGGGGGGGGGGGGGGGGGGGGGGGGGGGGGGGGGGGGGGGGGGGGGGGGGGGGGGGGGGGGGGGGGGGGGGGGGG
>NZ_JAELTP010000108.1 GCF_016428915.1 Pandoraea sp. ASV26
GATCAGCCGGGGTCACGGGCTCGTGGCGGACGACGCCGTCGATTTCGTGCGTCTCGGGCCGGATTTCGTCGAAGGCCGTTGCCCGCCGCTGCTGCAAAACCTGCTGGAAGTGCGTGGCCTGGGCCTGCTCGATATCAAGACGATCTTCGGTGAGACGGCCGTGCGCCGGAAGATGAAGCTCAAACTGATCGTTCAGTTGGTGCGCCGCCCCGACGGCGAATTCCAGCGCCTGCCGCTCGAAGCGCAGACGGTCGACGTGCTGGGCCTGCCCATCAACAAGGTCATCCTGCAAGTGGCCGCCGGGCGAAACCTCGCGGTGCTGGTCGAAGCCGCCGTGCGCAACACGATCCTGCAACTGCGCGGCATCGATACCCTCAAGGACTTCATGGAGCGCCAGCGCCAGGCCATGCAGGACCCGGACGGCATGCAGGGCAGGCTGCTCTGAGTTCCCCCCGGGCGGGCGCCAGTTGTCGTCCGAATCACCGGGGTTTACCGCCATTTCCGCTTTTTTCTGTCAACGCCGCGCGATTGCGGCGCGTTTTCTTTCATGTTGTAATCGCCACGCGGTCCCTTCCCGTGTCCCGTGCGTGTCGACCTTATGGAGAGACAATCATGAAAAAAGCACTCGCTGCATGGCTTCTGGTATCCCCGCTGCTCGCATCGCCCGTGTTTGCCCAGACGGCCGCCCCGGCGCCTGCTCCCAAGGCAGCCAACTCCCAACAGAACAAGATGGGTACCTGCAATGCGCAAGCTGGTGACAAGAAGGGTGACGATCGCAAGGCGTTCATGAAAGATTGCCTTTCGAGCAAGCCGGCCGCTGCCGCCAAGCCGACCCAGCAGGAAAAGATGAAAAGCTGTAATGCAATGGCCGCAGACAAGAAGGGCGACGACCGCAAAACGTTCATGAAGTCGTGTCTGTCGAGCAAGCCGTCGGCCTGAGACCTTTCTCCCGCCAACGCATAGCCAACGGCGTCCCTATGGGCGCCGTTTTCGCTTGTGCGACGCCATTTCTCTCAAAACGAGCGAAAGCTTACGGAACGTTCGTGTTTTCGTCGGCTCGACACCCTTACGACACAATCGCTTACCATGATGGTTGTCTCCGGGAAATGTCATGAAGATCGTACTGATTACCGGCGTTTCGGGTTCTGGCAAATCGCTCGCCCTGAACGTCCTCGAGGATGCGGGTTACTACTGCGTCGACAATCTGCCGTCGCGCTTTCTGCCTGAGCTCGCCGAATATCTCGAAACGCAGAACTACACACGCCTCGCCGTCGCCATCGACGCGCGCAGCGGTGGCTCACTCGCCGATCTGCCACCGATCATCGGTGGCCTGCGTCGCTTCGGCCACGATGTGCGTGCGCTATTCCTGAACGCCACAACGCAAACGCTTTTGCAGCGCTTCTCCGAGACGCGCCGCCGCCATCCGCTCTCGGCCCCGGGCGACGATTCCGTCTCGCCGACTGGCTCGCTCGTCGAGGCGATCGAGAAAGAGCGCGAGATGCTCAACAGCGTGACCGAACTCGGCCACCAGATCGACACCAGCAACTTGCGCGCGAGTGCCCTGCGCCGCTGGATTCGCGAATTCGTGCAGCACGATCACACCGGGCTCACGCTGATGTTCGAATCCTTCGGATTCAAGCACGGCGTGCCGCTCGACGCCGATCTCGTGTTCGACGTCCGCTCGCTGCCCAATCCGTATTACGACACGCAGCTTCGTCCGCTAACCGGTCGCGATCAGCCGGTAATCGACTTCTTGTCGGCCATCCCGGAAGTCGACGAGATGATCAACGATATCAGCGCTTATCTGAAGAAGTGGCTGCCGAGCTTCATGCGCGACAACCGCAGCTATCTGACGGTGGCGATCGGCTGCACGGGCGGCCAGCACCGCTCCGTGTTCATCGCCGAGACCCTGGGCGAGCGCTTTCGCAAAGAGGCCGGCGTGCTGGTGCGCCATCGCGAACTCGCCCCGCTCGACCCGACGGCCTGATTCACGCGGGCAGCGACAACTGGCCGTCACCCTGCGAAACGATGGACAGGGCGTCGGCAATCTTGCGGATCGGCGACGGCAAGCCCGCAGCGGCAACACCGGCCGCGTCGAGCCATGCGTATGACGAGCCGGTCGACGGCACTGCCGATGTGGCCGCCGGCGTGGACAGCGTCACCAGCCACGGGCGCAAGTGCAGACGGAAATGCGTGAAGACGTGCGTGAGGCCATGCAGCGGCACGAGCGAGCGCACCGCCCCCTGAGTCGCACCGAGCGCGGCAGCATGCGCCGTCAGACGCTCGCGCAGCGACGCATCGTCCACCGCTCGCTCACCGGTCGGCGGCGTCAGTTCCGGCAGGCTCCACAGCCCGCCCCAGATGCCACTGTCCGGACGTCGCTCGAACAACACTCGCTCGCCCGAGCAAATTACCAGCACATCGACATAGCGCTCAGGCTGCGCCTTCTTGGGCTTGGCGGTCGGCAGTATCCGTTCGCGCCCCGTCGAATGGGCAACGCAATCGCTGTCGAACGGACACTCGCCGCAACGCGGCTTGCCACGTCCGCACAGGGTAGCGCCAAGGTCCATCATCCCCTGTGTATAGGCCGGCAAATCGCTTTCGGGGAGCAACGATTCGGCCAACGCCCACATTTCGCGCTCGATCTTCGGCGTGCCCGGAAACCCTTCGATACCGAACACTCGTGCCAGCACCCGTTTGACGTTGCCATCGAGAATCGCGGCGTGCGCGTCGTAGGCAAACGCGGCAATCGCGGCGGCCGTCGAGCGGCCGATGCCGGGCAACGTGGCGAGCGTCTCCGGGTCGGACGGGAAACGTCCGCCATGCTCGGCAACCACCACCTGCGCGCAGCGATGCAGGTTGCGCGCCCGCGAGTAGTAGCCCAGGCCGCTCCAGAGCGCCATCACGTCGTCTTGCGGGGCACTCGCGAGCGCAGCGACGTCGGGGAAGCGTTCGAGAAACCGTCCGTAATACGGGATCACCGTGGCGACCTGCGTCTGCTGCAACATGATCTCGGATAGCCAGATGCGATAGGCGTCGCGCGTGTTCTGCCACGGCAGATCGTGGCGGCCGTGCTCGGCCTGCCAGGCGATCAGACGCTCGGCAAAAGTGCCCGCAAGCGAGTTGGCGGGGGTGGCGCTGGAGGGGCTGGACGGGTTGGACGAATCGTTCATATCGGTTTCGGGGGGAATTCGTTTGCCGCGGTCCGTGGCAGACGGCGCCGGATCGGACTTCCTGGCCGCTCGGTCTGCCGTGGCCGCTGCGTTATTTCTGACAATGCGGGCAAAAGAACGTCGAGCGCTGCCCCTGCACGATCTGCCGGATGGGCGTGCCGCAGACACGACAGGGCTGTCCCGCACGATCGTAGACGAAATACTCTTGCTGGAAATAACCGCTCTTGCCGTCGCTGCCGACAAAGTCGCGCAACGTGCTGCCGCCCTTCTCGATGGCCGCCGCGAGCACGTCCTTGACCGCGCGGGCGAGCTTTTCTGCGCGCGGCCGGGAAAGCTTGCCGGCCGGCATGCGCGGGTGGATGCCCGCCCGGAAAAGGCTTTCCGACGCGTAGATATTGCCCACGCCCACGACGATGCTGCCTGCGAGCAAGGCCTGCTTGATCGCGACCGTGCGCCCTCGCGTGCCGGCATACAGCCAGTGGCCGTCGAAGTCGTCCGTGAGCGGTTCCACACCGAGACTGGCGAGCAGCGGATGGAGAAGCACGTCGCCGGCCGAGCGGGGGTGGAACAGCACTGCCCCGAAGCGGCGAGGATCGCGATAGCGCAGCGCGCATCGTTCGAAAACGAGATCGATGTGGTCGTGCACCCCGGCGACGGGCAGCGCCCCGGGCTCGGGCATGACGCGCAACGTACCGGTCATGCCCAGATGCACGAGCAGCCAGCCGGGGGCGTATTCCAGCAGCAGGTACTTGCCGCGACGGGTCACGCCGATGAGCGTTTCGCCGCGCAGGAGCGCGTCGAGCCCGTCGGGCACCGGCCAACGCAGCGAGGCGTTGCGCACCTCGATACGCGCGATACGCGTGCCCGCCACGTGCGGCGCAATACCGCGGCGGGTGACTTCGACTTCCGGGAGTTCAGGCATGCCTGCGAACGTTTGCTGAGGATTTAGACTCTATTGTATCGGGCGCGCTACAATCGCTCGAAACCTGCCGTGGATCCCTATGCCGAACACCCGATTCCAGTCCATTCCCGCCGCCGCCCCTTCTGTGCTAACCGTGGCACCCGTGGTTTTGCGCCTGCGCGGCGCACTCGCACGCGGGGCGTGGGCCGGCGCAACGGCGCTCGGCGTGACCTGCGCCAGTGCCATCATGGCATTCCTGCCATCTTCGAACGCGTTCGCGCAGACCGGACCGGTCGCGCAAACGGCACCGAAGGCGCCCGCCGCCCCGGCCAGCGCCCCGGTTGCCACGCCGTCCAAGGCGAGCGCCCCGCGCGCTGCGAGCGACACCGATGCGGACGACGACAGTGATGACGTCAAGCCCACGGCGGAGATCCCTCGCGAAAAGCTGCCGAACGTTGCGCTCTCCAGCGAGATCGTCTTCGAAGTGATGGCCGCCGAGTTGAGCCTCCAGCAAGGCAATCTCGCCCCGGCCTTCAACACCTACGTCGCACTGGCCAATCGAACGAAGGATCCGCGCATGGCGCGCCGCGCCGTCGAGATTGCGCTCGGCGCGCGTCAGCTCGGCGATGCACTGATCGCCGCGCGCCTGTGGCATCAGCTCGATCCGTCGTGGCGTCCGGCCTCGCAGTTGCTCGCGAGCCTCGAAGTCGGCACCGGTCATGTGGCGGAAGCCGAACCGCTGCTCGTCGAAGAACTGAACAAGGTGCCCGAAGCGCGTCGCGGTCAGGCCATTCTCGAACTGCAACAGATGATTGCGCGCAGTCCGGAGCGCGCCACTGGCGTCGATTCGCTCAAACGCATGCTGGCGAACGATATGCAGCGTCCCGAGGCGCAATTGGCCATCGCCCGCTCGCAACTCGATGCGGGCGACACCGCCGGGGCACGCACTTCGCTCGAAACAGCGCTCAAGCTCAAGCCCGACTACGAAGCGGCGGCCCTGCTTTACGGTCAGATGGGCCCGGAAGAGCGCACCAGCGCCATTGCCGGGTTGAAGACGTTCCTCGATCGCAATCCGAACGCCAAGGAAGCCCGCTTCGCCTACGCCAAGCTGCTGCTCGCCGACAATCAGCTCGACGCCGCACAAAAGCAGTTCGAGACGCTGGAGACGCGTTATCCGCACGAACTCTCGACCCTGATGGCGCTCGCGTTGCTCAACCTGCATGCGAAGCATCCGGAGCACGCCGAGCAGTATCTGCAAAAGTACGCGGCAGAGGCCGAGCAACAGAACACCGACGGCGCGCAGGCCTACGTCTATCTCGCGCAAATCGCGCAGGATCGCAAGGACTACCCGGCCGCCGACAAGTGGCTCTCGAAGATTCGCGAAGACAGCAACGCCTATCTGCCGGCACAGATCGGGCGCGCACAATTGCTCGCCGATCAGGGCAAGGTCGAAGAGGGCCGTGCGCTGCTGCACGGCATCAAGTCGAGCGACCCGCGCGAGCAACTCGCGCTCAAGCGCGCCGAGTCGGATCTGCTCGTCAAGGCCAAGCGCTACGACGACGCGGAGAAGCTGCTCGCCGTCGAGGTCAAGAACAATCCCGACGATCCGGATCTGCTCTATCAGTACGGCATGGTGGCCGAGCTGAACAAGCACTACGACGTGATGGAAAAGGCGATGCGCCGTGTCATGACGTCTCAGCCCGATAACGCCCAGGCTTACAACGCGCTGGGCTATTCGCTGACCGAGCGCAATACGCGTCTGCCGGAAGCGCTCAAGCTGCTGCAGAAGGCGTCGTCGCTCGCGCCGGACGATCCGTACATCATGGACAGTCTGGCCTGGGTGAAGTATCGCCTCGGCGACAAGCAACAGGCCCTCGATCTGCTGCGTCGCGCCTATGGCATTCAGGCGCAGGCGGAGATCGGCGCGCATCTGGGTGAGGTGCTGTGGGAATCGGGCCAGCAGGACGAGGCGCGCAAGACCTGGCGTGAAGCCGTCAAGCTCGATGGTGACGATGACACCCTGCGCTCGACCATGAAGCGCTACAACGTGACCCCGTAATGCGGATGATGTCGTCGTTTTCGCAGCACCCGGTGTCGTTCTCGTCGGTTGTGTCACGCTCGGCCCGCGCCCTGACGCTGAGGCTCGCGCTCGCGTGTGCTGCCGCCATGCTCGCCACCGGTTGCGCGAGCCTCGCGCCGCCGGCGCCGCTCACGCCGTCGGACGGCGCCAGCGTCGAGCACTATCGCGGTCGTTTCTCGGTGCGTTACGAGCAGAACGGCGAGGCACGCAACACGTACGGCAATTTCGACTGGCAGCAAAACGGCGAGAACGCGACCGTCCAGTTGCTCGATCCGCTCGGACAGACGCAGGCGATCGTGCGTGAGAACCCACGCAGCGCGTCGCTCGAGTTGCCCGGCAAGGCACCGCTGACGGGCCCGCGACTCGAAGATGTCATGCACGACGCACTGGGCTTTGCACTGCCGGTAGGCGGCCTGCGCTATTGGCTGCGCATGCAGAGCGCGCCGGGTTCGCAAGCGAGCATCGAGCGCGATCCACAGACGCAACGACCGACGCATCTGAAGCAGGACGGCTGGACGATCGACTATCAGGCCTACTTCGACGGCTCGCCGTTGCGCGTCAAGCGCATCGACCTTTCCCGAGATCTCGACGGCTCGCCACTCGGCGTGCGACTGGTGATCGACGAGTAAGCGCGGGACGTCTTGCAGGACCGTTTGCCGCTGCCTTGCCCTGCGATGGCGATGGCGATTGCGATGGCGACGTCAACATCAACGTCCACATCGCCAATCCCGCACGGGCGCCGTCGCCGCGACGGTGCTATCCTTGGCGCCGCCCGATCAGACGTCTATCGAGCATCGTGAGCGCCCCTGCGAATGCGGATCCCATTCGATCCCCCATCGGTCGAACCGATCCGACCGATCGGACCGCCTCAGGAGCGCTCCCCCAATTTCCGGACACCGGCGTCGCGACGTTGAAGCGACGCTGTCCGATAGCCATCGTTTCGCATCGCCATGTACGAAATCCTGCGTGACTGCCCGGCCCCGGCCAAGCTGAACCTGTTCCTGCATATCGTGGGACGCCGGCCGAATGGCTATCACGAGCTGCAAACCGCCTTCCAACTGATCGACTGGGCCGATACGCTGCACTTCGAGCGCCGGGACGATGCCCAGATCGTGCACACCAACCCGCTGCCGGGCGTGCCGCCGGAGACCGATCTCACCGTGCGGGCAGCCCGTCTGCTTCAGGCCCATTGCGGCGTGCGCTTCGGCGTGGACATTGCCATCGAGAAGCGGCTGCCGGCGGGCGGCGGCATTGGGGGCGGCAGTTCGGATGCCGCCACGACACTGCTCGCGCTCAATCGCATGTGGCAACTCGACCTGCCGCGCGCAGAACTCCAGACGCTCGCGTTGACCCTCGGGGCCGACGTGCCGTTTTTCGTCTTCGGCCGCAATGCCTTCGCCGAGGGGCTGGGCGAGGAGCTGCACGCCGTGGATCTGCCGCAACGACACTTCCTCGTCGTGAACCCGCGCGTACACGTGGCGACCAACAAAATATTTGGCGACCCCCTGTTGACAAGGGATACGAAGATCGTCACAATGGCGTTCTTTCTTGAGCACGCCAGCAAAAACATGCTCGAAACGGACGAAATCTTCCGTAACGACATGCAGGCGGCGGTGGTTCGAGAATACGCGGAAGTCGCTGCTGTGATTGACTGGTTCAGAACCTTCACCACGGCACGCATGACAGGATCCGGCGCCAGCGTGTTTGCAGCATTCGACACGAAGGCAGAAGCGGAAGCGGCATGCAGGCGATTGCCAGAGCACTGGCTCGGTCAAGTGACCTCCAGTCTGGCCGAACACCCGCTGTTCGGATTTGCGTGAAAAAGTTTTACTTTGTTGCGTTTCCTACGACGCATCAAAGGCATCGGTTAGTGTAGGGGAGTCGCCAAGTTGGTTAAGGCACCGGATTTTGATTCCGGCATACGAGGGTTCGAGTCCTTCCTCCCCTGCCAATTTCTCTGTCGTGCAGTGTCAGCAATCCAAACGTTCCGCAGGTAGCCAGATGAGTAGTGATAACCTAATGGTCTTCACCGGGAACGCCAATCCCGCCCTGGCCCACGCGGTCGTAGACACCCTTGGCATTCCGCTCGGCAAGGCAATGGCAAGCCGCTTCTCCGACGGGGAAATCCAGGTCGAGATTCAGGAAAACGTGCGCGGCAAGGACGTCTTTGTCCTCCAGTCGACGTGCGCTCCGACCAACGACAATCTGATGGAACTGATGATCATGGTCGACGCGCTCAAGCGCGCTTCTGCCGGCCGGATCACCGCTGCCATCCCGTATTTCGGCTATGCCCGTCAAGATCGTCGCCCCCGTTCGGCGCGCGTGGCGATCTCGGCAAAGGTCGTAGCCAACATGCTGCAAATCGCAGGCGTCGAGCGCATCATCACGATGGACCTGCATGCCGACCAGATTCAGGGTTTCTTCGATATCCCGGTCGACAACATCTACGCTTCGCCGCTGCTGCTGGCTGATGTGCGCGAGCAGAACCACGAAAACCTGCTGGTGGTTTCGCCGGACGTCGGTGGTGTGGTGCGTGCCCGTGCTCTCGCAAAGCAACTGCATTGCGATCTGGCCATCATCGACAAGCGTCGTCCGAAGGCCAACGTGGCTGAAGTGATGAACATCATCGGTGAAGTCGACGGCCGTACCTGCGTCATCATGGACGACATGGTCGACACCGCCGGCACGCTGTGCAAGGCCGCGCAAGTGCTGAAAGAGCGTGGCGCACAGAAGGTTTATGCATATTGCACGCACCCGGTGCTTTCCGGTGGTGCTGCGGCCCGTATCAACGCCTCGGAGCTGGACGAAGTGGTCGTGACGGATACGATTCCGCTGCGCGACGACTCGAAGGGCGGCAAGATTCGCCAGTTGAGCTGTGCCAATCTGCTCGCCGAAACGTTCTCTCGTATTCGTCGCGGCGACTCGGTCATGTCGCTGTTCGCGGAATAAGCGTTCGGTAGAATTTTGCGGCGGCGCCTGTGCGGCGCCGTTGTTATGTCGGCGGGGAGCATCTCCCCGCCTTTGTCGTTCCTGAAGCCTGCGTTTTTTCGCACCGCATTCGGGAAGAAATCACTGCCTGGTCGCGGGCAGTACAAGGAGTTGTTATGAAAGTCGTCGCTTTTGAGCGTAATCAGCAAGGTACGGGTGCGAGCCGCCGCCTGCGCAATGCCGGTAAGACCGCGGGCATCGTGTACGGTGGTAACGTCGATCCTCAGTTGATCGAACTCGATCACAACGCCCTGTGGCATGCCCTCCGCAAGGAAGCTTTCCACTCGTCGATTCTCGAGCTGGAAGTTGCCGGCAAGACCGAACAAGTGCTGCTGCGCGATGTGCAGTATCACCCGTTCAAGCAACTGGTTCTGCACGTGGATTTCCAACGTGTCGATCCGAACAAGTCGATCCACGTGAAGGTGCCCCTGCACTTCCTGAACGCTGAGAACGCCCCGGCCGTGAAGCTGGCGTCGAACGTGATCAGCCACACCGTGAACGAACTGGACATCAACTGCCTGCCGGGCAAGCTGCCGGAATTCCTGGAAGTTGACCTGTCGAAGCTGGAAGCTGGCCAGTCGGTGCATGCCAAGGACGTCAAGCTGCCCGCCGGCGTGACGCTGACGCTGCACGTCGAGCAAGAAAATCCGGTGGTCGCACAAGCCGTGCAACCGGCGGGTGCTGCTGCTGACGAAGCGGCTGCCCCGGCTGCCGAAGGCCAAACGCCGGCTGCCTAAGCCTAGTGCGTTAGCTTTCAGCGGCGACGCTGGATGCAAGACCCGCCGCGACGTCATGTCCGGCGGGTTTTTTTATTGTGGCGGTGCGCATGCCTGAGCGCAGGCGCGCCAAAATCCTGATACCGAAATGATCAAGCTGATCGTAGGGCTCGGCAATCCGGGCGCCGAATATACTGCGACGCGTCACAATGCCGGCTTCTGGTTCGTCGATGCGCTGGCGCAACAATGCGGCACGTCGCTATCCATGCAGAAGAACTTCAACGGGTTCTCCGCGCGGACTCGCATCGCCGGTCAGGAAGTGTGGCTGCTCGAACCGCAGACCTTCATGAACCGCTCGGGACAGTCGGTCGTGGCGCTCGCGCGCTTCTACAAGATTCTGCCGGACGAAATTCTCGTCGTGCACGACGAACTCGATCTGCTGCCCGGCACCGTGAAGCTCAAGCGCGGGGGTGGCAGCGGAGGGCACAACGGCCTGAAGGACATCGCCGCGCACCTCACGACGCCCGAGTTCTGGCGGCTTCGTCTGGGCATCGGTCATCCGCGCACACTGCAACCGGCGGGCAGTCAGCAACAAGTCGTGGACTTCGTACTCAAGCCGCCGCGCAAGGAAGAGCAGGCGCAGATCGACGACGCGATGTCGCGCTCACTCGACATCGTCGATCTGGTCGTCAAAGGCGAGATGGAAAAGGCGATGATGCGTCTGCACGCCACGCCGGGGAAGTAAGCGAAGGGGCTGCGCACACATGAGCGGCGAAACGCCGCTCAGACAGCCTTGTCCGCTTGCAGGTGGGTGTACTTCTCGAGCAGTTGCGCGGGCGTCTCGACGTATTCGGGGTTGATGGGAATGCACTCCACCGGACACACCTGCACACACTGCGGTTCATCGAAGTGACCGACACACTCGGTGCACTTGTTCGGATCGATCTCGTAGATCTCGACCCCCATCGAAATTGCGTCGTTCGGGCACTCTGGCTCGCACACGTCGCAATTGATGCATTCATCGGTAATCATCAAGGCCATACGGCACCTCCAGTCGTATCGCAACGCCGGTCAGTCACAAGCCCCCGACCGGCGCGCGCGATACTCATTCCTTCGCGGGCAGCTCGCCGACTTTCGTCACCAGCCATTTTTCGACGGAAGGAAACACGAACTTGCTGACGTCGCCGCCCAGTTGCGCGATCTCGCGCACGATCGTGCCCGAGATGAACTGGTATTGGTCGGACGGCGTCATGAACATCGTTTCCACATCGGGCAACAGATACCGGTTCATCCCTGCCATCTGAAACTCGTACTCGAAGTCGGACACGGCACGCAGACCGCGCACGATCACACGCGCCTGATGCTTGCGCACGAAGTCCTTGAGCAGCCCGGAAAACCCTTCCACGCTGACGTTCGGATAGTGGCTCAGCACCTCACGCGCAATGTCGATGCGCTCGTCGAGCGCGAAGAACGGCTTCTTGTTTCGGCTATCCGCCACGCCGACGATGAGCTTGTCGAAAATGCCCGCCGCACGGCGTACCAGATCTTCGTGCCCTCGGGTCAGCGGGTCGAACGTCCCCGGATAGATCGCCACTACCATGCCAACGTCTCCTCGCGGCTGGGGACCGCTGCTACGTACTTATTCATTGTGGTCTCTAGGTTTTCGGAATCGATTCAAGCAAATGATAATGCACCGCTCCGGCTTTCGCCCGGCGCAGGCACGAGAGGTCGAGCGCGGCGAGCGCATCGTCCTCCAGGGAGGTGTCGGATTCGGCGTAAATCACCCCGTTCGGCGCCAGCAGACGGGCCGCAGGCGCCAGCAGCTCACCCAGCCAACCACTCGCAAACGGGGGGTCGAGAAACACCACATCGAAAGCCCCGGGTGCGAGTGTGGTTATCAGGCGTCGGGCATCGGCCTGCACGATCTCGATCTGGCTCGCGCCAAGCTTGGCCTGATTGGCACGAAGCTGCCGCACGGCATGCGCCGCCTGCTCGATCATCAGCACCCGTGCGGCCCCGCGCGAAGCCGCCTCGAATCCCAGCGCCCCACTGCCCGCGAAGGCGTCGAGACACTGCATGCCGCTCAAATCCTGGCCAAGCCAATTGAACAGCGTTTCGCGCACGCGATCGGGCGTGGGCCGCAGACCGTCGCCCGAAGGCACCGGCAGCGGCGTACGCTTCCACTGACCTCCGATGATCCGCACTTGCTGCGGCGCGCCGCGTGCCAAGTTGCCTGCACCGGACTTCATACCGTCCTCCGCGACGCAGCCTTGCCGAGCACACCGTCACCGGGGCGAAAACGAGTTTGCACGCGCGGGTGCGCGCACCAGAAATCCAAAATCATGTCGATTCACGCTACATTGTTGAGGCGAAACATACCACATCGCCCGCAATCCCCGCCTCATCAAGGCACGCAATACGTAAGGCAATGCGCAGGCGTTCGCCGGTCGATGTCCGACAATACGCAGAGGCCGCACGAAAGACGCGCCCAGCCGCCCAACAGGAGACCGCCCGACTCGCCATGACCGATGCCGCCATCGAGGTAACTGAGCTATGCAAGGCCTATGACGGCCGCCCTGTGGTCGATCACCTGTCGCTGCGCGTGGCGCCGGGCGAGTGCTTCGGCCTGCTGGGGCCGAACGGGGCGGGCAAGACCACCACGCTGCGCATGCTGCTGGGACTGGTCACGCCCGACGCCGGTGAAATCCGGCTCGGCGGCCTGTCCGTCCCGCGACTGGCGCCGCAGGCGCGACGCCGCATCGGTGTCGTGCCTCAATTCGACAATCTGGACCCCGACTTCACCGTACGCGAGAACCTCGCCGTCTTCGGCCGTTATTTCGGACTTTCCCGCGTCGACCTCAGAGAACGCGTGCCCGCCCTGCTCGCGTTCGCGCGTCTCGAGTCGAAGGCAGACGCGCGCGTGAGCCAGCTCTCGGGCGGCATGAAGCGACGCCTCACGCTCGCCCGCGCCCTCGTCAACAACCCCGATCTGCTCATACTCGACGAGCCGACGACCGGCCTCGACCCTCAGGCCCGGCACCTGATCTGGGAACGGCTCAAATCGCTGATGAACGAGGGCAAGACGATTCTGCTCACGACACACTTCATGGAAGAAGCCGAACGTTTGTGTCATCGCTTGTGCGTGATCGACAACGGCCGCAAGATCGCCGAGGGCACGCCGCCCGAACTCGTCGCGCGGGAGATCGGCTGCGACGTCGTGGAGGTCTTCGGCGACGTGCCGCAGGCACTCCTCGCCCAACTGGCACCGCTCGCCGAGCGCATCGAGACCAGCGGCGAGACCCACTTCTGCTATGTGCGCGACGCCACCCCGGTCGTGAGCACGCTGCAAGATTAGCCCGGCGTGCGCTATCTGCATCGGCGCGCCAATCTGGAAGACGTTTTCCTCAAACTCACGGGACGGGAGATGCGCGATGACTGAGCAGGATCGACACGATCCCGGTGGCCCGCCCCGTGCGGAAGGTGGCTCCGCCGCGACGGCGAGCGCGCCTCGTGCTGCCGCACCGCAAGCGCACCATCAACCCCGTCCCGAGGGGCCACGCTATCTCCCCGGGGTAAGCGCGTGGATGGGGGTCTGGCGGCGCAACTTCCTCGTCTGGCGCAAGCTTGCCATCGCGTCGATGTTCGGCAATCTGGCCGATCCGATGATCTACCTCTTCGGGCTGGGATTCGGCCTGGGCATGATGGTCGGCGAAGTCGACGGCACCTCATACATCGCGTTTCTCGCGGCAGGCACCGTCGGATCCAGCGTGATGTTCTCCGCAAGCTTCGAGTCGATGTACTCGGCCTTCTCTCGCATGCACGTACAGCGCACGTGGGAAGCGCTGATGCACACGCCGCTCACGTTGGGCGACGTGGTGCTTGGCGAAGTCGTGTGGGCGGCCAGCAAGGCCGTGCTCTCCGGCCTCGCCATTCTGGTGGTGGCGAGCGTGCTCGGCTATGCGCGCATCGAAAGCCTGCCCGTGGTGCTGCCGGTCGTCCTGCTCGCAGGGCTGGCGTTCGCGAGTCTGGCGATGGTCATGACGGCGCTCGCACCGAGCTATGACTTCTTCATGTTCTACCAAACGCTCGTGATGACACCGATGCTGCTGCTCTCGGGAGTGTTCTTCCCGCTGTCGCAACTCCCGGCGGCGGCACGTCACGTGACGGAGTGGTTGCCGCTCGCCCACGCCGTGGCCCTGATCCGCCCGGCCATGCTCGGACGCGCCATCGACCTGCCCTGGCTGCATGCCGGTGCGCTGGCCGTCTATGCCATCGTCGGCTTCGCCGTCGCGCTGGCGCTGCTGCGTCGGCGCATTCTCCGCTAACACGCGCGACGCCCTTAAGCAAACCATCGCCATCAAAGCAAAACGGCACCGGGAATCTCCGGTGCCGTGCCTCGTTCATCGCGCCAATCGCGCGACGCCCGTCGCCAGACGACGCTTACTTCGCCTTGGCGCCCGATGCCGGCTTGCCGCTCGGCGCGGCAGCGCCGGCACTCGCCGAACCGAAAACGTCGCTCGGGCCGACGACCACCGTGACAAGCCGTTCCGGTTGCACGTGACGCGCGAAAGCATCGCGCACCTGCGCAGCGGTAACGGCTTCGACCTTGCTGGTCCAGGTATCGAGATAGTCCAGCGGCAGGTTGTAGAAGCCGATGGCCGCAACGTTCGCCAACAGTTTGCGGTTGCTGTCCAGACGCAGCGGGAAACCGTTGGTCAGGTTATCCTTCGCGGCTTGCATCTCCGCGTCGGTCGGCCCTTCCTGCACGAACTTCGCGAGCGTTTCACGCACGACCTTCAGCGCTTCGGGCGCCTGCTCGCGACGCGTCTGCAAGCTGATCTCGAACGGCCCCTCTTGCAACTGCGGCATGAAAGCGCTCGACACGCCGTACGTCAGCGCGCGCTTCTCGCGCACTTCCGCCGTCAGACGCGACACGAAACCGCCGCCGCCCAGCACGTAGTTCCCCACGAGCAAGGGGAAGTAGTCCGGATCGCCACGCGCCACCGACGCCTGCCCCGTCACGATATGCGCCTGCTCGGCCGGATGCGGCAAATCGATCTGCACGGCACTGCGCAGCGCCGCCACCGGCGGCATTGCCGGCGGCGTCGCCCCGGCCGGCATGGCGTCGATCAGCGTAGCGACGAGCTTCTCCGCCTGCGCACGATCGATGTCGCCAACGATCGTGACAACCGCGCGTTTCGGGCTGTACATGTCGCGGTAGAAGCGCACCAGATCCTCGCGCTTCACGGCCTTGACGCTCGCCACCGTCGGGCTCACGCCGTAAGGATGGCTACCGTAGATCGCGCTGCGAAATGCCTTCTCGGCAATCTCGTCGGGCTTCGTGTCGGCTTCGGCAATCGCCGAAGCCAGACGCGCCGCCTCGCGCTTGAGCACCGCGTCGGGGAACGTCGGATGCTGGAGAAACTGCGCCATCGTGCTCACCGCCGCGTCGCGCTCGGCCGCCGAGGACAAGGTGCGCATGGTGACGGTCGCGGCATCGCGCCCGGCACTGGTCGACTCCATCGCGCCCACGTCGGCAAAGCGGTCGGCGATCTGCGCTTCGGTCAATGCCGGGCGCCCACCCGCCGCAGACGCGCCCGAGTCAAGCAGACCGGCCGTGAACAACGCCAGCCCGGATTTACCCGGCGGATCGTAGCGGCTGCCCGCGTCGAAATCGATGTTCAGATCGATCATCGGAATCGAACGGCTTTCCACGAGCAGAACCTTCGCGCCCGACGGCGAGACCCAGCTCTGAATCGGCAGCGCCGCCCGCGCGGTGAGCGGCATGACCGCAACCAAAGCACCCGCCGTAACGCTGGCCAGAAGGCCCGTACGCGCAGGCACGGAGAACGCACGCAACAGTGCGGAAATTTTCATCATTTTGTGGCCTCTCTCAGCGCATGGTCTTCAGGTCTTCCGCCCCTTGGGCGCGGCGCTTGCGTGTCGCTTCGTCGATCGGCTGCGGCACCAGTGTCGCCACGGTCAAGGACTCGTCGCCGAAGTACTTGCCAGCCACTGCCTGCACCTGCGCAGGCGTTACCGCCTTCACCTTTTCGAGCATGCGATCGATCTTCCGCCATGAGATCCCCGCCATTTCGCTCAGACCGATTTCCATCGCCTGACCGAAGACCGAGTCGCGCTTGTAGATCTGCGAAGCCACCACCTGCGCCTTCACGCGTCCCAGTTCCGCCTCCGTCACGCCATGGGCAGCGATGTCGGCCACCTGCGCGCGCAACGCCTTCTCGATCTGCTCGGGGGTCTTGCCCTGTGCCGGCGTGCCATCCAGGATGAAGAACTGCGGACCACGGCCCACGCCGTCATAACCGGCGCCGACATCGTTGGCGATGCGCTGGTCGCGCACGAGACGGCTCGTCAGACGCGCATTGCCATAGCCGTCGAGCACGGCAGCGAGCACTTGCAGCGCATAGACGTCGTCATCCTTCTCGACGTCGGTCAGGCGCGGCGCACGCCACGCGAGCATCACGTGCGGATTCTCGGCCGGCGCCTTTACGAAAATACGGCGCACGCCCAGTTGTGCCGGTTCGTTCTGCGGGCGGCGATCCGGCAATGCACGCTGCTTGAGCGGACCGTAGTACGTCTCGGCGAGTTGCTTGACCTGCGCCGGGTCGACATCGCCGCTCACGACCACCACGGCATTGTTCGGCGCGTACCAACGCTCGTACCAGTCGCGCGTGTCCTGCACGGTCATGTGCTGCAAATCGTCCATCCAGCCGACGATCGGGCGACGATAGGGATTCGCGACGAGCGCCGCGGCCATCAGTTGCTCATAAAGCAATGCGCGCGGCTGGTCGTCAGTGCGAAGCCGGCGCTCCTCCATGACCACCTGAATCTCTTTGGCGAACTCGTCGGCCGAGAGCGAGAGATTGGCCATGCGATCGGCCTCGAGACGCATCATCTCCGGAAGTCGCGACTTTTCCGTCTGCTCGAAGTAGCCCGTGTAATCCTTGCTGGTGAACGCATTCTCGCGGCCGCCGAGCGCCGCGACCTGACGCGAGAACTGGCCCGGCCCGACAGTCTTGGTGCCCTTGAACATCATGTGTTCGAGCGCGTGCGCCACGCCCGTGGTGCCGTTGAACTCGTCGAGCGAGCCCGCGCGGTACCAGACCACGTGGGCAACCGTCGGTGCCCGATGGTCTTCGCGCACGATCAGCCTCAGGCCGTTCGATAGCGTGAATTCGGAAGTGTTGTCCGTCGTTTTGCTGCCCGTCGTGTCGGCAGCGTGGCTCAGGCTCATCACACCGGCCAAGGTCAGTCCGACCAAGGCTTGTCGCCAGCGCATGGTTCCCGTCATGGATTCCCTTTCGCCCGTCATGGACGTCGATACGCGTCTGATAAAATACGTCGCATTTCCCGCGTCGGAAACAACGACCCGCCCATTGTAGGGCGTTTTGCACGGCGCGAATGGCAAGACAAATCACAGACGCACGCCGACCGCGCGCCCCCACGTCGAGTTCTTCACCCCATGTTCAGCTTCTTCAAGCGCTTCAAGTCGGGCGGTAACAAGGCCGCCGAGACGAGCCCCGCATCGACCGAATCGCCGGAATCCGTCGAATCGGCACAATTACCGGAAACGCCCGAATCGTCGGGCGCTCCGGTCGAAAGCCCGGTCGCGAAGGCCCAGCCGGCGACGCCCGCACCGGTGACGCCGCCGCCTGCCGCCTCTGTCCCCGCCTCTGCACCTGCTGCACCTGCGGCCCAGGCATCCACGCCCCCCGCCGTCGCCGCACCGCAGGCCCCTGCCGCCCCCGTGGACACCCCGCGTGCGCCCGTCAGCCCGCTCGAAATTCAGG
>NZ_JAELTP010000999.1 GCF_016428915.1 Pandoraea sp. ASV26
GCCGCGTTCGGCGTCAACGACACTGGCGGCGTAACGCGCAGATAGTCCGCGCCCTCCTCCACCGTTGCCCCGACCTTGCGCAATTCGATGGCCATGGCAGCAAGACGATCCGTCTCCTTCACGCGCCCTGTCTCTTATACACATCTGACGCTGCCGACGAACCGTGTGGTGGGTTGGTGTGGGGGGGGGGGGGGGGGGGGGAGAGGGGGGGGGGGGGGGGGGGGGGGGGGGGGGGGGGGGGGGGGGGGGGGGGGGGGGGGGGGGGGGGGGGGGGGGGGGGGGGGGGGGGGGGGGGGGGGGGGGGGGGGGGGGGGGGGGGGGGGGGG
>NZ_JAELTP010001000.1 GCF_016428915.1 Pandoraea sp. ASV26
ACGTTGCCCTTATCGTCCATCGGGGTGTAATTCAGTTCGCAAAGCGCCGAGTGTCCGGTACCTGCGTTATTCCAGCCGTTCGAGCTTTCTTCTGCGACCTTGTCCAGACGCTCGAACACCTCGCACGCTGTCTCTTATACACATCTGACGCTGCCGACGAACCGTGTGGTGGGGTGGTGGGGGGGGGGGGGGGGGGGGTGAGGGGGGGGGGGGGGGGGGGGGGGGGGGGGGGGGGGGGGGGGGGGGGGGGGGGGGGGGGGGGGGGGGGGGGGGGGGGGGGGGGGGGGGGGGGGGGGGGGGGGGGGGGGGGGGGGGGGGGGGGGGGG
>NZ_JAELTP010001001.1 GCF_016428915.1 Pandoraea sp. ASV26
GGGTGCCGCCCCACAACACGCGCGCACCGCCCGCCACCGCCCGTTCGACGAACCCCTGCACGCGTTCGACCTGACGCATGTGAATGATCGGACCGACCTCGGTCGCATCGTCGCGCGGGTCTGCCACTGTCTCTTATACACATCTGACGCTGCCGACGAACCGTGTGGTGTGTAGGTGTGGGGGGGGGGGGGGGGGGGTGAGAGGGGGGGGGGGGGGGGGGGGGGGGGGGGGGGGGGGGGGGGGGGGGGGGGGGGGGGGGGGGGGGGGGGGGGGGGGGGGGGGGGGGGGGGGGGGGGGGGGGGGGGGGGGGGGGGGGGGGGGGGGG
>NZ_JAELTP010001002.1 GCF_016428915.1 Pandoraea sp. ASV26
AATGTCCAGATCGGTGAACAACGTCTTGTGCCGGGCGTACTGCGATGCGAAGCGAAGACGCACCGCGGTAAAGACCGATTGCAGTTGATCGAGCGCGCGCTGGAATTCGTCGTTGATGATGATGAAGCTGTCTCTTATACACATCTGACGCTGCCGACGAACCGTGTGGTGGGGTGGTGGGGGGGGGGGGGGGGGGGGTGGAGGGGGGGGGGGGGGGGGGGGGGGGGGGGGGGGGGGGGGGGGGGGGGGGGGGGGGGGGGGGGGGGGGGGGGGGGGGGGGGGGGGGGGGGGGGGGGGGGGGGGGGGGGGGGGGGGGGGGGGGGGGG
>NZ_JAELTP010001003.1 GCF_016428915.1 Pandoraea sp. ASV26
ATGACCGAAGGGCATCTGCGCGAAAATCGCAGGCATCGTGATGAAGGTCAGGCCCGGTCCGGCATTCGGCGCCACCCCGAAGGCGAACACGGCCGGCAGAATCATCAGGCCGGCGAGAAAGCAGGCCCTGTCTCTTATACACATCTGACGCTGCCGACGAACCGTGTGGTGGGGTGGTGGGGGGGGGGGGGGGGGGGGTGGGAGGGGGGGGGGGGGGGGGGGGGGGGGGGGGGGGGGGGGGGGGGGGGGGGGGGGGGGGGGGGGGGGGGGGGGGGGGGGGGGGGGGGGGGGGGGGGGGGGGGGGGGGGGGGGGGGGGGGGGGGGGG
>NZ_JAELTP010000109.1 GCF_016428915.1 Pandoraea sp. ASV26
GGTTCAGACTGCGCATGATCTGGAAGATCGGCACGAGCAGCGTGACCAGCGGGAACATCGACGAGGCGATGATCGCTGACAGGATCAGCCCGCGCCAGCGCAGGTCAAGCCGCGCTATCGCATAAGCCGCACCGGCCGACACCAGCACGGCCAGTGCCGTGGACGCCAGCGCCACGATCGCGCTGTTCGCCAGGAACAGCAGCAGTGGCTGATCGCCGAACGCGTGCACGTAGTTCGTCAGTGTCGGGGAGTGCGGCAGATAGGTGATCGGCTTGGCGACGAGCTCCGCTTCGTTCTTGAGCGACGTCAGCAAGATCCACAATGCCGGGAAAAAGCCGTTGACGACCACCAGCGCACCGGCGATCCAGCGCAGGCGTGCGCCACCGAAGAGGGTCTCGAATGCTTTCATTTGTCACCCCCGCCACGCACGAAGCGCAGGTAGACCACGCTGATGGCCAGCGAGATCAGGAACATGAAGGCCGCCTGGGCGGACCCGTAACCCACGTCGAGATAGTCGATCGTGGTGGTGTTGATCAGCATGGCGAGCGTCATGGTGCTGTTGCCCGGGCCGCCGTGCGTCATCGTGAACGGAATGTCGAACGTTTGCAGCGCCGTGATCGTGCGGAAGATCATCGCCACCACGATCGACGGCACCAGCATCGGCAGCGTGATATGACGGAACTGCTGCCACTTGCTCGCCCCGTCGACCTCGGCGGCCTCGTACAGCGAGCGCGGAATGGTCTGCAACCCCGCGAGCAGAATCAGCGCAACGAACGACGACGTCTTCCAGATCGTGGTCAGGCACACCGCCGCGAACGCCCATCCCGGAATCAGCAAGAACGACACCGGCGCGAAGCCCAACCGGCGCAGGATGTCGTTGACGATGCCGTAGTCGGTGTTGAAGAACCACGCGAAGATCAGGCCCGAGAACGCCAGCGGCAGCGCCCAAGGTAACAGCAGCGCCAGCCGGATCGGCCAGCGCAGCTTGAACGGCATGTTGGCCAGCAGCGCGAGCGGCAGGCCGACCAGAAACGCGCCCGGCACCGTGATCGCGGTGATGAGCAACGTGTTGCGCGTGGCGTTCCAGAAGTCCGGATCGTGCAGCACGTCGATGAAGTTGCGCAGACCGACGAAGGCCGGCGTGGTATCGCCCCCCGAGAGCCGGATATCGAAGAACGCGTTATAAAGCAGTCGCCCGATCGGATAGACCACGATCAGGCCGAGCAGCAGCGCCGCGGGCAACAACAGCAGCACGGCAAGCTGCCCGTCGCTCGGGTCGGCCAGGCTACGCGATGCGCGCATCGTGCGCACCGGCGCCGGGCCGGGCGGGCTGTGGGAAGTCAGGGTTGGCATGATCGCGATCTCCTCTCGTCGGTGCGAAGTCACGTCGCTCAGCGCAGCACGCGCCGCAGGCGAGCTTCGATCTGGTCGACGCCGTCAGCGGCAGGCAGCGACCGGCCGAGAATCGCCGACGTATTGGTGCGGACCACGTCGGACACTTCGCTGTAGCGCGGCGTGACCGGCCGTGCGCGCCCGGTCTGATTCAGGATCAGACCAGCCGACTGGAACCACGGGTTCTTCGCCAGCACGTCTGCATCCTGATAAGTCGCCGGAAACACGGGCATCAGCGAGCCCTGCACGGCGAGCATCTTCGCGACTTCAGGCGACGACAGGTAGCGAATCAACTTGGCAGCTTCGGGCTTGTACCTGGAGAAGTTCGACACGGCCCACTGCCAACCGCCCACGCATGTGGCCGACTTCCCGCCCGCCATCGCCGGCAGCGGCATCACACCGACTTTGCCCTTGACCACGGAATCCTTGTCGGCTTCGAAGTGGTTCCACGCAAAGCCCCAGTTGACCGCGAACACGGCCTGCCCTGCCTTGAATTCGTTGACGGTATCGCCCGTCTTCACTTCAGCGGCGTTTTTCTTGATCACGCCCTGATCCATCATGGCGGTCCACATGTTCATGCCAGTGACGGCGGCACGCTTATCGAGCGTCATGCGCCCGCTCGCGTCGGTCAGGTCCTTGCCCTGGCTCCAGTACGGCAGCAGGAACGTGCAGACGGCGCCTTCGATCGGCGCGCCCTGAATCGACAGCCCTTGCAGGTTGGCGTTGCCCTCCTTCGACTGGATCGTCTTCGCGGCAGCACTCAGCTCGTCCCACGTCTTCGGCTCGGCAATGTTGTACTTGGCGAGCAGGTCCTTGCGGTAGTACATGAACATGCCGTCGGCGAAGCCCGGCAGCGCCGCGACCTTGCCGTCGACAACGTCGGCGCGCGCATAGACCGGCAGATAGCCCTTGAGCGCTTCGGCGGCCGGGCCGACATAGGCGTCGAGCGGCGCGATCCAGCCGGCCGTCAGGTATTGGGCCGGGTTGACGATGTCGATCATGAACACGTCGAGCGAGCTGTCCTTCGCGTTGAGCAGCGTCGACAGGTACTGACGCTGCTGATCCGACGTAGCGCCACCGGTCTCCACCGCCACCTTCACGCCGGGGTTGCGCTTTTC
Organism: Pandoraea sp. ASV26; assembly: GCF_016428915.1. GTDB lineage: Bacteria > Pseudomonadota > Gammaproteobacteria > Burkholderiales > Burkholderiaceae > Pandoraea. Next base: position 2,511 of record NZ_JAELTP010000109.1, read on the forward strand.
ATAGTCGTCGAGCGCCTTGCGCACAAGATCCGGGCGCTGGCCGGAGCCGCCGGCAAACACCTTGAGGGTGACGGTTTCGGCGTGGGCTGCGCCGGTAGCGAACGCAGCGGCAAGCGTGGCGGCGGCGAGGCGGGCAAACGGTTGGATCATGGTTGTCTCCTGATCGTACGATGTCGTTATTGATTGGATGAATTGCCGAATGATCTGTCTCGGCGAGACGGGTGCCGGGGCGATCTCAGGCCGCCTCGCGCGCACCGGCAGCCTCGCACAGCACATTGCCGTCGGCCGCATCGAACCAGTGCGTGCGTGCCGCGTCGAGTTGCAGCGACACCGCGTCGCCAGGTGCCAGACGCACGTCCGGGGCAAGGCGCGCAACCAGCGCCTGCCCTGCCACGTCGAAGGTGCAGACGGTCTCCGCGCCCATCGGCTCGACCACCGTCACGCGCCCGGTCACGTGCAGTCCACCCGCGGCAGGAGCGCGCGCCAGCGTTACGTTCTCGGGACGCACGCCGAAGGTCACTTCCGCGCGCTCCCCCAGCACCGCACGCACGTGGGCCGGCAGCGGCAAGGCCACGCCGTCGCCGCTCGCCATGCCCGCACTGGCGTGCAGACGCAGCAGGTTCATCGGCGGTGAGCCGGTGAACCCTGCCACGAACGTATTGACCGGGGCGTTATAGATCTCGTCGGGCGTGCCGTACTGCATCACGTAGCCGCCGTTGAGCACGGCGATTCGGTCGGCCAGTGTCATTGCCTCGACCTGATCGTGCGTCACGTAGATCATCGTGGCGCCGAGCTTGCGGTGCAGCTTCTTGATTTCCACGCGCATCTCGTTGCGCAGCTTCGCGTCCAGGTTCGAGAGCGGTTCGTCGAACAGGAACACCTTCGCGTCGCGCACGATCGCGCGCCCCATCGCGACCCGCTGGCGCTGACCACCCGATAGATTGCGCGGCTTGCGCTCGAGCAAATGGCCAAGCTGGAGCATGTCGGCCGCTTCGCGCACGCGCCGCTCGATCTCTGCCTTGGGCGTCTTGCGCAGACGCAAGCCGAAGGCCATGTTCTCGAAGACGGTCTTGTGCGGATACAGCGCGTAATCCTGGAACACCATCGCAATGTCGCGCTCGCGCGGTGCCAGGCCCTCGATGCGACGTCCCTCGATGGAAATGCCACCGCCCGTGACCGTCTCCAGACCGGCCAGCATGCGCATGAGCGTGGACTTGCCGCAACCGGACGGCCCCACGAACACCACGAACTCGCCGCTCTTCACGTCGAGGTTGATATCGTGCAGCACGGTCACGCCGTTGTCGTACGCCTTGACCACGCGATCGAAATTCACCGTCGCCATCTTTGTCTCCTGACCCCGCATCGCCCGCTCTCGGCCGGCGTGGAGGTGTTGCTTATCGTTATGTCGTCATGTCATGTCGGTGCGGGTGCGCCGCGCCCCCCCAAGCGACGCCGCACCCGCGCCGCAGTCCGGGCGTCAGTACGGGCCGGCCTGCGGTGCAGCGGCGCGCGTGGTGCCCTTGAGTTCCGCGAGGAATGCATTGGCCTGACGCATCAGCATGCCGAGGTCCGACGCGATCGCCACGAACGTGTAGCCCATCTCGACAAACTGGCTGACCATTTGCGGGGTCGGACCGACGATGCCGATCGGCTTGCCGATCGCACGCGCCCGGCGGGCGGCGTCGGCGATCAGTGCCTGCACTTCGGCATCGGCGATGTTGCCAATCTTGCCCATCGCCGCCGACAGGTCGCCCGGGCCGACGAACAGTGCGTCGACGCCCGGCACTGCTGCGATCTCCTCCAGACGGCCGATGGCCTCCGGGGTCTCGAGCTGGAGGATGCACGTCACGGTGGCGTTGACCTGCTCGGCATAGCCGGCCCACGTACCGTAGCGGCTGCCACGGTGCATGGCGGCGTAGCCGCGCTCGCCCTGCGGCGGATAACGACATGCCGACACGGCACGCTGCGCGTCTTCCACGGTCTGCACGAACGGGATCATCAGCGACGGTGCGCCCATGTCGAGCGCGCGCTTGATCATCACCGGGTCGTTGCCGGCCAGACGCACCACCGGCATCGCGCCCGTGCCGTCGATGGCTTGCAGCATTTGCAGGGTGTCGCGGAACTCGTACGGCACGTGCTCCATATCGACCACGAGCCAGTCGAAGCCGGCATAGCCGAGCGCTTCGGCCGTGCTCGATGTGCCCGACATCACCCACGTGCCCAGCGGCACCGGCGCGGCCGAGATAGCCTTCAGAAAGCGGTTTTCGGGAGCTTGACTCATCAGGCGATCCTCAGAAGATGGCGGGTTCGACGGGCGTCTCGTAGCCCATCAGGAAGTCAAAATCGCAGCCCTCGTCGGCCTGCTTGACGTGTTCGATGTACAGCTTGGTGTAGCCGCGCTGACGTGTGCCCGGCGGCGGCGTCCACTCTGCACGGCGACGTGCCAGTTCCTCGTCCGATACGCGCATGTCGAGGCGCCCGGCGGCCACATCCAGATCGACGATATCGCCCGTGCGAATCAGTGCGAGCGGGCCGCCCGCTGCCGCTTCCGGTGCAATGTGCAGCACGCAGGTGCCGTAGTGAGTGCCGCTCATGCGCGCGTCTGACAGACGCACCATGTCGCGCACGCCGGCGGCGAGCAACTTCTTCGGAATGGGCAGGTTGCCCCACTCCGGCATGCCCGGCGCGCCCAGCGGGCCACCGCCGCGCAACACCAGCACGGTGTTCTCGTCCACGTCCAGCTCAGGGTCGTGGATGCGGCGGTTCATCTCGGCGATCGAGTCGAACACCAGCGCCGGGCCCGAGTGCTTGAGGAACTTCTCGCTTGCCGCGCTCGGCTTGATCACCGCACCCGACGGTGCCAGATTGCCGCGCAGCACGGCCAGCGCCCGGCCTTCGGTGACCGGGTTGTCGAGCGGGCGCACCGTGCTCGGGTCGACGTTCGGGATACCGGCGATGTTCTCGCCCAGCGTTTTGCCGGTCACCGTCAGGCAATCGAGGTGGAGGTGGTCGCGAATCTGGTTGAGCAGCGCCGGCAGGCCGCCCGCGTAATAGAAGTCTTCCATCAGGCGGTCGCCCGACGGGAACACGTTCGCCAGTACGGGGACGCCTTCGCCCTTGCGGTGCAGATCGTCGAGCGTAAGCTTGACGCCACCGCGACCGGCGATGGCGATCAGGTGGATGGCCGCATTGGTCGAACCGCCCAGCGCCATGTAGGTGGCAATACCGTTGGCCACCGAGCGCTCGTTGAAGAACGTGCTCGGCTTGAGGTCTTCCCAGACCATGTCGACGATACGCTCACCGGCCTGCGATGCCATGCGCGGGTGTGCAGCGTCCATCGCGGGAATACTGGTGGCGCCCGGCAGGGTGAAGCCCATCGCCTCGACGATGGAGGTCATGGTGCTGGCCGTACCCATCGTGTTGCAGGTGCCCGGCGCACGCGTCATGCGCGCTTCGAGGGCGATCCATTCGCTTTGATCGATGTTGCCGGCCTGGTACTCGTCCCAGAACTTCTTGGTGTGCGTGCCTGCGCCCACGGCCATGCCGCGATGACGGTCGTTGAGCATCGGCCCGGCCGGCACGAAAAGGCACGGCAGATCGGCCGACAGCGCGCCCATCAACAGACCCGGCGTGGTCTTGTCACACCCGCCCATCAGCACCGCACCGTCGATCGGCAGCGAGCGCAGCAGTTCCTCGCTTTCCATGGCAAGGAAGTTGCGATAGATCATCGTGGTCGGCTTGACCATCACCTCGCCCAGCGACATCGCGGGCAGCTCGAAAGGCATGCCCCCCGCCGCGAGAATGCCGCGCCGCACGGCGTCGGCGCGCTCGCGCAGGTGCGCGTGACAGGGCGACAGATCGCTCCAGGTGTTGATGATCGCGATGACCGGGCGAGTCATGAATTCTTCGCGTCGCAGACCCATCTGCTGAAGTCGTTGGCGATGGGCGAACGATCGCATGTCGTCCGGCGCGAACCAGCGCTGGCTGCGCAGGTCCTCGAGGCATTTGCGTGGCTTGTTCACAGTCTTTGTCTCTTTCGTCGTGCTGGCTTGCGCTCCCGTGCCGTGAACCGCAGTGCGAGGCGGTTCGCGGTATCGATCGGGGCATCGCGGGATTTGCAGTCGTTAATTGTTACCGCTAACATTGTTTAGTATCTGTTACCGCTCTCATCCCGTCAATCGACCGACACTAGAGGAATACCCGAATCCCATGAATGCCCCTTCCCGCAAGCGGCGCGGTTCCGGCCGCGTCAAACTTCGCGATGTTGCAGAGCTGGCCGGTGTGTCGCCGATGACGGTGTCGCGCTACTTCGGTCAGCGCGAGCTAGTCGCGCAGGACGCACAGCAACGCATTGCGCAGGCCATCGAGCAGACCGGTTACGTGCCGAACGTGTTCGCGGGCGGGCTGGCCTCGGCGCGCGGCAAGGTGGTGGGCATGGTGATTCCGAACATCGCCGGCGGCGTGTTCGGCGAGACCGTCCAGGGCGTGACCGATACGCTGCGACCGCACGGTTATCAGTTGCTGCTCGCGTCAAGCAATTATTCGAGCGCAGAGGAGGAGGAGGCTGTGCGCGCCTTCATCGGCTGGTCGCCCGCCGCGCTGATTCTGATCGGTCATCAACACACGCGCGGCACCGAAGACCTGCTGGACAAGGCCAACATTCCGGTGGTGCAGACGTGGGACTACAAGCCCGACGCCACGCGTATCCAGGTGGGTTTCTCGCACTTCGACGTGGGCCGCGATTCGGCGCAATACCTCTATGGCAAGGGCTATCGCCGCATCGTGTTCGTGCATACGGGCCAGCCGGAAGACGTGCGAGCCATCGAACGTGCGCAAGGCTATGCGCAGGCGATGGAATCGCTCGGGCTGACGCCGTCGACGTATCAGGCGCCGATGCAGGCGCCGCTGGAAGCCGGCAGGGACGCGCTGGAAACGCTGCTCAAGGGCCGCTGGCCCGCCGAGGCCATCATCTTCGCGAACGACAATCTGGCAGCGGGTGCGCTGCTTCACGGCCTGCGCGCAGGCATTGCCATTCCGGGCGACTGCGCCATCATGGGCTTCGGCGACCTGACCATCGCTGACAAACTGCTGCCGAGCCTGACGACCATCCGCCCGCCGCGTTACGAGATCGGCCGCGTGGCTGCGCAGCGTGTGCTCGACGCGCTGCGCTCGGAAGACGGCGAGACGCCGCCCTGCGACTTGCAACGCGACAATCCGATGGAGTACGAACTGATCGAGCGCGAGAGCACCTGACACGGCTCTTGTCGAACCGCGCGACGGGCTGCGCGACTCAGCGCAGTGCCGTCAGGGCGGGAACGACGAGGCTCGTGCCCGCGCCCAGCAACAGCGCAAACACCACCCGCCGTACCACTGTCGGCGACCAGCCCGGCGGATAACGACGCGCACACCACGTCAGTCCCAGCACCACCGGCAGCGCCTCGAGACTCAGCGCAATCGACGCGTCGTCGAAATGGCGCTGCGAGACCACCATGATCAGGCGCAGCATGGCGTTGACCGCAAACAACAGCACCAGCGTTTCCTTGATGGTCTGCGCTTCGAGCGGCTGGCGGTACATGTGGAACACCATCGGCGGACCGGCGCTCGCGAAGATCCCGCCCATCACACCGGATAAGCCCGCATAGCCGGCGAACGCCAGCGGGCCCGACATCGACTCGCGCTTGCGTGTGCGTGCCACCAACAGGAAGCTGCATACGACGATGGCGGCGCCCAGCGCGAGGCGCAGCACGTTCGACGCATTGGTCGACATCCACGTCAGCATCCAGACGCCGCACGCCACACCGATCAGGCTGGTGCCGAGAATCAGCTCCAGTGAACGGCCCGGCAGTTGCGGCCGTCGCCGAACCACCATCACGGCATTGACCAACACCATGATCGTCACCACGTTCGCCGTCACCGGCAGCGAAGCGATACGCATTGCGCCGACCAGACCCAGCAGGACGAGGCCGAACGCGAACCCGGTGAGGTTCTGGATATAGGTGGCCAGCGCCACGCACCCAATGAATGCAAGGTGCTGACCCAACGACAAACTACCGAACATGCAAAGCGCTCCCTTGACGGCGTGTGGCGCGCTTAAGCACGGGCAATCGCCAGCAGCGCGGCTTCGTTGGCGCTGCCTGCACGCACGAATACCGGCGGCTGGCCGATGGGCGCGGCGACGTCGACACGGGCCCCGCCCTCGAAGATCTCACCCGACCACACGTGTGTCCAGCGAGCGCCGGCCGGCAGGTAGGGCGTCCAGCGCTGCGCGCCGGCCGCATGCACCGGCGCGACAAGCAGGTCCGGGCCGTACAGATACTGATCGTGGATATCGTAGGTGGCGCGATCGTCTTCGAAATGCAGGAACATCGGACGTTGCAGCGGCAGGCCGCGCTCGACCGCTTCGTCGACCAGCGTGCGCACGTAGGGCGCGAGCGCCTGATAGACGCGTGTCATCTGCGCGAAGTGACTCAGCACGTCAGCGTCTTGCCAGAACTGGAAGTTCTCGTCCGGACGGTTGCCTTCGTGCGTGCGCATGACTGGCGTGAACGCGGCCATTTCCGCCCAGCGCATGAACAACTCCGGCGTACGCGTGTTGCCGAACAGGCTCGTGTAGCCGCCGATGTCGCTGTGGTGATATGCATTGCCCAGCAGACCTGACGACAGCGCGCCGGTGATTACCGTTTGCAGGCCGTCGTGACGCGTGAAGTCCACCGACTGGTCGCCCGCCCACAGCAGTTGGCAATACTTCTGCACGCCCGTATAGCCGGCGCGCATGAAGAACAGTGCGTCGCCCGTACGGCCGCGCGAAGCGACCGCATCGGCGTTGACCTTGGCCCAGAGTGTAGGCCAGGCGTTGTGCATGAGCATGGCGTCGACGCCATTGGCGAGCTTGACGTCCGTCGGCAGGTATTCGCCGAAGTCGGCCATCCAACCGTCCAGCCCGGCATCGAGCATCTGCTCGCCGATCACGTGCTGCGCAAACCAGTCTGCGGCGGCCGGGTTGGTGAAGTCCACCACGCCGCACCAGAATTCGCCGAAGTCGACCAGATACTCCCCGCCGTCCAGACGCGTGGCGAGATAGCCGGCGTCGCGGGCTTCGGCGTAGAGCGTGCCGTCGTTGCAAAGGTATGGGTTGACGTAGCCGAGGAAGCGCACGCCGTCGGCGCGCAACTTCTGCGCCCAGTCGCTGCCGCCCGGATAGCGCGTCTCGTTCCATTTCCAGTCCCAGAACAAGCGCTTGCCGAACGACGTGATGCGCAGACCTACCCAGTCTTCACACCACAGACCGGAGACCGCGACACCGGCGTCGCGACTCTTGGCGAGCACCGTGTCGGCGTGGTCGCGCCCGCGCTTCAGGCCGAGAATGGCGCCGTTGAAGACCCAGTCCGGCAGGCGCGGCTGCTTTCCGAAGCGGGCAGCGATGCGCTCGACCAGACCGGTGAACGTCTGTGCCGCCAGCAGTTCGATGCGCTCGGGAACGGCCCAGAAATGCAGTTCATGGAAGCCGCCATGACGGAAATCGAAGTCTGCGTAGGCCGTGGTCTCGGCATGCAGACAGTAGCGTGCGGACGACACGTAGGTCGGCTGCGGATAGTTCGTGTGGTAGTAGTCGCCACCGGCGCGCGATGTGACGTCGGCCTGCCAGGTCAGGTGCGTGCTCTTGTCGCGGCCGACGCCGGGCTCGGACGTCCACAGCGGAAAGTGACGCCCGCGCAGGTTGAAGTACGACATCTGCTCGCCGCAACCCCAGACGGCCTCATCGGACTCGGCCTGCACGCGCCACCACAGGCGGTTGATGCCCGGTGCGGCGTATTCGAAGTCGATCGTGGCGCCCTGTTCGTCTGCCTTGACGCGCAGGATCAGGTCGGCGCGCCCGCCCGCTACGCGGGCCAGCGACACGCGCAGGCCGCCGTCGGTGGCGTCGAACGAGGCATGCGCGAGCGCCACGCGCTCCTCGACGTAATCGGAAATGTCGAAGTTGCCGCGGTACATCTGAACCGTCTCATGGCCGTGGCCGACGAAGCAGCAGGGTTGACCGGGGGCATGGACGATAACGGTGTGGCCGTTGTGGCGCAGTGCCCAGGAAGTCGCGTCGTGTACAAGTTCCATGAGTGTCGGGGGTCGTAGCTGGCGCGCTGCTCGTATGGGCTGGCGCGCCGGGTTCAGGAGTCAGATCAGGCGGTGCGGGTCACGCGGGCGGGGGCTTTCGCGCGGCCGGCAAAGCGCCAGGCCAGTACGATCGCCACACACCACACGGCTGCCATCAGCTTGGCGTAAGCCGGTGCCGGGCCGTTCGCATTGGCCAGGCCGAGCGGCGAGAACGTCAGATACACGCTCACCAGGAATGCGATCAGGAACGTGCTCATGCTGCGCGCATAGCGCCACGGCGTAGTGTCGCCATGCGTACGCGGGGTCGGTTCATATGGGGTCTCGCGCGCGAAGCGGCGGCTCAGGAAAAGCATCAATGCCACCTCCAACACGAAGAGCGTGCCCATCATGTGGATGAAGTGGAAACCATAGCGCTTGTCCACGCCGAACACGAACACCAGCAGCGAGTAGACGATCACGTGCGAGATCAGCACGATCTTCGCCGGCGTGGCGCCCACCTTGCGGTTGAAGAAGCCCACCAGCACCACGGCGATGATCGGAATGTTGAAGAAGCCCGTAAAGCGGCGCATCACGGCGTAGATGCCATCGGGTGCGTACATCAGCATCGGTGCGATCAGCAGCGACACGACGGCGATCGCCACGCTCGCACGCTTGCCCATGCGAATCATCTGCTCGTCCGTCGCCGACGGCTTCCACGGCTTGTAGAAGTCGAAGGCGATCAGCGTCGCGGTCGAGTTGATCACGGCATTGAAGTGGCTCATCACCGTGCCGAAGAGTACGGCCACGAAGAAGCCCTTGGCCCAGAACGGCAGCAGGTCGGTGACCAGTTGAGGGTACGCCAGATCGGGACGCGACAGCGCGCTGCCGCCGGTGTACAGGTGATAGGCGATCACGCCCGGCATGAGCATGATCAGCGGTACCAGCAGCTTGAGCAGGCCCGAGATCAGCACGCCCTTTTGTCCTTCGGCCAGGTTTCTGGCGGCGAACGTTCGCTGCACAATCGACTGGTTGGTACACCAGTAGAACAGGTTCGCGAAGATCATGCCCGTGAACAGGGTGCCGAACGGCACGCTGTCGTTGGGACCGCCGATGGCGTTGAGCTTCTCGGGGGCGGAATGCAAAACGGTATGCAGACCGGTCAGTGCATCGCCATGCCCCAGCGCAAACAGGCCCAGCACCGGAATCATCAGGCCGGCAACCAGCAGACCGATGCCGTTGATGGTGTCGGACACCGCCACGCCGCGCAGACCGCCGAACACGGCGTAGAGCGCACCGATGGCACCACTGGCGACCACCAGCAGCGAAATCGTCGCCGGATACGACAGGCCGAACAATTGCTGCACACCGAAGATCTGGTTGAACGTGATCGCCCCCAGGTACAGACCCGACGGGTTCACCACCAGCGTATAGCCGATGATGAACAGTGCGCTGACGATGCGTCGCGTGCGGGCGTCGAAACGCTCTTCGAGGAACTGCGGCAACGTGGTGAAGCCACCGCGCAGGTAGCGCGGCAGGAAGAACATCGCCAGCGCGACTGTCGAGATGGCGGCGGTGCACTCCCAGGCCATCGCGCTCAGGTTGTGCGCGTAGGCGTCGCCGTTCAGGCCGACGAGTTGCTCGACCGACAGGTTCGTCAGCATCATCGAACCGGCGATGAACCAGCCTGACAGCCCGCCACTCGCCATGAAGTAGCCGCGTGCGCCGACATCCCTGGCGCGACGGGTAATGGCCCATGACACCACGCCGACCAGCGCCGTGAAAAAGGCGAAACTGGCCAAAGTAAAGATTTCTGTCTCCATGTCCTGCTCTTGTCTTTTTTGGGAAATGCCCGGCGCCGGCCCCTCGCGGGGCTATAGCGACGTTGGACTACTCAATGACTACCTCGGCCGCTTCAGGACAGGCCCATGCAGAGGTATTTGATCTCGAGATATTCGTCGATACCGTACTTCGAGCCCTCACGCCCCAGACCCGATTGCTTCACACCGCCGAACGGGGCCTCCGCCGTTGAGATCAGGCCGGTGTTGATGCCGACCATGCCGAACTCGAGCGCCTCGGCCACGCGCCACACCCGAGCCAGGTCGCGGCTGTAGAAATAGCTCGCCAGACCGTACTCGGTGTCGTTGGCCATTGCGATCACGTCGTCTTCCGTGTCGAAGCGGATCACCGGAGCGATCGGGCCGAAGATCTCCTCTCGGGCGACGCGCATCGACGGTGTTACGTTGGTGAGCAGCGCCGGCGAGAAGAACTGCGACGACAGGCCGTCGCGCTCGAGTGCCTTGCCCTCGACCACGGCCGTGGCGCCTTGCGCGAGCGCGTCGTCGTACAGCGCTTGCGTCTTCGCCAGTGCCTTCCTGTCGATGAGCGGGCCGATATGCACCCCCGCTTGGGTGCCTGCGCCGACACGCAGCTCGCGCACGCGCGCCGCCAGCTTCTCGACAAAAACGTCATGCACGCCGGCCTGCACGTACAGGCGATTCGCACACACGCAGGTTTGGCCCGCGTTGCGGTACTTCGAAATCAGAGCCCCTTCGACAGCCGCATCCAGATCGGCGTCGTCGAATACGATGAACGGCGCGTTGCCGCCCAGTTCCAGCGACAGCTTCTGGATGTTCGCGGCACCGGCCGCCATCAGGCGTGCGCCGATGGCGGTCGAGCCCGTGAACGTGAGCTTGCGCACGCTCGGGTTGGTCGACATTTCATTGGCGATCGGCTCGGCCGAGCCCGTCACGACCGAGAACAGCCCCTTGGGCAGACCGGCGCGCTCGGCCAGCACGGCTATTGCGAGCGCCGAGTAGGGCGTTTGCGTCGCCGGCTTGAGCACCATGGCGCAACCGGCGGCGAATGCCGGACCGGCCTTGCGGGTAATCATGGCCGCGGGAAAATTCCACGGCGTAATCGCCGCGCATACGCCAACGGGCTGCTTGATCGTGAGCAGGCGGCGATCCGATGCCGGCGTGGCAATCACGTCGCCATCGACGCGGCGTGCTTCTTCCGCGAACCACTCGATGAAGCTGGCGGCAAACGCGATTTCGCCACGGGCTTCCGCCAGCGGCTTACCTTGCTCAGCCGTCATGATCTGCGCCAGGTCTTCCTGATTGGCGAGCATCAGGTCGTGCCACTTGCGCAGCACGGCAGCGCGCGTCTTGGCGGTGGTTTTGCGCCATTCGGCCTGCGCTGTGGCGGCAGCGGCGATTGCGCGACGCGTCTCCTGCGCGCCCATGGCCGGCACGGTGCCGATCACGGCGCCCGTCGCAGGGTCTTCCACGTTGAGCGTGACGCCGTTGTCGGCATCGCACCATTGGCCGCCAATATAAGCCTGCTGGCGCAGCAGACCGGGATCTTGCAGTGTGAACATCGCTAACTCTCCATTGCAGGATGCTTGGCCGCATCCGTCGTCAATTCTTTCGCCGCCAGGGGCGACAGTCGTGCGGGATCAGGTTGTGGTGGTGCGCAGCGCGCTGCGCGGCTCGGGCAAGCCCGGCACGTCCACGCGCATGGCGAACAGGCGTCCGGCGAGCGGCTGGCGGGCCAACTCGTCGGCAGGGCGTCCGGCGCGGGCGGTCGTCACGTACAACGTGCGCAGATCGTCGCCACCGAAGGCGCACATCGTCGGGCACTGCACCGGCAACGCGTATTCGGCGAGCACTTTGCCCTCCGGCGAAATGCGCACCACACGCCCGCCTTCGTAAAGGGCACTCCAGTAGCAGCCCGCGGCGTCCACCGCTGCGCCGTCCGGGCGGCCGCGATCGGTCTCGGTCGGCGTGAAGGTGAGCCACGTCTCGCGCGGGCCGACGTTGCCCGTGGCGACGTCGAACGCACGGCGATAGACCGTGAAGCGCGGGGTATCCGAGTAGTAGAGCCAGCGGCCATCGGGGCTGAATGCCAGACCGTTGCCGGTCATGAAGCCGGTGTCGATACGCGCGATGGCTTCGCCCTGCGCGCCGCTCACACAGTAAAGCGAGGCATCGCCATGTGTTTTCGGCTCGTCGACGGTGCTCGCCCAGAAGCGGCCTGCCGCATCGCAACGGCCGTCGTTGAAGCGGTGCGTGACGGTGTCTTCGTCGAGCGCATGCAACTGGCGGAGCTTGCGGCCGTCGCCGTCGAGCAGCCAGACGCCGCTACGCATGCCGGCGATGAAGCCGCCGTCTTCGGTCAGCGCGAAGCAGCCGATGTCTTCGTCCATGCTCAGCGTGCGCACATCGCCGTTGGCCGGGTTCAGCCCATGCAACGCGGGGGCAACGATGTCGACCCACCACAGCACACCATGGCGCTCGTCCCAACGCGGGCACTCGCCCAATTGCGCGACGACGTTCGCCACCGGGGCCAGCGTCGAAATTCGGGAAAATTCCATGGTCATATCCGTCAGACCTGCATTGATGCCGTTGCCAGCATCGCGCTTGATTGCCGCACTGCTCTCGTCTCGCTTGTCATGTCCGCCCGTTAGCGCGTCTTGGTAATTGTTAGTGGTAGCGCTAACAATCATCGCTCAAAAAAACAGCGCATCGCGCTTTGTTTGTCGGGCATTGGATGATGGGGAAAGATGCCCACCACGTGCTGCGAAATTATCGCTCCGCGCCGCAACTGCGCAACACTAGGGCAAACCCTTGACGAAAAGGCAAAAGAATCGGGGCTTCGGTGGCGTTTGTCGGCCTCGGCGGTCTTCGAGCAGCGCGACGGGCGCGGTCGAGTGTGACCCGAGCCGATTCCGTGGAGACCTCCTAGTTCTTGAATCCGCAGGTGATGCGTTCGGGCGCAGCAGTCGCATTAAATATGGCAAAGGGCTACGTAATTCCACGTAGCCCTTTGTCGTTTCAGGCATCTCATGATGCTTTTATGCGCAGCAATTCGAGCGCTCGCCACTCATTTCGTGCCACTAAAAATACCCTGTAAAAAATAATAGCAATGCGAATAAATCTAAAAAAATTATGTCGTTAAACTAAAGAAAAGATCACTGCTTTCCGTAATGCTCTGTCTGGGCTGGTTCTCGCCGGCTGGGAATCTGGAAGGCGCGTTCCGCCCTGCGCAAAGCTGGCACATATCGATAGCCGGCGCGCGGGTGGGCGTGCGGGGAACCGTTGAAGTTAGGGGCGAAAGACCCTGCGCCGAGGCGGCTTCCGGATGTTGCGACGCAGTAAAACTACAAGAAATTTAGATCAGATGCCTTGGCAATCAACGTACGAAGTCTCGTCGTTGGCGGGCGAGATTTGCGGGCAAAAAAAGCGCAGTTCGGGGATTCATCGGGTAACTCGGCTCACGCGATTCACGCATTTCGGCTTGGCGACGGCGCTCGTCATGGCCGCGCATTGCCATGCCGCGGGCATTGTGCCCGATGGCGGAACCGCGACCTCGGTCACCGTTGGCGCCGATGGGCGTCAGAACGTCGCGATTGCGCCCCCCGCTTACGGTGTTTCGCATAACACCTACACCAGCTTCAATGTCGATCGGGCCGGCGCGACCCTCAATAACGTGGGGGTCAACGCGCGGACGATCGTCAACGAAGTCACCGGGACAGCCCCCAGTCTCATTCAGGGGCAGATCGCCGTGGCGGGGCCGAGGGCAAATGTCGTCCTGGCCAACCCAAACGGCATCACCGTCAACGGCGGCTCTTTCGTCAACACCGGGCACGTTGCGTTGAGCACCGGGCAGGTCTCCTTCAGCGACGTTTTGGTTGCCCCCGGCCTTTACCAGCGCAATGTCGTGCTCAACACCGGAAAAGGCACCATCGAGGTGGCCGGTGGCGGCCTCGCAGGTACTCTGATCGGGCTGGAACTGATCGCCAAGACGGTCAGGATCAGCGCGCCGATCGCCAACGATTTCTCATCGCCGACGGCCTACGTCCGTGTCATCGCCGGGGCAAGCAAAGTCTCGCTCAACACGGCCTTCTCGCCCGACGACAACAACAACGACTGGGTGACGCTCGCCAACGCACAGCAAGCCAATCCGAACGCCATTGCGCTGGACATCGAACCGACCGGCAGCATCACCGCCGGGCGTATCCAACTGCTGACGACGGATCTCGGGGCAGGCGTTCGCCACGCGGGGACGATGATGGCAAACGCCGGTGACTTCTCGCTGTCGTCTGCCGGCGACGTGATGCTCGCGCCCGCCAGCAAGATCAATGTCGCGAACAACCTGAACTGGCAGACATCGGGCCAGACCACGATGAGCGGCGCCTCGATTCTCAGCGGCGGCTCCATCAATTTGTCCGCCCATGGCGTGCGTATCGAGAACGCCGGGGCGTTGCAGTCCACACTGGTGTCCTCCCGCAGCGGCATCGTGATCGACAGCCAGGGGGATATCACCAACGTCAGCAGCCTGATTCAGGGCGTAATACGCGACGCCTCGCTGGCGTCGTCGACCGGGGCGATCAGTCTTTCGGCGACCGGCACCATCACGAACACGTCAGACCC
>NZ_JAELTP010000010.1 GCF_016428915.1 Pandoraea sp. ASV26
GTCCGGCGCGCAGGCATTGGCGGCGGCGGGAGCGGTGGAAGCCACAGGGGGGACGGATGAGGTTGCCAAGCGCGCGGACGGCCGTCCGACGCTCGACGAAGCGGCCAAACGCGTGGCGTCGTCGCCCATCCGCGCGGAATCGTGCGACGACTGCCATAGCTATCGCAAGATCTTCTATCAGGACAAAGACCCGTTCGTCGAGCCCGTGGCCGATGACCTCGCGAGCCTTGCCCTCGACGTCTTGATGGGCGAGGCAGGATACGCACGCGCCAACGGGAATCCGTTGCTCTGGCAGAACGCCGAAGACGCCTAAGGGGATCGGGATGGGGATGGCCGAGCACGATCGTGGGGTGGCGGGGGCAGAGGTGGCAGAGGGGGCTGCGAGGGCAGTGGATCTGCCGTCGCTAGACCGGCTGCTGGGAATGCCCGAGTTTCAGGCGGCATTGGCCGACTTCGGGCGCACGCAGGTCACCGCCGCGTTGCGACGTGATCTCGACGAATGCCGCGCGTTGGCGTTGTCGGGCACGCTGACACACGACACGCTGACGCCGGCGGCCTTCGGGGCGCGCGTGACCCACGCGCTGACCGAGCGTAACCGGGGGACACTGCGTCCGGTCTTCAATCTCACCGGTACGGTGCTGCACACGAATCTCGGCCGGGCGTTGCTGCCCGAGACGGCCGTCGAGGCCGTCATGCAGGCGCTGACCTCCCCGGCCAACCTGGAGTTCGACCTCGCCACAGGCGGACGCGGCGACCGTGACGACCTCGTCGCGCCGTTGCTGTGTGAGCTCACCGGTGGTGAGGCGGCGACCGTCGTGAACAACAACGCGGCGGCGGTGCTGCTGATGCTGGCAACGCTTGCCAAGCGTCGTGAGGTGGTGGTCTCGCGCGGCGAACTGGTGGAAATCGGGGGGGCGTTCCGCATTCCCGACATCATGACGCACGCGGGGGCGAAGCTCGTCGAAGTGGGCACGACCAACCGCACGCATGTGGCCGACTATCGCAATGCCATTGGCGAGAAGACAGCGTTGCTGATGAAGGTGCATTGCAGCAACTACGAAGTCTCGGGCTTCACCAAGAGCGTCGAGGTTGCCGAGGTCGTGCAGATTGCCAGGCCGCATGGTGTGCCGGTCGCGGTCGATCTCGGCAGTGGCACGCTCGCGCCGCTGGAGCGATGGGGCTTGCCCCACGAAACGACGGTGCAGGAGACGATCGCGGCCGGTGCCGATCTCGTCACCTTCTCCGGCGACAAGCTGCTGGGCGGGCCGCAGGCGGGCATGATCGTCGGGCGCCGCGACCTCATCGCGAAGATCAAGAAGCATCCGCTCAAGCGGGCGCTGCGCGTTGGCAAACTGACGCTTGCGGCGCTGGAACCGGTGCTGCGTTTGTATCGCGATCCCGATCATCTGACGGCGCGGCTCACCACGCTGCGCTTGCTCACGCGAGCGCGTGCCGAGATGGCGGCGCAGGCTGAGCGCCTTGCGCCGGTGCTCGCGCAGTCGCTGGGCAATGCCTACACCGTTACGGCAGCACCGATGGTGAGTCAGATCGGCAGTGGTGCGTTGCCGGTCGAGCAACTCCCGAGTTATGGCCTGGCGATTGCGCCGGCTGGCGGCGGCAAGCGCGGTAGCGGTCGTGCGCTCGCCAAACTCGAAGCGGCGTTGCGTGCGTTGCCGTATCCGGTGATCGGCCGGATTGCGGACCAGACGTTATGGCTCGATCTGCGTTGCCTCGAAACGGAGGAAGAAGCGCGGCTCGCGCTGCAATTTGCGGAGCTGCGTGCATGATCGTGGGCACCGCCGGTCACATCGACCATGGCAAGACGAGTCTCGTTCGCGCGTTGACCGGCGTCGACACCGACCGGCTCAAGGAAGAAAAGGCGCGCGGGATTTCCATCGAATTGGGGTATGCCTACACGCCGTTGCCGGATGGTGAGGTGTTGGGATTCATCGACGTTCCCGGGCACGAGAAGTTGATTCACACGATGGCGGCCGGTGCGGTGGGCATCGATTTCGCGTTGCTGGTGATCGCGGCGGACGACGGCATCATGCCGCAGACGCGCGAGCATCTCGCGATTCTGACGATGCTGGGCGTGCGACAAGGCGTGGTGGCCTTGTCGAAGGCGGATCGTGTCGACGCGACGCGTCTAACTGCCGTGACCCAGGAGATTTCGCAATGGCTCGCGAACACCCCGCTGGCGCAAGCCGACGTGGTGCCTGTGTCCGCCACGACGCCCGGCGATGCGGGCGTGGCGGCGCTGCGCGAGTTGCTGACGCAGGCAGCGCAGGCACTGAAGGCGTCGGGCAATGCGTCGCGTCGCGACGATGCCTTGTTTCGTCTGGCGGTGGACCGCGTCTTCACGTTGGCGGGGCATGGCACGGTCGTGACCGGCACGGCGTTCGCCGGCACTGTGCGTGTGGGGGACAACCTCACCGTGATGCCGCAGGGGCTGCCGGTGCGGGTGCGCAGTATCCACGCGCAGAACCGGCCGGTGGACGCCGGCAAGGCAGGCGAGCGCTGTGCGCTGAACCTCGCGGGTGTCGAGCGCGATCAGCTTGGACGTGGGGACTGGATCGTTGCCTCGGGGTTGTCACGTCCGTCGACGCACGTGGACGTCGAATTGCATTGGCTGGAGGGCAGTGCACCGCTCACGCAATGGTTTCCGCTACACGTTCATTTGGGTACGACGCATGTGCAGGCCCACACCGTACTTCTCGGCGGCGACACGCTGGCGCCCGGTGGCACGATGCGCGTGCAGTTGGTCTTCGATACTCCCGTTTGCACGATGCCGGGCGACCGGTTCATCGTGCGCAATCCGCAGGCGACGGCAACGGTCGGTGGCGGGCGAGTGCTCGACCCAGCGGCGCCGGAGCGAAAGCGTCGTTCGGCGGCGCGTTTGGCGTGGCTCGACGCCGTTGCACAGTATCTCGACGGCGACGGGCTTGATGCGCTGCTTGCGCAGTCGGCGTTCGGCCTGACGAGTGCGCAGGTGGTGGCGCTCACGGGGTTGCCCGAAGGGCAATGGCAGTGGCCCGCGAGCGCCGTGGTGCTTGCCGGGGCAGAGGGAGAGTCGCTGGCCTTCGCATCACCGGCGTGGGACGCCGTTGGTACGCGCGTGCTCGATGCCCTGAGCGACTATCACGCGCGCGTGCCGGACGAGCCGGGTCTCGACGCCGCGCGCCTGGGCCGCATGACATGGCCTTCGCTGGACGCATCGCGCTGGCGCATTGTGGTGCGAGCGCTGCTGAGCGATGGCGTGCTGGCGCGCAAGGGCGCGTGGTTGCATCTGCCGACGCATCGCGTCGAGATGACGGATGAGGAGAATGCACTGGCCGAGGCGTTATTGCCGCGGGTGGCGCAGGGGCGCTTCGATCCGCCGTGGGTGCGAGACATGGGACGCGAGCTGAACGTGCCGGAAGAGCGGGTGCGCTCGGTGTTGCGCAAGCTCGCCCGGCAGGGGCGGGTGCATCAGATCGTCAAGGATCTGTTCTACGACGATGCCTGTGTGCAGACGCTGGCAGACATGATCGCGGGTGCGCACGGCAAGATCGAAGCCGGGGCGTTCCGTGACGCGACGGGGCTGGGGCGCAAGCGTGCGATTCAGATTCTGGAGTTCTTCGATCGTGCGGGATATACTCGCCGCGTTGGCGACTTGCACGTGCGGCGTCCCGGTGTGGAGTGGTGGAATGGGGCGTAGCGTAGGGTTGTGGCGACGTTATCGGTAAGCGGCTCATGCGCAATGCGTGAGCGCTTACGCCATCATCGAGCAAGTGAAATTGCTTCGTCTGAAGGAAGGCATCCGTATCCGGTGATGCGGCCGGGCTTCAAACCCGGTTGGGGGCGTCAGACGCTCCCAGGTCGGTTCGACTCCGGCTGCTTTCCGCCAAAAATCCCTGATTAACCAAAGCAAACAGCTCGATTAACCGTCAGCGAACGCGTTTGCAACGTGGAGCGTGTGTGCGTAGACAGCACCTGCGCGCAACACCACGACGATTGCATACGCTTCGTCCAGCGCGCCGAGGGGTTCGCCCGCTTCGAGCGCCTGTCTGTGGAAGCGCTGACGGCGCGCTTCATTCGATTGCGCGTAGGCAACCGCCGCTGCGATGACCCAGACGAATCCGCTTTTGATCGCATCGGTATCGAAGACGGCCTGCACAAAACCCGCCCTTGCTGTCGCGATACTCGTGCCCGTCAAATGGGGTTCATTTTCTAGCGCAAGGCCCTCCTTGCTGATCGAGAGTATCGCGTCACCCAGCGATTCGAGCGCTGCCGTCAGGTAGCTCACCGCGAGCGCTTCCGACGCTGACGCCCCGCCTTTGCGCGCCAACGCCGCGTGATGTTCGATACAGAAGGCGCAGCGCGTGACTTGCGCCACGGCGACGGCGACCAGATGCTTGTCCTTCTCCGACAAGTGCCCGCTGCGCCACACGGGCGCGGACATGGCGCGAAAGGCCTTCGGGCCCGCATGTTGGCGCTCAAGTGCACCGAGAATGCGGGCTTCGTCTGCATGCGTACTGTTTTGACTCATAAAATCCTCTTTCCTTTTTCTTTGTCGATCAGCGCGAGCCTGCAACACCGGCCTGCTCGCCCGCACCGACAGCGGGCGCGATGTGAGCTGTCTTCCGAGCCGCCGGATCGGCTGCCGCGAGTACGGCGATCAGGCTCAGCAGCCCCA
Organism: Pandoraea sp. ASV26; assembly: GCF_016428915.1. GTDB lineage: Bacteria > Pseudomonadota > Gammaproteobacteria > Burkholderiales > Burkholderiaceae > Pandoraea. The sequence goes on from NZ_JAELTP010000010.1 coordinate 4,676, forward strand.
GCGCCGAGATGTACGCGCAGATCAACCATGGCGAGCCATGACCCACGGCGAGCAATGCCGCGGCGACGAACGGTGTCAACCCGCCCGACAGCAGGGTGCCGATCTGATAGCCCAGCGATATGCCGCTGTAACGCACTTCGACGGGGAACTGCTCGGCGAACCACGCCGCGCCGGGCGCATAGATGGCCGCATCGAAGACCGCGAGTTCGATCGCGAACACGAGCGGCAGATAGCGCAAGTCACCGTGATCGAGGAACCAGAAGAACGGCCACACGAGCAGGCTGATCCCGACCACGGCCCAGATGGCCGGGCGACGCCGGCCAATGCGATCGGACAACGCGGCCCAGAGCGGTGTCGCGATCACAGCGAAGATCGAGCCGATGATGACGGCGCCCAACACCGCCGACGCACCCCCGCGTTTCATGTTCAGGTAGCTGATCGCGTAGGTGGTAACGATTGCATACATCGCGGGCTGAAGCAGGCGCAAGCCGATCGTCACGAACAGGGCGCGTCGGTGGTGACGCAGAACCTCGGCAACGGGCAGACGTCGGATACGGCCTTCGGCCTTGACGGCGACGAAGGGCGCCGGCTCGTCGATGCGCGTTCGCACGAACAGGCCAATTGCGATAAGCACCACGCTGAACAGGAACGGCAAACGCCAGCCCCACGCGGAGAAGGCGTCGGCCGAAAGCAACGAGCGGACGATCAGAAACGTTGCGGCGGCGAGCAACATGCCGGCCGCAGACCCGGCCTGGGTGAACGATCCGAGCAGCCCCCGCGAGCGCGGACGTGCGTGCTCCACAGCCAGCAGCGACGCGCCACCCCATTCCGCACCCGTCGCCACGCCCTGAAGCAGCCGCAGAAAGACGAGCAGAACGGTGGCAAGCAAGCCGGCCGTTTCGTAGCTGGGCAGCAACCCCGTCAGTACGGTGGCGATACCCATCAGCACGAGGGAGAACACCAGAACCCGCTTGCGGCCGAGTCGATCGCCGAAGTGTCCTGCGAAGACGGCACCGAGCGGTCGTGCGAAGAAGCCGACGCCATACGCGGCGAAAGCGCCGAGAACGCCCGTCAGCGGGTCGTTCGAAGGAGGAAAAAATGTACGGCTGAAAATGAGGGCGGAAGCGGTACTGTAGATGTAGAAGTCGTACCACTCGATGGTCGTGCCGATGAAGGCGGCGAAGGCGACACGCTTCGAATTGGCGTGTGCGGGTGCGGCGTGAGACTGAACGTTCGACATGAAGACAATTGCCGTAATGCAGGCAGGTTAAGCGAGCGCCAGTGTTGCACCGATCACTAGGCGCCACTACCAATATCGAATGCTTTGCTATTAAGGTGTCGTGCTAAGGGAGTGCAATGCCGTGCAGCCAACACCCGTCACGAACAGAGGTGCGGTGATCTGGAGAGTCGGCGCGCCCTCGCCATAGTCACTTGCGCGAACGGCACAAATATCTGCGGCAGCCCTACGGCCAAGGCCAACGCACTCCCGGCATCGAGCGAAGCGGCCGCCCACGCTTTCGTGTCGAGCAGCAGAAGGTGTCCCATGACGAAGGCAAGTCCGCTGATGTGCCGTCGCCACCATGAACCAGAACTGGAAGCGCGAATCCGGATTGAAGGCTTGCGCGATGAGCACCGCCACCAGCGTGAGGAAGGCAATCACGTTGGAGAACGGGAAGAACCACGCCTGGAAGCTCGACGCCTCGTTCTCCTGCGCCAGCGCATTGCCGGGTGGCAGCAAACAGCAAAGACGGGATTTCGGGGGGGAGGGGCGCGGCGGCGGAAGGCCGCAGGGCGTACGCTGGTGCGAGAGGCGAGCGTTTCCTCGAGTGCTGAGGCGCCCGAGTTTGTGGCGTTTATGTCGGCAGGTTGCGCAGAATCATGGCGACGGCCCGCTCGACTGACACGTTTGCCGTGTCGATGACAAGGTGCTCTGATGTCCAAACGTCGTATTGACGTTCGAGCACGCTCTCCCAAGTCGGCAGTTTGTGGCCGGGAATATCGGCGCGTCGTTCCTCCACCCTCAGGCGATGCGCAGCCGTATCGGAACAAATCAACTCGATCTCGACGATGCGCACACCTGCGTCGCGTGCCACGCGTCTCCAGGCATCGCGCGTGACGTTCAATGAATTGACCGAGTCTGCGACGACGCGCAACCCAAGGCGCAAATTCTCTTGCGCAACGGCATATCCGGCCAGATAGCCGGCAGGTCCGATGTCGGTGCCGCAACTTCCGGACGCGATCAATGCCTGTTCCAAGGTATCGATCCGCAGATAGACGGCGGCGATCTCGCGCGCGAGCGCTTGCGCGACCGTTGTCTTTCCAGTGCCCGGTAGTCCGCCGAAGGCGATCAACATTTGCGCCGCTCCTCGAAAATCAACGCGTGCCCGCTTGGCGCAGATCCCCAATAGCTCCACAACCCGCCGACGTGGCGTTGTGTCAGTTGAAGGCGGATCGCAGACCGCACCGGTTACTTCGTTACGCCGTTCGACGTCGCCAACGCGGCCACGCCTAGGCCCATGTACAGCAGGCCGGCGACATATTTCCCGATACCCGGCCGGCGGCTACGGTTGGCGAGTGCGCGGCTGAGAGTGCGGGCGAGCGCAGCGTAGGTGACGTCGCTCACGCCACCGACGAGCACGAGCAACAGGCCCAGCGTGACGATTTGCAGCGGCACGTGACCCAACGAGGGTGTGACGAACTGGGGAAGAAACGCGGCGATAAAAAGGCCCGTCTTCGGATTGAGCAGGTTGACGAGGAATCCCTTCTTCATCGATGCGCCCAACGCATGGGCGGGCGGCTGTGCGTCGACGCTTGCGGGCGCGGCGCGGCTGCGGATGACCTTGATGCCGATGAAAATCAGGTAGCCCGCGCCGAGGAACTTGATCGCTGCGAACATCAGCGGCGACGCGAGCAGCAGGGCGGTGAGTCCGGCCGCGGCGAAGCTCACGTGGACGATCGTGGCGAGCATCACGCCGAAGCACGACGCGAGGCCGAACCGAAATCCCTGACTGGCGCTGGTCGTCGAGATAAAAATGGTGGTCGGCCCGGGAATCGCCACGAGCACCGCGACGGTAGCCAGGAAGAAGGGCAGAAGGGCGAGATCGATCATGACGGAAGTGTCCCTGCGGAAGTGGCGTTGCGAAACGACGGCGGAACGAGGTGCATCGCCCCGGCTCGCCGCATGCTGACTTCGCGCCGCAAAACGGCCGGGTTGCCTGCATTGTCCGGCGCGGTGGCGCAGCCTCGCAACAATATCAGTGGGCCGCGTGACGCACCGACGCCAGCCTGTTGTGCAGGTTGTCAGTCATGAGCGCGAGGAAAGCGAGCAGGCCGAGATAGTCGGCCCCGTAAGTCACCTTGGTTTCCGTCGTCACGCCATAGTAGCGCACGTTCTCCGGCGCTTGGGGGAGAACTGGATTTCTACTGCGGCGCCATGCGCGCGTTGATTTCCTTGCGATAGCGGTTCAGTTCTTGCGCGCTGGCGAACGTGCGGCCAAGCAGCAGTGACAGGTTGTGCAGGATGCGCTCTACCACCTTCATCTCCCATCGGTCGTCGAAGCGGATCTGTTCGTCGAGCCAGCGGTCGAGCCAGTCGGGGTCGGGCAGGCGGGCCTGGATGGTGTCGTTGGGGAACACCGACTTGGCGACGTGCAGCGTGGTCGGATGCAGCGGCCGCTCGCTGCCGCGGCGCGAGGCCATCAGCACGCCGATCTTGGCGAAGGCCGCGCGTGCGAGGTCCCCACTTTGTACAAGGGCGCGCCTCATGTAACGCAGATAGGCGCCGCCGTGGCGGGCCTCGTCGCGCGAGATGGTGTTGTAGATATGCTTGATAACCGGTTCGCTATGCCAATCAGCAGCGCGGCGATACCAGTGGTTCAGGCGGATCTCTCCGCAGAAATGCAGCATCAACGTTTCCAGGGGCGGCGCTGGGTCAAAAGTGAAGCGCACCGCGTCCAGTTCGCGTTCGGTCGGTACCAGTTCGGGCTTGAAGCGGCGCAGGTATTCCATCAGCACCAGCGAGTGCTTCTGCTCCTCGAAGAACCACACGCTCATGAACGCGGAGAAGTCGCTGTCGTGTTGGTTGTCGCGGAGGAACATCTCGGTGGCGGGCAGCGCTGACCATTCGGTGATGGCGTTCATCTTGACGGTGACGGCCTGTTCGTCGCTCAGTTGCGTGGCCTCGAAGGCGTGCCAGGGGATGTCCTTCTCCATGTCCCAGCGGACGGATTCCAGTGACTTGTAAAGCTCGGGATAAAGCATAAGGAGGCGAAAGGAGGGTGTAAGGTGTTTTGCGTCGATCAGGCGAGCCCTAGCGGGCCGGCCAGCCATAGCGCGAAGTCGCTGACGACCTGCTGGTTCAGCGTGTGGCCGATCGGATAGCGGCGGCTCTGGTTGGGCACGCCCAGCGCGGTCAGCCACTGCGTGGCGCGCTCGGCCCACGTCACGGGCAGCTTGTCGTCGAACTCGCCGTGGGCGATCAGCGCCGACAATGTGGACAGCGCCTCGCGCGGCGCGAGATGCGGCTCGATCTCGGGCAGGATGCGGCCGCTCAGCACGGCGAAGCCAGCCACTTCTTGCGGCGCGGTTAGCGACACACTGGCGCTGAGGATGCCGCCCTGGCTGAAGCCAGCGATCACCGTGGGCACGCGATGCGCTGAAGTCTTGGCATCCTGCGCATGGAAGCTGCGCACCAGCGCAATAAGTTGCTGGCGGCTGCGCTCGGCCTGCGCCCCGTTGATGGTCGGCGCGCCGCCCTGGAAGCTGACTTCGAAGAAGCCATGCTGCCGCGGGCCGAAGGCCAGCGGGCCTTGCACCAGCACCACCTGAACGCGCGGGTCGATGCAGTTCGCCATGGGCGCGAGGTCGGTCTCGTTGCTGCCGACGCCATGCAGCAGCAGAAGACGCCCGGCAGGGAAGCCATCCGTGTCGCGCAAGCAATAGCGCAGGCCGGAGGCAGCATCCCGCTGTAGCGGGTCGATGTCTTGTGGGTTGGTGTTCATCTCAATTCCTGTATTCAAGGCTTGCGCGGGGCGAGGCCGTTGCTCGCTCGATCACTTGCGGTGGCGCGCCCGCCGTGGCCTCTTCCACGGCCACCAGCAGCGGCAGGAAGTGCTCGTTGCTGTGGTGGGCTCGCACAGCGTGCGGAGCGAGTCAGTCGATCAGAGCGCCTGCAAGTTGCTGTGCTGCGTTGCGTCCTGCACGGCACCGCACACCCCGCGGGTGAACTCGACCACATAGCGTACGTCGCCGCCGCGGGACGGCGCGCGACAGGTTAGGACGCAGTCTATGGGTTTTGAGTACGCCGATAAACTTCCCATTCTGTGATTTATCGTCCCGCTAATTGAGACAATCAGCCGGAACGTGATAGACCGAGCCTTGGAAATGACGGTCTTCGCCGCAGTGGTCGATGCCGGAAGTTTCGTTGACGCGCAGAGGGGCTGCGCATGTCCAAGGCGGCGGTGTCGCGCCATGTGGATGCGCTGGAGCAGCGCCTCGGCGTGCGGCTACTCCAGCGCACGATGCGCCGGCTCTCGCTGACCGAGGCGGGGCGCAGAGGCGCGCTGGCTAGAATTCACGTGCAGCGCTAATTGCCGAACTTCCCGGCTTCTTCGTGGTGCTGGGCGACAAGCTGAAGCGGCCGATCACCCATCGGGCACGGGCATCGATGCGACATCGTGCGAGGCCGATCACGTTTCATCCACCGCCATCTGCAAAAGCGCCCGGGTTGCCGCCGAGTGGTCGTAAGTGCGTGTTGCGATCACGACTTCGCTGTAGGCGTTCGCCATGTCGAGCGGCTTGAATACCGCGCCTGCCACGGCATAGCGAGAGAGCGTGCGAGGGACCACGCCGACGCCCAGGCCGGCGGCGGCAAAGCTCAAGACGCCGACAGAATCCGACGTACGGATCGTGCGTGTCGGCTCGAAACCCGCCCCCCGACATAATTCCTGGATGCGGTGACCGACTCCCACGCCTGGGGGATCGTCGACCACGATGAAGGCGTCGTCGCCAATGTCGCGCAAGGTCATGTGCGGTAACTTCGCGCCACGATGGTCGTGCGCGAGCACGAGGTCCAGTTGGGTTCGGGAGAACGGCGTCACGCGTATCGCGCTGTCGAGCGGACCGGGAGGTGACCGCAGGAATGCCACGTCGATGCGTTCGTCGGCGAGGGCGTGCATCTGTGCCTGAACGGTAATGCTGCTTAGTTCCAGCTCCACATCGGGGCGCGCTTGAGCGAAGCGTCTGAGCAGGGCGGGCAGTTCAGGCTCGAGCGCCACGGAGCTCGCGTAGGCGATGCTAAGTTTGCCGAGTTCGCCACGGCTGGCCCGGCGGCCGGCGAGGACGGCGGTCTGCGCATGCGCAAGGGCCTGGCGAGCGTGAGTCAGGAACACCGCACCGGCATCCGTGAGCTCGATGCCACGCCGCACCCGCTTGAACACCTTGAATCCCAGCCGGGATTCCAACGCCTTGATCTGCTGGGTGACGGCGGGCTGCGCGATGCCGAGTATCTCGGCTGTGCGGCCAAAATGTAACTCCTCGGCGGCAATCACGAAGGTGCGGAAGTAACGCAGTTCCATATTGGCCTCAACAAATCGATAAGACTATCTTATCAAAAACGCTGGATTTGATTGATTGATTGTATCGACAAGCGGGCGTCAAATAATGGCTTCCCCAACCAAAGGCAAGCCATGCAACGAACCGAACACAACGATTTGCGTCCCACCCGTGCGACCGACATCCCGGTAGACGATTTGCGCTCCGCACTCGCTCGCCTTGCCACAGTGCCCGGCCAATTGCTCGAAACGGATCGCGAGGTTGACCCCCATGCGGAACTCGCTGGCGTGTACAAACGCATTGGCGCTGGCGGCACGGTTCAACGTCCTACCCGGCTGGGACCGGCAATGATCTTCAATACGATCAAGGGCTACCCGCAGAGCCGCGTGCTCGTGGGCCTGATGGCGAGCCGCGAACGCGTGGCGCAGCTGCTCGACACAACCCCCACGGCGCTCACGCAGCGCATGGGCGACGCCGTGCGCCACGCGATCGCCCCAGTTACCGTGGAGCGCGATCGCGCGCCGTGCCAGGAAGTCGTCTACCGCGCCAGCGACGCGGATTTCGACCTGCGCAAACTGATTCCAGCCCCGACGAATACCGAAAGCGATGCAGGCCCCTTCCTTTGCCTCGGGCTCGTGCTCGGAAGCGACACGGAAACGGGCCACGCCGACGTCACGATCCACCGGCTATGTGTCCAGGGCCGCGATGAGCTCTCGATCTTTTTTGCGCCGGGCCGTCATATCGACGCCTTCCGCCAGAAGGCCGAAGCGCGCGGGGAGGCGCTCCCTGTGTCGATCAACATGGGACTCGATCCCGCTATCCATATCGGTGCCTGCTTCGAAGCACCGACCACACCGCTCGGCTTCGACGAGCTGTCGATTGCGGGTGGCCTGCGCGGAAAGCCCGTCGAACTCGTCGATTGCGTGAGCGTGGCGCAGAAGTCCATCGCGCGGGCCGAGATCGTGATCGAGGGCGAGATCCTGCCGAACGTGCGCGTCGTCGAAGACCAGAATACAGGCACCGGCCACGCCATGCCGGAGTTTCCCGGCTATAACGGTCCGGCCAACCCGTCATTGCCTGTCATCAAGGTGAAGGCGGTGACGATGCGCCGTGGTGCCATCATGCAGACACTCGTGGGCCCCGGTGAGGAGCATACGAGTCTGGCCGGTATTCCCACCGAAGCGAGCATCTATAACGCCGTCGAAGCCGCGATGCCGGGCTTCCTCAAGCAGGCCTACGCCCATACGGCCGGGGGCGGCAAGCTGCTCGCGGTACTCCAGGTCGACAAGCGTTCCGCTTACGACGACGGCCGCGCGCGCCAGGCCGCGATCATCGCGCTTGGCGTGTATTCGGAGCTGAAGCACGTGATCCTGGTCGACACCGATGTCGACCCCTTCGACACCGACGACGTGATGTGGGCAATGACCACGCGCTATCAGGGCGACATGTCGACGGTGTTCCTGCCAAAGGTCAACGGCCACGTGCTGGACCCGTCGCAGACGCCCGCCTTCAATCCGACGTTGCCCGCACGCGGCGTCACCTGCAAGACCATATTCGATTGCACAGCGCCGTTCCACATGCGCGAAGAGTTCGAACGAGCCCAGTTCAAGGAAGTCGATCCGCGCCCGTTCGCCCCGGGATTGTTCCCCGAGGAGGGCGATCATGTCTAAACGCACACGCCACGGGCGGCGGCGCCTGATTGTCGGTATCACCGGGGCGACCGGCTTTATTTACGCGGAACGTGCGCTGCGTTTGTTGCGGGACATGGAGGTCGAAACCCATATGGTGATGTCGCGAGCCGCGGAGTTGACGCGGGAATACGAATCTTCGCTGTCGCGCGACGCGGTGCATGCGCTTGCTGACCATGTGCACCCTATTGCCGATGTCGGCGCATCGATCGCCTCGGGGTCGTTTCGTACGCTCGGCATGCTCGTGGCCCCGTGCTCGATGCGCACCGTCGGCGAGATCGCATCGGGCGTCACCACCACGCTCCTCACGCGCGCGGCGGACGTCGTGCTCAAAGAGCGCTTACCGCTGGTCCTCATGGTGCGGGAGACGCCGCTGAACCTCATCCATTTGCGCAACATGACCACGTTGACGGAGGCCGGCGCCACGGTGTTTCCACCGGTCCCGGCGTTTTACGCCAAGCCCGCCAGCCTCGAAGAGCTAGTCGATCACACGGTGAGCCGCGCGCTGGATCAGTTTGGCCTCGACACGGGGCGGATAGAGGGGTGGCGAGAAGACTAGCGCCCCCAGCAAGGTGAAGCCGGTGCTGCCTGGCCAAGGAGAATCCAACGGCACATTGAGAATCGCAAGCCGAGCCTGGATGCTTGGGGGTGTCGCGACAGTGCCCGCCAAGCTACCCGGTCACCTGCCTGACTTCCGCGCCCGAGTGGTCTTGGCGGCCGCACTGCTGCCTTTTGCCGTTGTCGCTGAGCCATTCGATTGGCTCCGGTGCCCGCATGACGTTCCCGAAGCGGTTCTCGAGGGCAGCGAGCATGACGTCGCGCACCACGTCGCCGCTGTGGCCGCCGGTCGAGACCTCCCCACACACGCGCTCAGAAACACCATCAGAGCCCCTATCGGGGGCATCATCGTTTACCCGTAATTTGCTTTGCCGGACAGGTTTCCTCGTTGACCGCCAAATTGTTTTTTGCTGGTATACCAGTTATGAACCAGACCCAACGCACCCCTGCTCTGAGCGATTCGGCCTACAACGCCATTCGCGCCCTGATCGTTTCCGGCGAAATCCGCGCGGGCGAGGCGCTCTCCGAGCGCGCCCTGTCGGAGCGCTTCGGCATCAGCCGCACGCCCGTGCGCGAGGCGATTCGTGCGCTCGCCAACGACGGCCTGCTGGAGATCGTGCCGATGCGCGGTACCTTCGTGCGGCAGTTATCGGTGCGGGATCTGAGCGAGATTCACGAAGTCCGGCTCGCGCTCGAGGGCATGGCTGCGTGGCTGGCCGCGCAAAAGGGCGTGACGCCCGCGCTCGAAGAAGTTGCCGTGCGCCTGCGGGCACTGGACGCGCAGGGCGAGCAGGGTCTGCCGCTCGACGTGGACATCACACAGCGCGTGGGTTGGCAGTTTCACGAGGCAATGTTCGCTGCGGCCGACAACGTACGGCTCACCGAGACCTATCACGCGTTGCGCACCCAGAACGGTCTGGCGCTGCAACGCATTCCGCATTACGACGCCGAGCGCACGCGCGCCGCAGTTCGCGAACACCTCGCGATCTTCGATGCCATCGCCGCGGGGCGTCCCGAGGAGGCCCAGCGCCATGTCTGGGATCACCTCACGCACGCCATGCAAGCCCGCTTGCAGGCGCTCGTTCCTCCCGCCGTACCGCCCGGCCCCCGACGCTGATCGCCCCTCACAAGCGCGTATCGCGTCGCCACGCAATTTCCGGAGATAGCCGTCATGTCGTCAAGTACTGCCAGCAAGAAACGCCTTATCCCGTTGCCCGTCCAGATGCTGATCGGTCTGGCGCTCGGCATCGGCTGCGGCATGGTCGCCCCGGCGCTCGCCACAAAGCTCATGCCTGTGGGCACCGCCTTCGTGCAGGCCGTGAAGATGATCGTCGTGCCACTCGTCTTTACGGCGATCACGCTAGGCATTTATCAGATGGGTCACAACGCCCGCGCGCTCGGACGCGTCTCAGCCATCAGCTTCATCTACTTCTTCGTCGCGACGCTGGTCTCGATCGTGATCGGACTCGGCCTGAACGCGATCTTCCATCCGGGGCTCGGGGCCAATCTCGCCGCCGCGCATGCAACGGCCAAGCCGATTGCCGCGTCGGTCGACTGGACCAAGTTCTTCCTGGAGATGATTCCGTCGAACATCTTCGCGGCGATGAGCGGCAGTAACCTGCTGCCGGTGCTCGTCTTCGCGGTGCTGCTCGGTCTGGCGCTGTCGTCCATCGGTGCGCGCGCCAAGCCGCTCGTCGGCGTGCTCGATGCGCTCATGGGGGCTGTGTTCAAGCTGACGGACTGGATCATCTCGCTCTCGCCGCTCGCGATCTTCGCCATCATTTCGTGGCTGTTCGCTACGCAAGGCATCGGCACGATCCTCGCACTCGTGAAGCTCGTGGGCACGATGTACCTCGGCCTTGGCGTGCTGCTGGTGCTGTTCTGGATTCTGCTCAAGGCGATTGGCGAAAAGCCGCTGGCGACGACACGCGCGATCAGCGAACCGGTGATTCTCGCCTTCGCCACGCGCTCGTCGGAAGCCACGCTGCCGCTGCACATGGAAAAGCTCATCGCGATGGGCGTGCCCAAGGCCATCGCGTCGGTCGTGCTGCCGCTGGGTTACGCGTTCAATCGCGACGGCTCGATCATGTACTTCGCACTGGCCGTCGGTTTTCTGGCCGACGCCTATCACGTGCCGCTCGACATGCCGACGCTGCTCTCCATCGTGCTCGTCACCACGCTCGCGAGCAAAGGCAGCGCGAATGTGCCGTCGGGCGGGCTGGTGGCCATCGCCATGGTGCTCACGACCATCGGCGTGCCCATCGAAGCGCTCGCGATCATTGCCGGTGTCGACGCCTTCCTCGACATGGGCCGCACAGCCATCAACGTTTTCAGCAATACCGTGGCCATCAAGCTCGTCATGAAACTCGCAGGCATTCCGTACGAGTCGCCCGAGGCCGTGCAGGCGGCGCTCGCCGCAGAGGCGGCCGGATCGGCCGACGCGTCGGCAACCGGTGCAGGCAGCCATGCCCACGGTCAGGAGTTCGCATGACCTCACGTAACACCGAACGCTTCATCGATCTGCGAAGCGATACCGTCACCCGCCCCACGGCGCTCATGTGGGAAGCGATGCAGACCGCGTCGCTCGGTGACGACACGCTCGAAGGCGATCCCACCGTACGTGCCCTCGAACATCTCGCGGCCGTGATAACCGGCAAAGAGGAGGCGATGTTCGTCGTCTCCGGCACGATGGGCAATCTGATCGCGTCGCTGTGTCACGCCACGCGCGGCGGCGAGGCGGTGATCGATGCACAGGCGCACATGGCGAAGTCGGAGGCGGGCGGCATGTCGCGGCTCGCACATCTCTATCCGGTGCCGATCCCGTCGGTGCGCGGCGAGATGGACCTCGATCAACTGGCCGGGGCGCTGCGTCCCGGCTTTTCGCGTTACGGACAGCCCACGGCGTTTGTCGGCGTCGAGTCGACGCACAACCACTCCGGCGGCTACGTGCCGTCGCTGGCGTATCTGGCCGACGTGCACGCGCTGGCGTCGCGCGCAGGCGTGCCCGTGCATATGGATGGCGCCCGTGTCTTCAATGCGGCCGCCGCGCTGGATGTCGATGTCGCGAAAGTCGCTGCTCATTGCGACAGCCTGACGTTCTGCCTGTCGAAGGGACTCAGCGCACCGATGGGCGCGATGCTCGCCGGCTCGCACGCGATGATCGAACAGGCGCGCACGTTCCGGCGCATGACCGGTGGCGGGCTGCGCCAGGCAGGCATCATGGCGGCCGCGGGCAAGGTGGCGCTCGAGACCATGGTCACGCGGCTGGCCGACGACAATCAGCGCGCGCAACGCTTGTGGGCCGGGCTCGCCAGGATCGACCCTCAATTGGTAGACGCCGTGCCGTCGACGAGCAATATCGTGCGTTTGCGTGTCGCGCAGCAACGAGAGTCCGATCCCAAGGCGTGGGAGGCGGCATTGGCGGAATACGGCATTCTGGCCCGCACGAGCGGCACGGCCATGCTGCGGCTGGTTACGCACCGTCATATCGGCGACGACGATATCGACGAGGCCATCGAGGCCATCGCGTCGATTCGTGAGGCTTTCGTCGCCAGCGCCGCGCCGCGCGGCGTGCTTTGACGCTTGCGCAGCACCCGCTCAGCGATCGGCCACCGCCAGAGACTGTTGCGGCGCGCGGCCGAAGCGCCGCTTGAACATCACGATGAACGCGCTCGGGCTGCGATAGCCGAGCGCTAACCGATTCGACAGCGCCGTGCAACAGTGTGTTGCACGGCGCTGCCGGCTGAAAACCCGAAATGGCGGTACACTCCGAGCACACGCCATCGCTGTGCGGTGGCACGCAGCTTTCTCAGACTCTCCCAGACTCTCCCATTTCGGCCCGTTTGAACGTCATCATGAAGTCCCTTGGTACTGTCTCTGCCACGCCCGCGCGCGACGCTGGCGAATGCGTCGAGCTTGTCGCAACGGCGTCACTGCCGACTCGCTATGGCACTTTCACTTCCCACGCATTCCGCGTCAAAGGCAGCAACAACGAGCATCTCGCGCTGGTCATGGGCGATGTGTCCACGCCCGCGCCGACGCTGGTGCGTCTGCACTCGGAGTGCCTGACAGGGGATGTCTTCGGTTCCTATCGCTGCGATTGCGGGGAACAACTCGACGCAGGGATGCGCAAGATCGCCGAGGAAGGGCGCGGCGTGATGCTGTATCTGCGCGGTCACGAAGGGCGCGGCATCGGTCTGAGCAACAAGATTCGCGCGTATTTGCTACAGGAACAGGGCCGCGATACGGTCGAAGCCAACCTCGATCTCGGGCTGCCCGACGACGCGCGGGAATACGACTCGGCGGCCGCCATCCTGCGTATTCTCGGTGTGCTGTCGGTGCGCCTCATGAGCAACAATCCGAAGAAATTCGATACGCTCACGAAGCACGGCATCCCGGTGTGCGAACGCGTGTCGCTCGACATTCCCATGCGCGAAGAGAACGAACGCTACATCCGCACCAAGCAAGCGAAGTTCGGACACTACTTCGAAGAGAACGAGTAAGGACTTGCCGGTCGCACCGACCGGCATATGCGCAATATCCCGACGGCAAATGCCGCGGATCAGCGCGACCGGCGGCGCTCTGCCACGATCAGCGCGAGGTACACCAGACCGGCTGCCATGCTGGTCTGGCCGCTGTAAGTCACCAGCCCGAATCCCCATCCCTGATTGACGACGCTCACGCCGAGCGCCACGACCAATGCCGTCCATCCAATGCGGCGGTATTGACGCGTGCGCACGCGAGAGACGCCATGGAAAAGCGCCTCCTGTTGACGTTCGGTCGCCAGTGCCAGTGCGGCGAATCCCACGAGGCAGATCGCAAATGTGTAGAGATGCATCATGCGCGATCCTCGTTCAACCTGGCATTGACCGGTGTGTCGGAGGTCTGTGCCGCCGCTGCAACCTGCGCAGCCCGCACGGGCTTTGTCTTCAGCTTCGGCTTGTGCCGGGCGGTGCGTATGGCCAGCCATGCGTGAAGGGCCGCCAGCGCCCACACCATCAGATCGACGCCGACATACACCCAATCGCCCGCCGCCACACTGTGCCAAAGCCCACGCGAGGTGGTGAGCGCATTAAGCAACGGCAGCAATGTCAGCAACGCCGTGGCGATCCACAGCAGTTCGATCCACGCCCGTCTGGCCGGACGCCCCAGCGCATACAACAGCGTGGCAGCCCACACCCCATAGAACAGGTCGACCTCCGTGGCGCTGCGTCCTGCTGCGTCCGCCGGAATCAGACGGTTAGCCCACAGGAACGCGGTCATGGCCACCGACAGCCCCGCGATCGCAGCGATGTTCAGCCGCTCGACGACATGAAAGCCGAAGTGCGGCCGCGCCGGATCGGGGAGTTGGCTACGCCGTTTCACGGTCCACATCACCAGCCCGGTGCCGACCATCGCCGTGCCGCCCAGACTCACGAGGAAGTAGAGCCAGCGCAGATGCAGGTCGCTGAAGCGTCCGAGGTGCAACGCGTACATGACGCCGCGCGTCTCGGCGGCAGCCCCCACGTTGTCCTTCACGTCGAGCAGTTCGCCGGTCGTGCCGTTGAACAGCAGGTACTGCGGACTCATCGACACGCGTGTGGCTTCGCCGCGCGTCACGGCCACGCGGGCAGCGGCGTCGCCGGGGTTCGTGATGCTCACGCGTCCCACGTCGTTGGCCCCCCAGCGAGCTTGCGCCTGTCGCACCATCGCGTCGATCGAGGCGAGCGGCGCCTTGTCTCCGGTGGCCTTGATCGGCGGCGGGAACGCGCTGAGTTGCGCACTCATCTGCGCGCGCTCGGCCGGTGTCTTGACCGCCACCTGCGCGCCCCACGGCATATACATGGCCATGAGGGTGACGAGGCCGGTGTAAGTAATCATCAGGTGGAAGGGCAGGCCGAAGACCGAGAGCGCGTTGTGCGCGTCGAGCCACGAGCGTTGTCCCTTGCCCCAACGGAAGGTGAAGAAGTCGATGAAAATCTTCTTGTGTGTGATCACGCCACTGATGATCGCCACCAGCATGAACATGGCGCAGAAGCCGGCGAGCCAGCGTCCCCACAACACCGGTAGCGGATGGAACTGGAAGTGAAAGCGATAGAAGAATTCGCCGCCGAGCGTTTCCCGGGCCTTGAGCCTCTGCCCCGTCGCGGGATCGAATGTGGCTTCTTCGAACCCGCGACGATTGCCGCCCTTGTTTCCCTTCACGTCTGTTGGCGCGTTGCGCCAGAACACATTGACCACCGGATTGCGTTCGGTCGGGAGATAGACGCTCCATTGCGGGCTGCCTGCGGCGAGCGTCGTCAACTGGTGGCTGACGTTCTGCGCGACCACGGCCGCATCGGGCAGCACCCGCTGATGAGGCACATCGGGGCGCATCCATTGGGAAAGCTCGTCCTTGAAGTAGCTCACCGTGCCCGTAAGGAACATGGCGTACAGCAGCCAGCCGACGAGCAAGCCGGCCCACGTGTGCAGGTCGGACATCGTCTGACGAATGCCCCGGCCCTGCGGTTTCACGCTTGTGGTGTTGGCAGGTGTCATGCGGCGCCTCCCGTCACCAGACCCGACGACACTGCCCACGCGACAAGCGCGAGCGGTGCGGCAACGACGAGCAGACCGGCCCAGGCGCGCCATGCGCTGCGCACGGCAAACACCCAGACGACCGCACCGGCATAGATGGCGAAGCTCGCCAGCATGCCGGTGATGACCGCCTGGGACTTGTCCATCGGCAACGCGAGCACGGCAACGCTCGCGAGGGCGGCAACGACGTAGCCGCCGCCGATGGCCGCAATGATGCGGGAGACGAGCGCGCTGACGTTGAGCCGCGCGGCGCGACGAACCTGAGCCATGATGCGGGTCGCTTACTTGTTGGGCGTGGCGGCCGGACCGGCCGGGAGCGGTTCGATGCCGTCAGCCTGCACGACGGTCGTGGTCGTGACATAGCTCACGCCCTGGTAACGCTCGGCACCCTTGGCACCGGCGCGCTCCCCCGGCGTCTTGTCCGTGTGACTGACTTCGGCCACATACACGCCCTTCCACGGCATGTCGAACGTGACGAGACCCTGCGCATCGGTGTGCGCTTCCTTGGCCCAGCCCGACTGGGTGACGAACTGCACCTTCGCCTTGGGCAGCGGCTTGCCCTGGAAGAACAACTGGAATTCGCCCGGCTTGCCGGCCGGCACGAGGTCGAGCGTGAGTTGCGGCTTCTGCTTCGAGAAGTCCGTGGCCAGACGCGCCGACGGACGGTACCAGTTCGTGACTTCCTGTCCGTCGCGCTTGAAGGTGAAGAGCGGGTAACGGGCGTCTTCCGCCACGAGCGCTTCACCGGCGCCGGCCTTGAACGGCAGCGTGAAGCCATTTGCCGTCTTCGACGCTTCGGCCGTCTTCTCGCCCTGAGCAGAGGTCAACGTGCCCGTGGGCGCAACGAACTTGTCGAGCAGACCCGGCGAGGTTTCGCGCAGGTTTTCCCCGAACTCGCCAAAGCGGATCACGGCGTTCTGGCCGGCAGCCTGCTCGATCCAGATCTGATGCGCCTGTGCGGTGCCGGTCAGGGCGATGAGCGCAGCGAACGTGAGTTGCGTCAGTCGGCGGGAGGCAATCTTCTTCATAGCAGTTTCCTTGCAGAAGTGGCTAGCAGGTTGAAAAGCGGGGTGAAAATCAGGATGAAAAAACGCGCGGCATATCGGTCTTCCTCAGAAGTCGATCTGCGCGGACAACAGGAGCGTGCGCGGTGCGGCCACGGTGACGTAGGTGCCGCTCATGAGCCAGTAGTTGGAATTGAACAGGTTCTCGATGTTGGCGCGGAACACGACCGACTTGCCTGCGATACGCGTGCGATAACGGGCGCCGATGTCGTAACGGGTCCACGCGGGCAACTCGAGCGTGTTCGCCGCATTGAATTCCATGCGCGAGGTGTTGATGATGCGGCCGTTGAGCGAAAGCCCCGGCACCCACGGCGTGTCCCAGTCGACGCCAAGGTTGAACGCGCGCTTGGGTACGCCGTTGGCATCGTTGCCGTCGTTCGCGCCACCTGCCGTCTTGGTGAGCTTGGCGTCGTAGAACGTGGCGCTGGCCATGAGGCGCAGACCCTTGATGACTTCGCCATACGCCGACACTTCGAGGCCACGGTTGCGCTGTTCGCCGTCGAAGCTGTAGAGGTTGGTCGCCGGGTCGGTGATCGCGTTGGGACGCTGCACCTGGAAGACCGAGACCATCGTCGTCACCGGCCCCCAGTCGGCCTTCACGCCCGCTTCGTACTGCTTGGACTTGTACGGCGGGAATACCTGACCGGCGTTGCGCGCCGTGGCCGGAGCGATGCCGCCGCGCGACAGGCCCGACGTGAAGTTCGCATACACCGAGACGTTGTGCAGCGGCTTGACCACGATGCCCGCGAGCGGCGACACGGCGCTTTGGTCGTAGCTCGATGTCAGCGCGCCGTTGGCGGTGTTGAAGTTGTCGAGCGCCACGCGCTGGTGACGCAACCCCCCGGTGAGCAGCACGCGATCGTTGAAGAACGACAGCGTGTCCGTGACGGCAATGCTCGTCAACGCCGATTCGGAAGCCTTTTGGGGTTCGGTGCGCGGTGCATTCACCGCAGGCAATGGGGTCGGGTTATAGAGGTTCGAGAGCACGGATGTCGAACCCGGCACGTAGGCGTTTCCGGCATCCTGCTCCAGCCGCGAGGCCTGCACCGTGAGCGTGTGGCCGATATCGAACGTCTTGAAGGTGGCGCGTGCGCCCACATCCGCCGTGCGTGAGCGCGTGTATGAATCGTAGTACGAGTTCGTCACGGTGAAGTTGCCGAGCGCGTCGGCGGGCCCGCTCGGGAAGGTCTGGTAGGCGGAGGCGTAGTGATAGCCCACGGCGCCCCAGACCGTCACGTTACGCAGCACGTCGTATTCGAGGCGCGTTGTGACCGCCGAGTCGTGCAGATGCAGTTCGCTGCCCGGATAGAAGTTGCGGTAGCCCGACGGCGCCTCCGGAATGGTCTTGACCGACGACTGGAAGCCGATTTGCGGACGGAAGTTGTCGTCGCCTTCGTGTTGCGTGTAGGCGTCGAGCGACCAGCGCAGGCGCTGGCCGGTGTAGTCGAGGCCGACGGCGCCGAAGCCGATGCCCTGTTTGCCGTTATCGAGCGTGGTGTTCCCGTCGCGATACACGCCATTCACCCGCACGCCCCATTGCTGATTCTCGCCAAAGCGCCGGCCGACATCGGCTTCGAGGCCCAGTTGCGACTTGTTCTGGAACGTGGTCGTCACACGCGTGAGCGGCTCACTCGCGGCGCGCTTGGTCACGACGTTGATCGCGCCGCCGATGCTGCCGCTCGGGCCGATGCCGTTCATCAGCGTGCCCGGTCCCTTGAGGACCTCTACGCGCTCGACGATGGCGGCGGGCACCCGGCTTGCCGAGGCCATGCCGTAAAGGCCGTTAAGGCCGACGTCGCTACTCGACACCGTATAACCGCGAATCTGGAAGTCTTCGCCGAAGCCGCCGCTCGAGGTGAGCATACGCACCGACGACTCGTTGATGACGACATCGGCGAGCGTGCGCGCCTGTTGGTCGCGCACCATTTGCTCGGTGTAGTTCATCGTGCTGAAGGGCACGTCCATCGCGTCGGCGGAACCCAGCATGCCGAGGCCGCCGCCACGCGCGACCTGTCCGCCCGCATAGGCCGGTGGCAGACCGTTGTCATAGGCGGCAGCGGTGACGTTGACCGCCGGCAGCATGACAGCGTTGTCCGTTGCCGTGCCAGGGGCTGCGGGCTGAATCAGATAGCTGCCATTCGATTGCGGCACCACGTCGACACCGGTGCCTGCCACGAGCGCTTCGAGCCCGTTGCGCGGCGTGTAGGTGCCCTTCAGGCCATTGCTGTGACGCCCCGCCGTGACTTCGGGCTTGAACGACAGCATGATGCCCGCGTCGCGGCCGAAGCGGCTCAAGGCGTCTTCGAGCGAACCGGCAGGGATGTCGAAGGCACGGGCACCCGCTGAGGCGGCGCTCTGCGCGTGGGCGGCGAGCGGTGCGAACAGCACTGCGCCGAGCGGGGCGGCGAGCGCCGTGCCCATTGCAATGCGACCCAATGCGCCGGCCAGCCGCGTGCGGCGATGTACCCAATGTGGTTGGCTTGGCTGGTGTTGCAGCCCCCGGACGTGACCCATGATCTGACCTTTCGTGTGGAAGAGGAGTGGTAGTGCTCGTCCTCCATGACCCGCGAAAAATCGAAACGGATCACCTTCTGAAAAAAATTTTCGATTGCACCGATTGCGTCGATTGCGCCGGCTAATGTCGATCGATGCGTCGATCGATGCCATCGACGCCGAATCACGCCGGTACCAGCCGGATTTCGCGGGCGCCCCAGAACCGTGTGACCGACTCGGTTCGCACGGCCAGCGTGGTGCCGAGCGTGTCGAGCACCTTGCCCACGTCGTCGAGCGGAAACGTGCCCGACACGCGCAAGTTCGCAACGCTGGCATCACACGAGAGCGACGCATTGCTGTAACGCGCCAGCTCGGCGACGAAATCGGCGAGCCGCATGCTGCGCGCCACGATGAAGCCTTCGGCCCATGCGGCGTCGCCCGCCGGGGCGTCGCTCGGATCGGAAATGCTGTGCGCCGTGTAGCTGGCATGCATGCCGGTGCGCAGGATCAGCGACTGCGCCGGTCTCGCCCGGGGACGAATCTCCACCGCGCCCTGATAGACGCTCACATGCGTGCCGTCGTCGAATTGCCTCACCGTATAGCGCGTGCCGAGCGCACGCGCGGTGCCCTGCGAGGTTTCGACGAGAAACGGCCGGGGCGGCGTATGCGTGTCCGGTGCCGTCGTAATCAGCACCTCGCCCGCCATCAACCTGACGCGCCGCTCGTCCTCGCGATAGGCGATATCGACCGCGCTGTCGGTGTTGAGCACCAGTTGCGTGCCGTCGGCGAGGTGCAGCGTGCGTCGTTCACCCACGGCCGTGCGAACGTCTGCCGACCAGCGTCGCCAAGGCGATGCGTGCCACACGCCCCATGTACCGCTGCCCGCGAAGAGAAGCACGGCAAGCGTTTTCACGGCGCGGCGGCGCTGTTTCGACGCGGGCGGCGCCAACGCCGCCTGCGCGATCCCGGCTTCGACGGGCGAGGCGAGTGGCGCGAGCTTGCCTTTGACGGACTCGATGCGCTGCCAGGCCCGTTCATGATCGGGATGCGCTTCGCGCCATTGCCGCCATTCGGCGATGAGTTGCGGCGGGACGTCGTCGCTCTGCAACTCGATGAGCCACTCGACCGCGCGCTCGGCCACCTCCGCAGGTACGGTGGCGGCATCGGCGGTGGCGTCGTACCAGGTCGAGCGAATGGCGGGCATGGGATTGTCTGCGGCGGGCGTTGCGGCGTCAGCCGAGGAATGACAGGTCGGCGAAGTAGCAGCGTTGCAACGCCTTGGCCAGGTAGCGCTTGACCGTCGGGACCGAGATGCCGAGCGTCTGGGCGACCTGGGCGTGCGTCTGTGCGTCGAGCTGCGAATGCAGGAACGCTTGCCGGACGATGCTCGGCAGCCCGTCGAGCAGACGGTCGAGTTCCAGCAGGGTTTCGAGCATCATCGCGCGCGTCTCGGGCGACCATTCCACCTCGCGTGGTACGTGTGCGAGGGCTTCCAGATAGGCGCGCTCCAGCTTCTGACGGCGCCAGTGATTGGACACGAGATGCTGCGCGACGGTTGTGAGATACGCGCGAGGCTCGTCGAACGTTGCCGGCACACGATCGCTGCCCAGCAGCCGAACGAAAGTGTCATGCGCGATGTCCGCCGCCTGCTCGGCACTGCCCAGACGCCGATGCAGCCAACCCTTCAGCCAGGAGTGGTGATGGCTATACAGCAACTCGACAGTGGAAGGGAGGGTGCCCGGGGTTTGCATGATCCAGCCTGATGTTCGGTCCACTCACGACGCTCTGGACCAGCGCGAACACTGGTAACGGTCATGCAGCAGGTGAAACGAATGCCAATAATTTGTTAATGATAATCATTATTAATAACTGATGGGAAATATCCCTGTCAATGCCAAGTGATTTCGCAGGACACCGAGATATCAGCATGGCGATGCAACGCGGCAGCCGCGCAAGCCCATCCGATGGGCTTGCGCGGTGATGACGTCCCGAAATTAGTGGGCAAATTCCCATCTGAGTTGCGGTGCAGCAATTTGTGCTTGACGCTGCAATTTGGCCTCAGTTACCATCCGCCTGTTTTCAATTCAAGGGGTTGTCCGTGAATTCCGATGCCAGTAGTAGTCGACCGTTGATCGACTGATTGCCTGAGGATCCACAGTCATTCCCTGTGCCGCGTCCTCATGCAGGATGCGGTGTCTGGCGCCAATACACGCTCTTGCCGAGCGTCATCTCTCCGGCGCGATTCCCGCAGAAATTCCACCGTTGAGCCCGTGATGGGCGTTGTCGTCTTGCGCATGCCGTTGGCATCGCAACGGCACGCGCACGAGCCGACCGTTCATGCCGTGTGCGGCAAGGACGATTCGCAGCCATGCGAGGGAAGTCATGCGAGCTTTTCAAACGTTTCAGGCTTTTCAGAGCCAACCGACGCGCACCACCTCGGTGTCGCGCCTGACCATCGTCTGCCTGGCCGATGCCCTGGGGGCATTGCGCAAGCAGATGTTCATCGATCTCACCGCACTCGGGCTTCGCGCCACGCACGTCAGCATCACGCGCTGGAGCGATCGTGACGAGGCCTCTGCCACCGTCACGCTCGACTGCCCGCGCGGTTCGTGCGCGTCGCTCACGTCGCTCGTCATGCGTTTGTCCGGCGAGCACAGCGTGCGCCGCGTGACCTGGTCCGACGTCGATGCCTCCCGCCGCGCTTCCGCCGGCCCGATGCCCGCGCACGCGTAGTGCGGTTCCGATGACCGATTGACCGTTCCCCTGCCGAGCCGGGCGGTAACGCTTGCCGGTGTGCCGAACCAACAACCTGAGGAGTCCGATATGGAAGATGGAAGTAGCCGAATGAGGCCCGTCGGAGCCATGCGCATGGCGCAAGGACTTCCGGCGGGCGATCCGATGCCAGACCCAAGAATTTTCGTTATTACCGACCGCGCGCCGCGCGGCGCGGCTGGGTGCGTTCGCGCTTTTTTCCGGAGACATGACATCCGGTAGCGCTTGACGAGACCGGCCGGCCGCCATGCCAGCGTAAGCCGCGCCAGGAAATCGTCATGACCAAGAACCTACGTTCGCGCCATAAACAGCGCGGCTTCGTCGAACACTCGACAACCTCCGATCGGCCGCTCTCGGGCCCCGACGCCGTCGCACGGCTCGCGACCGAGCCGCTAAACGACGTTCTTCACACCCTCGGCACCGATGTGAGCGGCCTCACGCTCGCCGATGTCGGCCAGCGCCAGACCCGCTACGGCCCCAACGAAATCGCGCACGACAAGCCGCCCCACTGGACGGTGCAATTGTTCAGCGCCTTCAAGAACCCGTTCGTGATGGTGTTGCTCGCGCTCGCCGTCGTGAGCTTCTTTACCGACGTCTACTTCGCCGATCCGGACGACAGGGAATACACGGGCATCATCATCCTGTTGACGATGGTGACGATCAGCGGCCTGCTGCGCTTTTTCTCCGAGTTCCGTTCGTTGCGCGCGGCGGAGAAACTCAAGGCGATGGTGCGCACAACCGCCACCGTGCGCCGCCGCGTGAGCGCCTCGGGTAAATCGGAGCGTCACGAAGTCGCCATGCGCGAGCTGGTCGTGGGTGACATCGTGACGTTGCAGGCAGGCGACATGATTCCGGCCGACCTGCGTCTGATCGAATCCCGTGACTTGTTCATCAGTCAGGCCGTGCTGACCGGCGAGGCCCTGCCCGTCGAGAAGTACGACACGCTCGGTGCTGTCGCGCAGAAGTCGGCGGAGACTGCCGACGGACGCGACAATGCGAATCTGCTCGACTTGTCGAACGTGTGCTTCATGGGCACCAATGTGGTTAGTGGCACGGCCACCGGTGTCGTTGTCGCCACGGCGGCGGACACCTATTTCGGTGCGCTGGCGAAGAACGTGGTGAGCCACAAGCGGGTCGAGACGAGCTTCGATCGCGGCGTGAACAGCGTGAGCTGGTTGCTCATCCGCTTCATGCTGGTGATGGTGCCGGTCGTCTTCATGATCAACGGCCTGACCAAGGGCGACTGGCTGAGCGCGTTGACGTTCGCACTGGCCGTGGCTGTCGGTCTGACGCCGGAAATGCTCCCCATGATCGTGAGTGCCAACCTGGCGCGTGGTGCGCTGGCGATGGCGCGTCGCAAGGTGGTGGTCAAGCGCCTGAACTCGGTCCAGAACTTCGGCGCCATGGACGTGCTGTGTACCGACAAGACCGGCACGCTAACCCAGGACCGCATCATTCTCGAACAGCATCTCGACGTGTCCGGCGACGTGCAGGAGGACGTGCTGCGTCTGGGCTGGCTCAACAGCTATCACCAGAGCGGTCAGCGCAATCTGATCGACGTGGCGATCATCCGTCGCGCCAACGAGATTGGTGAGTCGGTCCAGCCGCGCACGTTCGCCAAGATCGACGAACTGCCGTTCGACTTCGTTCGCCGGCGCCTGTCGGTCGTGGTTGCCAACGAGCGGGGCGAGCACCTGATGGTGACCAAGGGCGCCGTCGAAGAAATGCTGTCCGTCTCCACGCATGTGAAGACCCCGCAGGGCGTGCGCGCGCTCGACGACACGGCCCGCGCCATGCTGCTGGCCCGCGCCGAGGCTTATAACGAAGAGGGCTTTCGCGTACTCGTCGTCGCCACGCGAGACATTCCGGCGGGCGAGGCGAAGACGCAATACAAGACGTCCGACGAAGCGGGCCTGACGGTCTGCGGTTTCCTGACCTTCCTCGACCCGCCCAAGGACTCGGCCGCGCCGGCGATTGCCGCGCTGCGCGAGCATGGCGTGACGGTGAAGGTGCTCACGGGCGACAACCCCATCGTCACGATGAACGTGTGCCGTCAGGTCGGCATCGAGCCGGGCACGCCGCTGCTGGGCGCGGACATCGAGCCGATGGACGACACCAAGTTGCGCGAGGTGGTCGGCCACACGACGGTGTTTGCGAAACTCGCGCCGCTGCACAAGGCGCGCGTGGTCAAGGCCTTGCAGGCGAACGGCCACACCGTGGGCTTCCTGGGTGACGGCATCAACGACGCCCCCGCACTGCGCGACGCCGACGTCGGCATCTCGGTGGACACCGGTGCGGACATCGCCAAGGAAACCGCCGACATCATCCTGCTGGAGAAGAGCCTGATGGTGCTGGAGGAGGGCGTCATCAAGGGGCGCGAGACGTTCGGCAACATCCTGAAGTACCTGAACATGACGGCCAGCTCGAACTTCGGCAACGTGTTCTCGGTGCTGGTGGCGAGCGCGTTCCTGCCGTGGCAGCCGATGCTTGCGATGCAATTGCTGGTGCAGAACCTCGTGTACGACATCTCGCAGATGTTCCTGCCGTGGGATCGCATGGATCCGGAGTTCCTCAAGAAGCCGCGCAAGTGGGATGCGGGCAACATCCGGCGCTTCATGCTGTGGCTCGGACCGACCTCTTCGGTATTCGATATCACGACCTACATCCTGATGTGGACGGTCTTCGGTGCGGGCGCGCTCTATCACGCCCAAGGCGGCGATGCCGGGCAGGTCATCATGAACTCGGGCTGGTTCGTCGAGGGGTTGGTGTCGCAGACGCTCGTGGTGCATCTGCTGCGCACGCAGAAGATCCCGTTCCTGCAAAGCACGCCGGCGCTGCCGATCATGCTCTCGACGTCGGTGGCTATCGCGCTGGCCTGCTGGCTGCCGTACTCGCCGTTTGCCGAGGCATTGGGCTTCGTCGCGCTGCCGGGTTCGTACTTCTACTGGCTCGTGGCGACCATGCTCGGTTACATCGCGCTGGCTCAGGTGGTGAAGACGATCTACATCCGCCGCTTCGGCCGCTGGTTCTGATCGAGCCGCTCTCCGTAAAAAACACTCATTGATCTGATGCGACGCTTCCGCCCGTCAGGGCGGGGGCTTGCGCCGCACACGCAAAAAAAGAGAACGACCCATGAAGAAGCAACTAATGTATCTGGCGCTGCTCTGTCCGCTCAGCGCCTTCGCCGCTCACCCGCTGGTGACTGACGACACCGATACGCAAGGCGACGGCAAGTGGCAGTTCGAGACGAATGCCGAGATCACGTCGAAGCAGCAGGACATCGGGCGCCAGACCCTTTGGAACAGCACGCTCACACGGGGTGTGGGCGAGGCGCTCGACGTCTACGTCGAAATGCCGTACACCCACATCCAGCATCGCTCCGACACGGACGGCAATGGGATTGGCGATGTGGAGACCGGCGCCAAGTGGCGTATGTACGATGACGGGGCGTTCAGCGTTGGCCTCAAACCCTACCTGTCGTTCCCCACGGGCAACGACCGGCGCGGACTCGGCACCGGCCGGGTGAATGCCGGCGCCACGCTGCTCACGCAGTACGTGATCAACGACTGGACCTTTCTGGCCAACGCCGGTGCCGTCTATCAGGCGAACCGTCAGGGGCAGCGGCAGTCGCTGTGGAAGGCGTCGGCTGCCGTGATGTACCGCGTGCTGCCCACGACGCAACTGATCTTGGACGTCGGCACGTCGCAGAACCCCGACTTTGCGCAGCGAACCCGTCCGGCGTTCATGATTCTCGGCGCGATTTACAGCCCGAAGCCGTGGCTGGATCTCGATATCGGCTATCGACGCGGGCTCAATCCGCAGACCTATGACTATTCATGGATGGGCGGCATGACCGCGCGCTGGTAAGGATCTCAACCGTTCAGGACCGAAAGGTCAGGATCGAAAGACCGTGGCGTGGCAGGGCGGGGCGCCGCAAAACCTCGCTCGCCGGGACAAAGATAGCTTTGCCGTATAATTTTTTTCCAAAGCCATTGTCCTGGCGTGCCGCGCCGCTTACCGAACGTTCCCATGCCTAAATCGTCGGCCGCGAAGGCCCTCTCCGTCACGAATCCGGCCTGTCTCATCGACGGTTCCGACGCCGAATTTCGTCATCTGATCAATGGCTTACTGCCGTTCGCCGCACGTCTGTTGTCGTTGCGCGACGGCTTTGGCAGTCTGATCGGGCTGACCGGCATCCAATACTCGCTGTTGCAGTCGGTGGTGCATCTGTCATCGCTTGGGGATGTCACCGTCAATCAACTGGCCGAGCATCTGCAACTGTCCGGTGCGTTCGTGACCATCGAGACGAACAAGCTCAAGGCGCTCAAGCTGATCGACAAGCGTCAGAATCCGGAAGACCGCCGCAAGATGCGCCTGACGGTCACGGCGGCGGGTGCGAGGCGGCTTCACGAACTGACGGCCTCGCAACAGCGCATCAATGACGTGCTGTTTGAAGGCGTGACGCGCACCGAATTCAGGGTGCTTTGTGCCGTGGTCGACAGGCTGCTCGCCAACGGCGACCGCGCGACGCTCGATCTGAGTCACTTGCTGGCGATCCGCGACAAGCGTTGATGGTTGAGTGCCCCGCCGCGGTGCCGGCGTTCGTTCAGTGAGCGGCCCACTGAATCGTGTTCAGGTCGACACCGTCCTGATACATATCCCATAGCGGGCTCATCTCGCGCAGTTTGCCGACGGCGCCACGTACCTGCTCGATCACGCTGTCGACCTCCGCCTCGGTCGAGAAGCGTCCCAGCGTGAAGCGAATGGAGCTATGCGCGAGTTCGTCGCTGCGCCCGAGCGCGCGCAGCACGTACGACGGCTCGAGCGATGCCGACGTGCACGCCGAGCCGGACGACACCGCCACGCCTCTGATCCCCATGATGAGCGACTCGCCTTCCACGAAGTTGAAGCTCACGTTCAGGTTGTGCGGCACGCGGTGCGTCATGTTGCCGTTGATATAAACCTCATCCATCACCTGAATCCCTGCCAGCAGACGGTCGCGCAGTGCGCCGATCCGTGCGGCTTCCGACGCAAGTTCGAGCTTCGCCAGCCGGAATGCTTCGCCCATGCCGACGATCTGATGCGTGGGCAATGTGCCCGAGCGCATGCCGCGTTCGTGGCCACCACCGTGAATCTGCGCTTCGATACGAATGCGCGGCTTGCGGCGCACATATAAGGCGCCGATGCCCTTCGGGCCATAGAGCTTGTGGGCGGAGACCGTCATCAGATCGACCTTGAGCGTTTGCAGATCGATCGGAATCTTGCCGGCTGCCTGCACGGCGTCGCAGTGAAACACGATGCCGCGCTCGCGGCATAGCTCGCCAATCTCCGCGATCGGCTGAATCACACCAATCTCACTGTTCACCATCATCACCGATACCAGGATGGTGTCCGGGCGCAGCGCGTCGCGCACCGCTTCGACGGTAATCAGACCGTCTGCCTGCACGTCGAGATACGTGACCTCGAACCCTTGGCGTTCCAGCTCGCGCATGGGGTCGAGCACCGCCTTGTGCTCGGTCTTCACGGTAATGAGGTGCTTGCCTTTACCGCTGTAGAAATTCGCCGCGCCTTTGATGGCGAGGTTGTTGCCTTCGGTCGCGCCCGAGGTCCAGACGATCTCGCGCGAGTCGGCGCCGAGCAGCGCGGCGACATGTTCGCGGGCCGTCTCGACCGCATCTTCGGCCGCCCAGCCGTAGCTGTGACTGCGCGACGCAGGATTGCCGAAGTTGACGTTCAGGTACGGAACCATTTTCTCGACCACACGCGGATCGACCGGCGTCGTTGCGCTGTAGTCCATGTAGATGGGGGCTTCGAAAAGCGACGACGTAGTAGACGGCATGGGGGACTCCGAATCGTCCGGTGGACCTCTTGAATTGCGGCCGAGTGTAGCACCGCATTTCCGACGTATCGCACTCTCCCACATTGAAAAAAGGGTTTCATGCCGTCGATTTTTTGTGCCGGACGTTTCGGGTAAACGAGATGAGTTGCGCGCAATCAGGTTGTGCCCGGTGCCATGCGCTACCCGTGAAACCCCAATGCCAGTAAGGGTTTAGGCCGTTTGTGGTGCGGCAATGAACCTGCGAAATGCGCGGGCATTGTCAGCGCGATCGGGGTTTTGATTTCTTGTTTTGCAGATTTTTTAACTTTCTATAATTGCTAATAAATAAAGCTAAAATTAAAAATATGTCTATTGGATGAGATGACGAGAACCCGATCGTTTCGCTTCGCTCGCCGGCTTGATAACGAGGTAATCGTGAGCGAGGTATCGACCGCATCGCATCTTCCGGAAGACGAGGCGAGACAGTTTCGTCGCGCGCTTGCTATGTTCGCTACCAGGGTGGCGTATGGCCTTGGCGGCACATAAGATGCATATCGATGCCATGTTAAACTGCTTCGCAAGATTTCCGGGCGGCACGCCGTGCCGCCTTGTTCGTTCCCGCTGTGTTCCCCCCTGAATGCGACTCACCGACCATACCGATTACAGTTTGCGCACGCTGATTTACGTCGCGGTTCATCCCGACGAGCTGGTGCACGTGCAATCCGTGGCCGAGGCGTTCGACATTCCCAAGAACCACCTCGTGAAGATCGTGCAAAAGCTCGGCCAACTGGGCTTTTTGCATACCGTGCGCGGGCGCTCGGGCGGCATTCGCCTGGGACGTGCGCCGGAGCGCATCGGACTCGGCGAAGTGGTGCGGGCGATGGAGCCGGACTTCGCGCTGGTCGAGTGCTTCCATGAGGACGAGAATGCCTGCGTCATCACGTCCGCGTGCCATTTGCGCAGCGTGCTGGGCGATGCGTTGCGCGCCTACTTTGCGGTGCTCGACCGCTACACGCTGGCCGATCTGGTCGACAAGCCCGCGGTGTTGCAACGCCTGCTAGGGAATGCGGTGGCAACCGCGATTCCGCTCGCGCACATCAAGGTCAAACGACGCGCCTCCGAGTCGTAATCCCGAGTGAGTGTCGGACAAGCTTCGTTCGTATCTCAGCCTGTTTTTTTCATCAATCCCCCGATTTTCTGACCGGCATATCGATCTTCACTATCGACGCCATAGCGTTGGTTAATGGCTATTGCGATATCTGGACGATTGGTTGCATCTTGCGGACGCGCAGCCGCGAAATTTGCGTCGCCCTTTCGTACTCTTGAGTCATACCCGATAGCGTTTGCCCAGCCGTTCAAGGATCGAGGCAGGCGCACGAGGAAAACCGACACCCGGCACGCAATGCCGAACGAAAGGAGTCTCACCATGAACGCTCGTATTTTCGCCGCTGCCCTGATCGCCACCGCTACGCTGGGTTCCGCTTCGGCGTTTGCGCAAACGCAGACCGCCGATGCCGGCCAACCCGCCGCCACCCAGGGTCTCACCCGTGCACAAGTGCGCGAAGAACTGCGTCAGGCACGCGCTTCAGGCCAACTCGATCAGTCGCTCCAAACGTATCCGTCGCTGCTGCAACAACGCTCATCGGCCGGCCGCTCGCGCGCGCAGGTTCGCTCGGAAATTGGTACGGGCGCCGGTGTCGCTGACAACCGCGCCTGAGGTGTCGGGATCCGTCGGACGTCGTCGAGCGGCAAAAAAGCCGGTTCAAGCAAGGGTTGGGTAAATCCTCCATAATCGGCGCACCGGGTTATTCAACTTGAGTGCGCCATGGACCGGCTCTCCACCCTGATCTCGAATTTCGGCGTTCGCGCCGGTGTTTTTCATAGCGGCGGCCTTTGTGGCATTGCCAGCTACGGTATCGACGCCCATGACGGCGGACACCTTCATTTGTTGCGTGCGGGCGAAGTCGCGTTGGTGCTTGAAGACGGCTCACGGCAGGACATCGTCGAGCCATCGTTGATCTTCTTTCCACGCCGCAATCAGCATCAGTTGCTCTCAGGCGAAGGCGTACAAACGGAACTCGTGTGCGGATCGCTCTCGTTCGACGGCGGTCACCACAATCCGCTGGTCGCTGCACTGCCGGAATATCTCGTCCTTCCGACGAAATCGCTCTCCACGCTCGATCTCACGTTGAACTGGTTGTTCGCGGAGGCGTTCGGTACGCAGTGCGGGCGTCTGGCCGTCATGGATCGCTTGTTCGAGCTGCTCGTCATCCAGTTGCTGCGTCATGTGCTGGAGACGCGCATCGTGAGTCGCGGCATGCTTGCGGGGCTGGCCGATCCGCGGCTTGCGCGGGCGCTGCATGTGATTCACCATCAGCCGGGCGAAGCGTGGACGGTGGAGTCGCTGGCGAGCACGGCCAATATGTCGCGCGCCAACTTTGCCGCGCAGTTTCGTGAGGTCATCGGGCAGTCCCCGGCGGACTATCTGCTGGACTGGCGCATCGGGCTTGCGCAGAAGCGGTTGCGCGACGGGCAGCCGATTGCCCGGGTGGCGGACGAGGTGGGGTACGAAAGTGCGTCGGCGCTGGCGCGCGCTTTTCGGCGCAAGACCGGCAGCAGCCCGCGTGACTGGCTGCGCGCCCAGATGCACGCCGTGACGATGCTGCCGCCACCGCGCGTGACCCTCGTGCCGCCATTGCCGGCGCAGGCGGCTTGAGCAAAGCCCGGCGAGGCCGGGCGAAAATCATGCTTCACAAGATTCACAACACCGGCCGGGACGTATGCCAAGGCGCAACGTCACCGGCCGGTTGGTTTTCCAGCCTCGGAAAACTCAGAAAACGTGGCTGACACCCAGGCGCACGACCGTCTGCGAGTTCGTCGCCGACGACATGCCGTTGGCCGCATCGCCAACCGAGGCCGTGGCGTCGATCACGTTGCCGAAGGCGTCGAGCGTGCTGCCCGAGGCTTTCTGATAACCCGCGAGTGCATACAGTTCAGTGCGCTTGGACAGGTTGTAGAACGCCGCCAGATTGAACTGGTGATACTTCGCACCCGACGTGTTAGCCGCCGGTGCATTCACGTTCGTGAAGCTGTAACCGCCGCCCAGCCGGAACGCATTGGTGACGCGATACATCGCCAGCACGCCGACCGAGTCGAACTTGGCGGTGCGCGTAAAGCGCGAGTAGCTGCCTGCCGAGTACTCCGTGTGGCTGTAGTTCGCCCCCAGCGTGGTGTCGCCGATCTGGTACGTCATCGAGGTGGCGATGATGTCGCGCGCCTTGGCGCTGGCATAACCGGCGTTGATCGACGACCCGAACGCCGATTCGGACGACCCCGCCCAGCTTCCGATCGTCGTGTCGGTGGCGCTCGCCTTGTCGTTGTTGGCGTGCGAGTAGCCCAGGCCCCAGGTGATCGGGCCGTTTGCGTACTGCCCCGCGAGGCCCCACGTGTTCTGACGTCCCATCGTGCCGGGCTGGCCGCCGAAGCCGTACATGGCGCCGAAGGTGAAGCCGCCCCACGTCGGTGAGCGGTATTTCACACTGTTGTTCACGCGCGAGCTGTGGTCGAGGTTGTCGACGTCGCCCGGGTGTGCGGCAACGCCCGAGAGCAGTGCCGTGCCCCCGACCGAGCCGACCAGATCGATCAGCGGGTCGTACTGGCGGCCGAGCGTGACGGTGCCATAAGCCTTGTCCTGAAGGCCGACGTATGCGTGACGGCCGAACTCTGCGCCACCCTGGCTTGCGGTGCCGTTGCCGATGTTGAAGCCGTTCTCGAGGCGGAACAGGGCCTTCAGGCCGTTGCCGAGATCTTCCGTTCCCTGCATGCCCCAGCGGCTGCCTTGCCATGTGCCGCTCTGGAACGCGTAGTTCGATGCGCCATTGATCGCGGCCGGTCGGCCGGCAGCGCCTGCGCGGGTGACGCTCGCGACATTGCTGGCGTAGCCGATGCCGCCGTCGACGATACCGTACAGCGTGATGTTGGACTGGGCGTGCGCGAGCGTTGCGGCACCACAGCCGATAACCAGTGCGGCGGCACGGGCGAGAGGAGAGCGAGCAAGAGACTTCATGGTGTGTTTCCTGAGCGTGGCAGAGAGGTGCGATGCATTTCCCGTTATGACGATCGGTGTTGTCGCATCGCGATTGAAATTAGGAATCCTAAAAATATGGCAAACGATTCTCCGTGGGGAAGTCACCTGACTTCAGCGGAAAATCGGGCCGCGCGATGTTCGTTCAGCGCGCGGCCATGGAGGGGCTTGGACCTTGGGGGCTTGTTGCGGCGCGGATTATTTGGCTGCGCTTTGTCCCTGATTGGCGATTGCGGCGCGCAAGCGGGCGGGGGAGTCGGTCATCACGGCATCGAAACCGAGTTGCGACGCCGCTTCGAAGTCTTGTGCCGTCTCGACGCCGAAGGCGACGAGATGCACGTCGCCGCGCGACTTGAAGCATTGCACGGCGGCAGGCGTCCACCAGTTCGCGACGACTTTCGAGACACCTTCGCCGAGCGTGAAGCGCTCCACCACTTCCACCTGTCGATGGAACTCGATGCCGGCCCACGTGCCGGGGGCGGGCGGCGTGGCGCATTGACCGGCGAGCGCGGCGGCCACGAGGCGGTTGCGGGTGGCGTCGCGCGATTCGAACAGTTGTGCCTGCGCACGGCGAGCGCGCATGCGGTCGGTCGCTTCGGCTTCGGTCGAGTACAGGCGTACGCGCGACCAGGCGTTTGTCTCGTCGAGCACCTTGATGACGGCTTCGACCAGCGGCGCGGCGGGTGTCTGCTTCATGTCGAGCAGCACGGGCACGTTGGCGGGCACGGCGGCGAGGGCTTCGCGCAACGTGGGAATCGGCAGCGGATGGTCACGGTACGGATAGACGGTCTGCCCGTCGGCCGCCTTGCGGGAGAACGTATAGCCTGCGTTGAGCTTGCTCACGTCGGCGTAGTCGACATCGGCGAGCTTGCCGCGGCCGTCCGTCAGCGCGGAGAGATCGGCGGGGCGATACATGACCGGTACGCCATCGCGCGTGACCTGTACCGTCATCCACAGCGCCTGCGCACCGTTCTGCAACGCGTTGGTGAAGGCTTGCACCGTGTTTTCAGGGGAGTCGCCGGTGCCGCCGCGATGCGCGACGATTAGCGGGGCGGCGCTGGCAGCGCTCGGCGTCAGCGTGCCGAAGGCGCAGGCGAGGACGGCGAGGCTTGCGGCGGCAACGCGCGTCCACGCAGGCATGGCTGACGTGGCCGACGTGGCGAAGGTGCGGCGGGAGCGGGGGGCGGCGGAGTGCATGACGGGCGGTCTCGAGGCGAAAGAGTAAGCGATCGGTGTCGGATCAGACGGTGAGAATTTCGGGCAAGGCAGACGAGGCAGACGATGTGGGCAACGACTGCAAGTGCTCGCGTAGCGGGGCAGGCAGCGGGCCGTCGGTGATGACGAGATCCTGTTCGTCGAGCTGACCGCCTCGCACGCTGGGTTTGCGCGAGAACTTGTAGGTGTCGGCCACGAGAATGCGATATCGGCTGGCATCGCGCAGGGCTTCGCGCGAAGCGGCTTCCTGGCGGTCGTAGTCGAGCAGCGTGCCGTCGTCATCGACGCCGCCAACGCTGTACACGCCGACATCGGCACGATAGGCACGGAACAGACGGTCGGCCTCGTCCCCGAGAATTTCCGGGTTGGGCGAGCGCAGTTCGCCGCCGGGCACGATCACCCGGTGTTCGGGGTTGCTCGCCAGCACCAGCGCGGCACGCAGGTTGTTGGTGATGACGCACAGACGCTTGCGAGGCACGAGCGCGACAGCGACCTGTTCGGGGGTCGTGCCGATGCCGAGCAGAACGGTGGCGCCGTCGGGGATACGTTCAGCCGCGGCGTGACCGATGCGCATTTTGCCTTCGAGGTTGCGCACGCGCCGCACTTCGTATGGCTGGTTCGGACCCGGCGTGAGCAGACGTGCGCCGCCGTGATAGCGGCGCAGCACATTCGCGTCGCACAGCGCGTTGACGTCGCGGCGAATCGTCTGTGTGGCCACGCCGAAGTGATCGGCGAGCGCATCGACACTCATTTCACCATGCTGTCGAAACAGGGAAACAATGCGGGTCTGGCGTTCGGAAAGGTCCATCGGGCGGTCGTGTCGTGCACATTCGTTCTGGAATGGGCGCCACTTTGACAGCCGAGCGTGACATTCAAATGACGATGCCAAATGTTCAAATGAACATTTTCAGTCAGTGAGAAACGTTCGGACGAATGCGCGCGTTAGCCTCGAATTTCGCGCGGCGCGTTGAAAAGAACGTGCGCACGTTGCGAATGTTCGCCGAGCTCTTGAACAGTCGGCGCGCAAGCTCGTCGTATTCCGCCATGTCGCGGACTTGCGCTATGACCACGAAATCGGGCCCCGGCGACACGCGGTAGCACTGGGTCACGACAGGCTCTGCGCAGATGTAGGCCTCGAAGGTGTCGTAATCCTCCGCGGTTTGCCGGTCGAGACTCACTTCCACGACGGCGGTCAGCGTCGGTCCCAGTTTCGACGCATCGACGATGGCGATCTGACGCGCAATCACGCCTGCGTCGCGCAGCGCTCGCACCCGGCGCAGGCAGGTCGGCGCGGAAGCATGCACGCGTCGCGAGAGTTCAAGATTCGAAATGGATGCGTCGGCTTGCAGCACGCTCAGGATTCGCAAGTCCAGATCGTCCAGCGTGAGGCTGGTCATGAGAGCTCCAGTAGAAGGTTTTTGGTGTGAAATTAAATTTCAATCAGGTTTGTTTGTGAATTTATATTTCACGGATTGAAAAATATTGACGCTTAATTTCAATTCAGGAACTCTACCATCGCTTCACTGACTGGCAACGAATCATTTCGGAGAAGCGTTATGTGTGGAATCATCGGCGCGGTCGCGCAGCGCGATATCGTCCCCAATCTTGTCGACGGTCTGAAGCGCCTGGAGTATCGCGGGTACGACTCGTGTGGCGTTGCGCTGTATCGCGACCGGGCGTTGGTGCGTGCGCGCAGCGTCGAGCGTGTGGCGAATCTTCAGGAGGAAGTTGCCCGCACGGGGCTCGCGGGCTACACCGGGATCGCGCACACCCGCTGGGCGACGCATGGCAAGCCGATCACGGACAACGCCCATCCGCACTTCTCGCCGAGCGCCGATGCCCCTCGCATCGCGGTGTCGCACAACGGCATCATCGAGAATCACGAGGAATTGCGCGCAGCGCTGGAGGCCCACGGCTACCGCTTTGCGAGCCAGACGGACAGCGAAGTCATCGCGCATCTGATCGACCATCTTTACGACGGCGATCTGTTCGAAGCGGTGAAGGCGGCGGCGGCCCAATTGCGCGGCAGCTACGCAATTGCGGTGATTTGCCGTGACGAACCGCATCGTCTGATCGGCGCGCGCGACGGTATGCCGTTGATTGTCGGCGTGGGGGAGGGGGAGAACTTCATCGCGTCGGATGCGATTGCGTTGGCGAACGTCACTGACCAGATCGTGTATCTGGAGAACGGCGACATGGCGGACGTGCAGCTTCATCGCTATTGGGTGGTGGATGCGCAGGGACAGCGGGTGGAACGCCCGGTCAATCGGGTTGCAGCGCATAGCGGGGCGGCCGATCTCGGGCCGTATCGCTACTACATGCAGAAGGAGATCTTCGAGCAGCCGCGCGCGGTGGCCGACACGTTGCAGGATGTGACGTCGATCATGCCTGAGCTGTTTGGTGACAACGCGTGGCGGGTGTTCAACGCGGTGGACTCGGTGCTCTTGCTCGCCTGCGGCGGCAGCTATCACGCGGCATTGACGGCGAAGTACTGGATCGAGAGTCTCGCGCAACTGCCGGTGAGCGTGGAAATCGCCAGTGAGTATCGCTATCGCGACAGTGTGGCCAATCCGAAGACGCTGGTCGTCGCCGTCTCGCAAAGTGGCGAGACCGCCGATGTGCTCGGGGCCGTGCACGTCGCGAAGCAGCTAGGGATGGGCCACACGCTGGCGATCTGCAACGTGGCGACGAGTGCGTTGGCGCGTGAATGCGCGTTGACGTTCTTCACGCGGGCGGGCGTGGAGATTGGGGTGGCGTCGACCAAGGCATTCACGACGCAGCTCGTCGCCCTCTTTCTTCTGGCGCTGACACTGGCGCAAACGCGCAAGCGTTTGACGGACAGCGACGAGCAGCAGCATTTGCGTGCGTTGCGGCATCTGCCGGACGCCATCGCGAAGGTGCTGGCGTTGGAGCCGCAGATCATCGCGTGGGCGGAGCAGTTGACGCGCCGACAGGACATCCTGTTTCTCGGCCGGGGTCTGCACTATCCGGTCGCGATGGAGGGTGCGCTGAAGATGAAGGAGATTTCGTACATTCACGCAGAAGCGTATCCGGCGGGGGAACTCAAGCACGGGCCGCTGGCGCTGGTGAGCGATGAGATGCCGGTGGTCGCGGTGGCGCCGAACGACCGTCTGCTGGAGAAATTGAAGTCGAACATGCACGAGGTCAGCGCGCGAAGCGGCAAGCTCTACGTGTTTGCCGACAGCGATTGCGGTCTGTCACCGGGCGCGGATATCGACGTGATCCGGCTCAACGAGCACTACGGTCTGCTGTCCCCCATTCTCCACACGATTCCGATGCAACTGCTCGCGTATCACGCGGCTGTCGCCAGAGGCACGGATGTGGACAAGCCGAGAAATCTCGCCAAGTCGGTGACGGTGGAGTAGGGGCGAGCGGAGCCGGAAGGCGATGGCAGCTTCGATGGGTGTCACTTAACGGGCCTGGAGAAGTCTCGTTCAAGGCGACGAGACCATCCCGAAATCTCATATGCGATAAGGCTTG
Organism: Pandoraea sp. ASV26; assembly: GCF_016428915.1. Classification (GTDB taxonomy): domain Bacteria; phylum Pseudomonadota; class Gammaproteobacteria; order Burkholderiales; family Burkholderiaceae; genus Pandoraea. Next base: position 40,976 of record NZ_JAELTP010000010.1, read on the forward strand.
AGAAAAACTTCCTCAACGAGTGCTCTTCTTTCGCGCGCTAGCGGAACCCATCGACCAGATTAGAACGGCACCACTGCCTTCATCCAGACACTCGTGCCCTCGGGGCGATTTCGTGCCGCAAACTCCTTGAGGATCTTGAGGTCGACGCTCATGCCTTTGTACTGGAAGTTGGCGGCGGGTCCGATCGCGACTACACGGCCTCGAAACCCATCGCCGTTTACTGGCGAGCCGTACTGATAGTCATCCGTTGTTTGATTCACGAAGTAGCCATTCACACCCAGGCGAAGGTTCCGTGCAATCGCATAGCTTACGGAATAATCGAAATGGAAAATTTGGCCCGAACTATAGTCGGTGGCGGAGTTTCGCCGATTGAAGGTGTATGTCACCTTCGCCGACACCTCCAGTCCATTGGCCGGCAGGTACGTGAGCGCGACAATGGGCCGGAAAGAATAGTAGTTCCCTCCGGTGTTCAGCCCACGCGCCACATCGTAGGCACCGCTTGGGACCACGATGTCGACGGCAATCAGTGGATGGAGCGCTCCAAAATCCCATCCGATGGTCGAGCCCACGGTTACGTCGCCCACGCCGTTGCGGTGGTCTTTGCCCGCATCTGAACGGCTCTGAAGCGACGAGACCGAGCCAATCGCAAATGCCCCGATGCGGCCCCCTGCGACCTGCAAGTCCGACATGTAGAAGAGCCGCGCAGCGATGACCTCTGCCGAGAAGTTGAATCCCGGAATGGACGCGTTGCCGTGACTGTCTTTGAATCGACTCGCGTGATAGTAATCGGTGTAAAGCACGCCATACCAGCCGGGGGAGGGAAGCATGCCGGCGAAGAAGCCTTCCGAACCCTGACCAATATTGTCTCCCCCGTTTTCCGTCGCGTTGGAGGTATTCGGTGCCACCGTTGCTGCCAACGCGATGGCAACTGCGGCGAGCGTCTTTAAGCGATAGTTCATAAGCGATTGAGCGAGTCACGACACCCCCGGATTCGTCGAGGTGGCGTCGTGACTACGGAGTGCTGGGGGAATCCGTTGGAGGTCGGTCGCGGCAGTGCTCAGTGACTGCGAGAAAACATCTGGACCAGTTGATGTCCGAAGAGCGTCAGCAGCACGCCGGTGAGCATCACCAGAGCGCCGATCAGCTTGATTCCGGACACCTGCCGTGTCACCACGCCAATCAACCCGAAATGGTCGATGACAAGGGACGACAGCAACTGTCCCGCGATGACCAACGCAAGCATGTTTGCAAGACCGATTCGCGGTGCGAGCAGCACGGTGCAGAAAATGGCGGTAGCGCCGAGCAGGCCGCCCGCATATCGCCACAGCGGCTGTGATGGCAGGCTCCCGATGGCCGCGAGCAGGCCCCCCTTGCCGATGGCGATCGCCGCCAGGGCAACGGTTCCGATGGAAAAGGAGACCAGCGCCGAGGCAACGGTGTTGCCGCCCAATCCGCCAGCCAGTTGACTGTTGACCGCCGCCTGGACGGAAATCGCGGTGCCGGCGCCGAAGGCGATGAGGAGAAGCAGAAAGTTCATGGTCGAGATTGCGCGCGGTGAGTCTCAGGCCTTCACGACTTGCGGCGAGGCGTCGGCAAAGACGTCCGGGGTGTAGCCGACACGCGCGAACAGGTAAGCGCGAGAGAGTTCCGTGGCGAGCTTCAGCGCCGTCTGGTCCAGGTCACGCAGCTTGCCCCCCGCCTTCCGGATACGACCACCAACCATCACGGTATCGACGTTGCTGCGCTCTGCCGCGTGAACGATGGTGCCGATGGCATGGTTCGACGGGAAGAGGTTCAGATCGGTCGTGCGAATGAGGATGATGTCAGCCTGCTTGCCTGGGGTCAGCGACCCCGTCTTTTGCTCCAGACCGGCAACGCGCGCACCATTGATGGTGGCGGTCTCCAGAATGCTGCGAACCGTGACCGACGCGGGCGCTTTGGTATCTCCGACATAACGGCGGTACTGCGCGTGAGCACGTTGCAGGAAGTAAGCCGCACGCATTTCGGCAAACATGTCGCCGCCGTACGAAGCCTCGACGTCGATGCTGATCGCAGGGGCAATGCCGTGGTCGATGGCTCGCTGATATGCGCACAGCCCTTCTTCCAAACCGTACTGGGCGTCGGAGCGCGGGCACACGTCGACATTGACGCCGGTCTCGCGAAGGATTTCCCACTGAGCGTCGCTCAGGCCCGTGCAGTGATTGAAGATGTTGTCCGGCCCCAGCAGCCCCTCTTCCTTGAGCATGGGAAGCAGCTTGCCCATGTCGTCGCCCAGGAACTCGGTGATGATGCGAAGACCGACTTCACGTGCGGCTGCCCACGTATCGCGGTCCCACTGGGACATCATGGCCATGGTGACGAGTTGATTGTCGTCGGAAAATCGCTCTTGCTTGAGACGACCAAGGTCTTGCGGCCAGTGATGGGCCCACTCTCCGGCAAGCGGCGTGCCCGGTGCGTACACGGCACGGATGCCGGCATCTTCCAGCGCGTCGATGGAGGCGTCGGAGTGCGCCTGGCTGCGTGCATTGTGCGAGTTGTCGACAATCGTAGTGATGCCCGCGTCGAGCGCACCAAGCGCCGTAATCATGTTGCCGACGTACATGTCTTCCGGTCGATAGTGCGTCGCAAAAGAGAAGTGTGTCGAGTTCAGATAGTCCAGCAGCGTGGGCGAGTTCGGGTCGATACGGCGCAGCTGCCCTTCCCAAGCGTGACGGTGCGAGTCAACGAAACCCGGCATGACAATCATGTCGGTCGCATTGATGACTTCCACGTCATAGATGTCGATTTCCGGCGCAATGGCAACGATGCGCTCGCCTTCGACCAGGATATCGCCGCGCACCAGGTCTCCGACGTCCTTGTCCATGCTGACAATGGTGCCGCCCTTGATGAGGGTGCGGTGCGTCGCCGGGACCGGGGACAACGGTTGGACGATGGAGCGAAGGTGCTCCCAGTCGGTATGAGGGTAGTGTTCGAGAATCATCTTTCTGTCCAAGCCAATAACGAAGTTGCAGGATGAGCGTGCTCAGGCGTTGGTGCCGCCGTCGACGTGAAGCACGGTGCCGGTCGTAAAGCCGTTGCCCATGAGGAAAAGTGCCGCGTCGGCCAATTCGTCGACGGTGCCCACGCGCCCGCGGGGCAAGCCGGCGCCGATGGATGCCATGGCACCTTCGCGCGCGGCAGGTGGCAGGAAATCCCACACGGGGCTGTCGACGACGCCCGGCGATACGACATTGACGCGCACCGGTGCGAGTTCGAGTGCTAGCGTCCGCGACAGGCCGTCGAGCGCACCGTTCAAGGCGGCGACGATGCTGCCGCCAACCGACGCCTTGTAGGCAGCCGAGCCGCTGAAGAAAGTGATCGAGGCGTCGCGTGTCAAACGGGGCGTCAGATGACGAACGAGATAAACCGCACCCCAGAACTTTGCGCTGAGCATCGTGCTGATTTCGGCGTCGGTCATTTCCTCGAACGGCTTGAAGACGAGTTCTGCCGCAGTGATAACGAGGTGATCTACGTGAGGAATTTCGGCAGCGACACGCTGAGCGTCATTCTCGACGCCGATGTCGGCGATATGGGTGTGAACGTCGCCGCCGACGATGGCTTTCGCTGCAATCAGCTTCTCGACCGAGCGACCCAGAATGTGTACGTGAGCGCCTTCGGTGGCGGCTTTGCGAGCGAGTGCCAGCCCCATGCCGGAGCTTCCGCCGGCGATGACGACCGTCTTGCGTCTGAGTGAATTGACCATGTCCGAATCCTGTTCGTTAAAGCGTGGCGCCGGCGCCTTGTTTCCTGCGTTGGCGTTGACGTGAGACATCGCGTAAAAAGCGGGTTTGTCTGCGTTGGGTATGACTGTAGTGGCGCACGTGTTCTCCAACAATCCCATATACTTTTCATACTTTGTGAAGCTGGGGATACATAATGCGAGGCAATGAATTCGCGGATATGCGGGCATTCGTGACGGTTGCCGAGCAAGGCTCGTTCGCCCGTGCCGCAGAGCAACTGGCCGTCTCGCCGTCGGCGTTGAGTCAGACGATTCGAACGCTTGAGGAGCGCCTCGATGTGCGTCTTTTCAACCGCACAACGCGCAGCGTCAGTCTGACCGAAGCAGGGCGGCAACTATTGACCCGGATGCAGCCGCTGATGCAGGAGTTCGACGCCGCATTCGAGGAGGTCACGCAGTTGCGAGGCAAGCCATCGGGCACCCTGCGTATCTGCGCGCCGCAGATGGCCATCATTCACCTGCTCCAGCCGATGCTTGGGGTGTTTCAGGAGCAATACCCGGACATCGTGCTCGACCTGACCAGTGACGAAAGTCTCGGCGACATCGTTGCACGTGGGTTCGATGCAGGTATCCGTCTGGGTGAGCATGTCGACCAGGACATGGTCGCCGTGCGCGTCGGGCCCGATTTGCGTCAGATTGCCGTGGCTTCACCGGACTATCTTGAGAAGAACGGCGTGCCGCAGACGCCGCACGATTTGCAGCATCATCGCTGCATCAACTGGCGGCGCGCGGGGCAGGCGAGCGTCTACAACTGGGAGTTCGCCAAGGACGGCGAGTGGTTCGACGTGTCGGTGAAAGGCACGCTCATCGTCAACGACTGTGCGGTGGCCTTGCAGGCAGCCGTCGACGGGCTCGGCATTACTGTGTGGACCGAGGACTGGATGGCCTCGCATCTTGAATCCGGCCGGCTTGTGCCGCTACTCAGCGAGTGGTCGCCGTTTTTCCCGGGCTTCTATCTTTACCACACGAGCCGCACGCGAATGCCTGCAACGCTCAGGGCGTTTATCGACGTTGTAAAGCGCGTATCCATGGGAAATACGCCAGCCTGAAGGCAAAGGCAAAAGGGCCGGTTGCAGATGCCACCGGCCCGGTTCGACGTGACTGCACTCTCGCCTGTGAGTGCGATAGCGTCAGGCCTGTCCGACTTTCACCACGACCTTGCCGAAGGCACCACGCTTGAGGTGCTCGAAGGCTTGCGGCACCTGGTCGAACGGGTACGTTGCATCGATAACCGGTTTCATCGAACGGGTGTCGACCGCGCGCACGAGGTCCTCAAGCACGCGGCGCGGGCCGACAGCAATCGCAACGACCGAGGCGCGGCTGCCCAGCATCTCCATGATGGGCAACGTCACTTCGTCAGACTCCAGCAGACCAATGACCGAGATGCGGCCACCGGGCGCGACCGCCTGAACCGACCGGCGCATGTTCGCTCCACCGGCCATCTCCAGAATGTGCTCTGCGCCGCGCCCGTTCGTGAGACGGCGCACTTCCTCTTGCCAGTCCGGGTGCGTATTGCGGTTGATGCCATGTGTGGCACCCAGCGCTTTGGCTTGTGCAATCTTCTCGTCACTGCTGGTGGTCACGATGACCTGCGCACCGCTTTGTGCCGCAATCTGGATGGCGAACAACGAAACGCCCCCGGTGCCCTGGACCACAACGGTTTCACCCGCGTGAAGGTCGCCTTCCTCGACAAGTGCCATCCACGCGGTCAAAGCCGCAACCGGCAGTGTGCTCGCTTGTTCGGGCGTCAACGACTTCGGTGCGAGGACGCACCAGTCGGCGGGCGTTGTCACGTACTGGGCCAACATGCCCGGAATCGGGCCACCCTGTGTCGGCGAATCTGCCCACGACAACGGGGCGCCATCCACCCAGTTGGCGATATACGTCGAGATAACCCTGTCGCCAACGGCAAATCGCGTAACGCCTTCGCCCAGCGCTACCACCCGGCCGGCCATGTCCGATGCCGGTGTGAAGGGGAATGCGAGGTCGGCGCCCATGCCGTCGGCGGCAACGACCAGATCGCGATAGTTCAGTGCGACAGCGTCTACTTCGACGAGGATTTCCCCCGCACGCGGTGTCGGACGCTCAACCGTGTTCAACGACAGCTTGTCGAGACCGTATGACGGAATTTCCCAGCGCTTCATGGTGTTGCTCATCTGCTTGCTCCAAATCCTAGAGGGTGAGATATCGCGCGAGATCATCGGAAGGCGCGATATGAGAGGACGTGGTGCCAATGTAGTGGGCAACCGGCGATAGATAAATCTGACAAACGCGAAATGAATGTTCATTTCTGTCTGACAATCGGCCGGGCGAATCAGTCGTTTGCGTCGCGGTGGAAGTTGTCGGCCAGGTGCGCCACGACAGCGCGGGTGCGTGATGCCATTTTTTGCCCGGCCGGGATGAGTGCGTGAACCGGCGGGCCGTCGACGTCAGCCGATGGAAGCACATGGACAAGGCGCCCCGCCTTGACGTGGGGCGCCGCAATGTGATCGAGCAACTGCGAAATACCGAGCCCGCTCACCATCAGGTCGATGAGTGCCTGACCGTCTTCCAGAATGATGGCGGCGTCAGGCGAGAGTTGTCGAATGTAACCTTCGTCGTTGACGTTCCATGGATTGAGTCGGCCCGTCGACCCGCGGAAGATGATGGCATCGTGGGAGTTGAGATGGGAGATGCTCGTGAGGGGGCCGTGCGCTGCCATGTATTCGGGCGAAGCATAGAGTCCGAAGCGGGTGTCGCAGATTTTACGAACGACCATGTCGCCTGTTCCGGACAACTCGCCCACGCGCACGACGATGTCCCACCCTTCGATCACCGGGTCGGACATTCGGTCGCTGAAGGCGAGGTCCAGTGTGAGCTTCGGGTATCGGCGCCGAAGCGAGTGCATGGACGACATGAACAGCCGGCCAAATGAGGCCGGCAGATTGATGCGAACGCGTCCTGCAACCTCCTTTTTGCTTGCGGCGAGGGTCTGCTCCGCCTCTCTGAGCGTGAGCAGTGCAGATTGTGTGGCACGCATGTACATCTCACCGTCGGCCGTCAGTCGCACGGCCCGAGTGGTCCGCTGAAGCAATCGGGTCGAGAGACGCTCTTCAAGTCGCTGGATGTTCTTCCCCACGCTTGATTTCGTGATGCCGAGCGATTCGGCAGCCTTGGTAAAGCTACCCGTGTTGACGACGGCCTCGAACGATGTGATCTCTGCGATAGATACGTCAGCGCGCTGAACCATTTTTGGCTCCTTCCATTTTGTGTTGTTTGCGGGCACGCACCAGCATATGAGGTTGCGACGGTTGCCCCAAGCGTACGAAAGCGAAAAGATTGTTTGCCTGATGTCGACAATACATCCGGCTGCGAGAGCGGACATCGTGAGGTCGGGGAGATGCCGTTCGCATTTCCTGAATTGTCAGACTGACATGGACGCTCTTTTCGCATTTGGGTGGTTTATCTACATCGCGTTGCAACGCAAAATTGCGCCGAAATCTTGTCTGCGTGTGTCCTGCAAAAGGGCCGGGGCAAGCCACCTCTTGTCGCGATGCTTCTATGACGTCAGCCCTTACCCCCAACAGTTTGCGCAACGATAAACTTCTGATTCTTCTCACCGTCTGCCTGGCTGCGCTGCTCTTGCCGCTCGCGCTGTCGGGCGGAGCCGTGGCAACGCCGGCTATCGGTCGTTCACTTGGCGGAAGCCCCTCGTCGTTGACGTGGGTGACCAACGCCTACATGTTGAGCTTCGGCAGCCTGCTGATGGCGGCCGGTGCGCTGGCTGACCAGTTTGGCCGCAAGCGTCTCTTCGTTATCGGTCTGGGGGGATTCATCCTGAGTTCCTTTGCCATTGGCATGGCCCCCAACGTCGTCTGGCTGGATATTCTGCGCGCGGTTCAGGGCATTGTGTCGGCAGCATCGCTGGCCGCAGGCTCTGCCGCGCTGGCACAGGAGTTCGACGGCCATGCCCGTACCCGTGCATTCAGCATGCTCGGCACCAGCTTTGGTATCGGACTTGCCTTTGGTCCGCTGATGGCTGGGGCGCTCATCGAGTACTTCGGCTGGCGCTCTCTGTTCATCACGATGGGTGTGATTGCACTGGGAGCCTTTGCTTTTGGCGTGCCACGTATGCGCGAGTCGCGCGACCCCAACGCTGCGGGGCTCGACTATCCGGGAACCATCACCTTTAGCGCCGCGCTGGTGTTGTTCACGACCGCCATCATTCAGGCCCCCGAGAGCGGCTGGGGAAGTCCCCTCATCGTGGGACTGTTCGCTCTCTCTGCGTTGATGTTGGCGGTGTTTGTCGTCGTCGAGACGCGTTCGCATCGGCCCATGCTCGACCTTTCGCTGTTCCGCTACGTTCGCTTCATCGGCGTGCAGATTCTCCCGCTCGGAACCTGCTACAGCTACATCCTCCTGGTTGTGATGCTGCCGCTGCGGCTCATCGGCGCGGAAGGCATGAGCGAGATGGACTCCGGCCTGCTGCTCATTGCGCTCTCCGCGCCTATGCTGGTTGTGCCTATCGCGGTCGCCTCGCTTACGCGTTTTACCTCGGCAGGTATCTTGTCCGGTATCGGTTTTCTGATTGCCGCAGGGGGACTCTACTGGCTGAGTCTCGTCGATTTTTCCGGCCCGAAGACCGCCTTGCTTCTGCCGATGCTGGTCATTGGCATCGGTACCGGCATGCCGTGGGGACTGATGGACGGTCTCTCGGTGAGCGTTGTGCCGAAAGAGCGAGCCGGCATGGCCTCCGGCATTTTCGGCACCACGCGGGTGGCCGGAGAAGGGACGGGACTCGCCATCGGCACGGCGATTCTTGCGGCACTGGCAACGACGAGCCTGCAAACCGTAGCGCCTGCGGGCGGTGGTGCGGCAATGAGTGCACGCGTCGCAGAAGCCGCCCAACGGCTGACAAACGGTGACATTGCGCAAGCGTCGCATGTGCTGCCGGAAGTCAGCCGTCAGATCCTGGCGTCGAGTTATGCGGATGCTTTTGCGGGGTTGCTGCACGTTCTTTTTGTCATCACGCTGTTCTCAGCGCTTGGCACGTTTGCATTCCTGAGCGGTACCCGGACGCAAGACGAGCCTGATGATGCGCAGAAGTCGGTGGCCGCGCTTGAGTAAGGCGTGTGACCGGCGCGCGTTAGGGGCGCGCTTTATGAGCGCGCCGGCAATTTCAGAGGCCGGGTTATATCAACGCCGATCAACGCCGGAAGCTCACGCTTGAGCATATGGCTTTTCTCGAACAGATCCGATATCCAATCGACGAACACGCGTACCTGTGGAGAGAGATGCCGGTTCTGAGGATAGACGGCAGAAATCGGTAGCGGCGCGGGGCGCCATGGCTCGAGAACTTCCACGAGGGCGCCGGACTCGATGTGCGGTTGCGCAAGAAACTTGAAGGTTTGTATCAGACCATGGCCGCGAAGACCGCACTGCAAGTAAGCTTCGCCATCGTTCGAGGCCAGCCGCGAGCGCATGCGCACGTCAACCGCATCTCCATCAACACGGAATGCCATATCGACCATGCGACCCCGTCGGCTCGACACGTAATGCACGGCAAAATGGTCGGCCAGGTCATCGAGCGAGCGCGGCGTGCCATGTTGTTCGAGGTACTCCGGACTTGCCGTCGTGACGAACTCTGAAACGCCGATGCGCTTGGCGACCAAGGTTGAGTCGGTCAAAGAGCCCATACGGATGGCGCAGTCGACGCCCTCTTGCACGAGGTCTGCCGCTTTGTCGCCGATGCCGAGCAGCAGGTCGATTTCCGGGTATTTTTCGTAGAAGTCGTCGAGGGCCGGCAGAACCACCAACCGGCCGATAGCGCCCGACATCTCCACCCTGAGTTTGCCTTTGGGGGCGGCGAGGCTTGAAAACGAGTTTTCGGCCTCGTCGATGTCGGCGAGCACTCGCAGGCAGCGCTCGTAATAGGCCGCGCCATCCGGCGTGAGGCTGACGCTTCGGGTCGTACGATTGAGCAGACGGACTTTGAGATGCGCCTCAAGCTTCTGAACGATTGTCGTGGCCGTAGAGCGGGTCATATCCATCGACGCCGCTGCGCCAGTAAAGCTCTTCGACTCGACGACGCGCGTGAAGACCTGCATTGCTTGAAGTTTATCCATGATGGCTCGCGTTAACCGAATGGCCGGCTTGAGCAGGGGCGTGTTCGTTTATCGCTGAGTGCTCGCCTTCGTCGGACAATCGTGCTGATTCGGCGCAAGTATGCTGCCGGAGAGGGGCGGCGATAAAGAATAGGCCTGGAAACAGACTGGCAACCAAAAGCTGACAATCCATTCAACCCGATACACTTTGTGACCACCAGTAAGTCGTTAGACGACCTTCAAGGAAAACGGCATGAGCGACTTCGCAAGTCCTCTCTTCGCGCGGATCGATTACCTCATCCGCGTGGCGCTCCGAGCCGTTCTCGCTAACCTGAACGCCCGAGCACCACGGCGCACAAGCCGAAGCAAGACGCACGCTTCAGGTCTCGGATGTGCCGCTGAACTCAACGCGGCATTACGCCGTTGACCCGACGGCAAGTTCGTAACCATCGGGGGCGGCGAAGTGTGCGCTGCGGCCCCCCGGAGTCGAGAGCGCCGACAGGCGGAAAGTGACCCCTTCGGCCTCGATGCGGCGTTGGGATGCGGCATTGGGATCGCCAGGCGTATTCAGGCGCGGCGCGGCAGCAATCGCAAGCCACTGGCAAGGCACCCTGCGGCCGAGAACGCGGCGCCCCACGCCAGTGCCCATGTCGAGCCGTGGGTGCCGGCAAGACCGAGTGCCAGCGCGACGAGCGCCGCGCCCGTCGCCTGCCCCAGCAGTCGCGACGTGCCCACCATGCCGCTCGCCCCGCCACTGCGCTCAGGGGGGGCGCTATGCATGAAGGCCTTCAGGTTCGGCGATTGGAAGAACCCGAAGCCCAGACCGCACAACGCCATGCGCCAGCCGATATCCCACAACTCCGCATGCTCGGGCATGAGCGCGAGCAATGTCATGCCGGCACTCAGCATCGCCAGACCCACCGCCCCGAGCGCGCCGGCCGGATAACGATCCGACAGGCGACCCGCCAACGGCGCAATCGCCGCCACGAAGAACGGCCACGGCGTCATCAAAAAGCCGGTTTCGATAGGGCTGCGATGCAGCACGTTCTCGAAATAGAACGGCAACGACACCAGTCCCAGCCCCTGCGTTGCAAACGCGCAGATCGCAGTGATCGTGGAGAGCGCGAAGGCGGGCAGACGCAGCAGATCGACCGGCAGCATCGGGGCACGATGGCCACGCTCGCGACGAATCAGCGCCCAGCCGAACACCAGCGCGCCGATGAAGCAGCTCAGCGTCAGATGCCAGTCCGCCTGTTGCGCGCTCTGACTCAACGCGAAGATCAGCAGCGAAAACGTCAACACATTGAGCACGGCGGCGATCATGTCCGGCTTATGCTCGCTGCGCGGGGTGTCCGGCAGGTTGCGACGCGAGAACGCCAGCGCCAGCAACGCCGTCGGCACGTTGATCAGGAATAGCCACGGCCAACTCGCGAAGGCCAGCACGAGCGACGCGATCGTCGGCCCGATGGCGAACGAAATGCCGACAATGAGCGCGTTCAGCCCGACGCCGCGTCCCAGTTGATTCGCCGGATACAGGAAGCGAATGAGCGCAATGTTCACGCTCATGACCGCTGCGGCGCCCACGCCTTGCAACACGCGAGCCCCGGCGAGAAAGCCCAGCGACGGCGACAGCGCGCACAGCAGCGACGCTACGAGAAACACCGCCACGCCCCACATGAAGACGCGTTTGTGGCCAACGCGCTCGCCCAGCGAGGCAAAGGGGAGCAGCGTCGCGACCATCGCCAGTTGGTAGGCGTTTACGATCCAGACCGAGGCCGACGGCGTCGTGTTCAGATCGAGCGCCATCTGCGGCAGCGCCGTGTTGGCGATGGCAGTGTCAAGGCTGGCAAGCGAGACGGCGAGCAGGATCGCCGTCATGGCGAGGCCGCGTCCGGTGGCGGGCGGCTCGTGCGATTGCGACCCGGCAGGGGCGCCAGCCGTCGGCGTATCGGCGGTCGGGGGCAGCGATGACATGACGGATCAGCCCTCGGCCAGAATTTGACGGATGGCCTGCTCGAAGACTTCCGGCGGTTGGCCGCCGCTGATGAGATGGCGGTTGTTGAAGATGATCGCCGGCACCGAACGAATGCCAAGGTTCTGGTAATGACGCTCAAGCGCGCGCACCTGCTCGGCGTATTCGTCTGTGGCGAGGATCTCACGGGCCCGCGCCGTATCGAGGCCGGCTTGCTGCACGGCGTCCACCAGAACTTCCGGATCGCTCGTGCGCTTGCCGTCGACGAAATAGGCGCGCAACAGCGCTTCCTGGAGCGCCAGTTGCTTGTCTTGGCCGACCGTCTGCGCCCAATGCAGCAGACGATGTGCATCGAACGTGTTGTACGCGTGCGTGCGCAGATCCATGCGCATCGGGAACCCTTCGGCCGCCGCCCGCGCGCTGATGTTCGCCTGATTCTGTGCCAACTGCTCCGGCGACAGCCCGTACTTTTGCGACAGGTAATCGGCAAGCACAACGCCTTCTGCCGGCATGTCGGGATTGAGTTCGAACGGGCTGAAATGCAGGTCGGCTTCGACCTCGTTGCCCAGACGGCCGAGTGCCGTCTTCAGCGAGGCAAGGCCGATGGCACACCAGGGACAGGCGACATCGGAGACAAAGTCAATCTTGAGTGTGGCAGGCATGGTCTGACGGCGCTTTGGCGGCGCGTGCAATGAAAAACGCGTCGCCTTGCGCGACGCAACGGGGCAATCGTCGCATAATTCGGCAATTCTCGCCGGCTCGCGGCGGAATGGCGCGGCAAGCCTTGATTCATGCCGCCTTCACGGCGCGTACGAACGATTCGCCTTTGCGCTTGAGTGTTTTATCAGGTGGAATTAAGGTTTCGTCAGATGAATCACGGAGAAGCCGCCAGCCATCGGATCGCCGCAATGCGATATCGTTTGAATCGTTTCGTGCGTTAGTCTCGATCGTCCCGATCCCTGTTCAGGAGTCCGTCATGCTGTGCGCCGCCGATCTCGTCAAGTCTCTCGGGCTACAGCCGCATCCGGAGGGAGGGCATTATCGAGAGACGTATCGCGCGTCCGGCACGATTGCGGCGCAGGCGCTGCCGGCAGGTTTCTCCGGTGAGCGCAGTATTTCGACGGCGATTCTCTATCTGCTCGAAGCCGGCGACTTCTCGGCTTTTCATCGGATCCGTAGCGATGAGGTCTGGCATTTCCATCTTGGCGGCACGCTCTGGATTCACGAGATCGATCCGGCCGGCAAGCTGACGACGACGTGCCTCGGCACCGATATCGCAGGCGGTGAGCATCTACAGCACGTGGTGCCCGCCGGGCATTGGTTTGCTGCGCAGCCCGCGCCGTCCATGCGCTACTCGCTCGTCGGATGCACCGTCGCCCCGGGTTTCGCGTTCGAGGACTTCGAGATGGCCGACCCGGCGGCGCTTGCGGCGCAGTGGCCGGCGCACCGGGCGCTGATCGAGCGCCTCGGGCGTGGCGCGTCTGCCTGAGCGCGGCGAACGCAATCGAGCAACGCCAGACGACGGAGTGCGCTAGCATCACTGAAAACCGCTTAACCTCGTTTCCTCGTTTCTTAGATTTAGCCGCCCCATGTCCAACGACGTCCATTTCTACGACCCGGCCAAAGGCCATGGTCTGTCCCACGATCCGTTCAAAGCCATCGTTGCGCCGCGTGTGATCGGCTGGATTTCCAGCCGCGACGCGCAGGGCCGAACCAACCTCGCCCCTTATAGCTTCTTCGGCGCCTTTGCGACGTTTCCGCCGATCATCGGCTTTTGCAGCGAGGGCTTCAAGGATTCAATTGCCAATATCGAAGCCACGCGTGAATTCGTCTGGAATCTGACGAGCAAGTCGCTCGTCGAACAGATGAACCGGACCTCGGCACCCGTGCCGCATGACGTCGATGAGTTCGAACTGGCGGGACTGACGAAGGCGCCCGGCGTCAATGTCGAGGTTCCTCACGTGGGAGAGTCACCTGCGTCGCTCGAATGCAAGTTGCTTCAGATCGTGCGCTTGCACGGGCTGGACGGCAAACCGATGGACAACTGGCTGGCCCTGGGGCAAGTGGTCGGGGTGCACATCCGCCGCGAGTATTTGCGCGAGGACGGTCTCTTCGATACGGCGAAGGCGCATCCGGTGATGCGCGCAGGGTACCTCGGCGACTATGCCGAGATCGGGCCGATGTTCGATCTGCGTCGCCCGAAGGCCTGAGCGCTCGCCATGTCTGTGCGAGGGTGCATGCCTCATTTTGGGGCGTGCCCTCGTGTCCTGGTGTCCTAGCGTCCTCGCATCTTCCGTGCGGATGTCGCGGGACGTGATGTCCGCAATATCTTCAAATTCTGCAATGCGTTATTGACGAATTCGACGCAAGCGTCGATGGACTTCGTCACGTGTCACCGAACACGCATGGCCGCAGCTTTGCTGCGCGGGCATGTCGACGCAGAGGCAATCATCGACCGTCCGGTCGGATGAATCGCTCGCAATCATTTGTAAAATTTGCTGCGATGCAAAATGTTTTCGAGGCGCGTATGCTTGCCACCTTCGTTGACGCCCACGCGCCTGGCGTCCCCTCCCGCAGGCATTGATTTGCTTGATTTGCGCGCATCGCCACCTGCGATGCGTGCGGGGCTGGTTCGTCCCTGGTTGCGTCGAAATGGTGCGTTTGCGCTGAATTTTTGTTGCGGCACATCAGGACCCCCCAATGTTTCCCATCCTGTCCCTCCTCATCTGGCTTCCTATCGTGGCTGGCGCACTCGTCATGCTGCTGGGCCAGGATCGTCATCCCAATACCGTCAGGTGGACGTCGCTCGCCGCCGCGGTGATTTCGGCGGCGCCTATCGTGCCGTTGGTGCACGGTTTTCAGACCCGCGTTGCCAGTCTTCAGTTCGTCGAGCGTTTTCGCTGGATCGAGTCGTTCGATGCCTCCTGGCATGTCGGCATCGATGGCATTTCGCTGTGGATGGTGGCGCTGACCGGTGTCACGACGATCATCGTCGTGCTGGCGTCGTGGCGCGCGGTGACAACGCGCATGAGTTCGTACTTCGGTAGCTTTCTGGTGCTCTCGGGCCTCATGCAGGGCGTATTCACGGCGCAGGACGGCATGCTGTTCTTCGTGTTCTTCGAAGCGACGCTGTTGCCCTTGTACCTGCTCATCGGTGTCTACGGACGCGCCAATCGCACGAACGCTGCCGTGAAGTTCTTCTTCTTCTCGCTGACCGGCTCGTTGATGATGCTGCTCTCGATGCTCTATCTGTATATGCAGACACAGAGCTTCGACATGGCGCGCTGGCAGACGCTGCACCTGCCGCTGGCGGTGCAGGTGATGCTGTTCATCGGCTTTCTCGGCGCGTTCTCGGTCAAGGTGCCGATGTGGCCGGTGCACACGTGGCTGCCGGAAGTGCACCTTGACGGCCCGACAGGGGCTGCCGTCATGCTCGGCATGCTCAAGCTCGGCGGCTACGGTCTGCTTCGCTTCAATCTGCCGCTGTTGCCGGATGCGAGCCATTTCCTCGCGCCGCTGATGGTGGTGCTCTCGCTCATCGCCGTGATCTACGCGAGTCTGGTGGCGCTGGTGCAAACCGATCTGCGCAAGCTGCTCGCCTATTCGGCGGTCGCGCACATGGGGTTGGTCACGCTCGGGTTGTTCCTCTTCTCGGAGATGGGCACCGACGGCGCCGTGATGCAGATGATTTCGTATGGCATCGTCTCGGGCGCGATGCTGCTGTGCACGGGCATGTTGTATGACCGTACGGGCAGTGCATCGATCGACAGTTATGGCGGTGTGGCGGCGACCATGCCGCGCTTTGCCGCGTTCGCCATGCTGTTCTCGATGGCCAACGTCGGCATGCCGGGCACGTCGGGCTTCGTAGGTGAGTTTTTCGTGTTGATGGGCGCGATCAAGGCGAATTTCTGGATCGGCGCACTGGCGTCGCTCACGCTGGTGCTGAGCGCTGCTTATACGTTGTGGATGTACAAGCGCGTGATCTTCGGACGTGTGGGCAATGCGAGCGTGGCATCGCTCAAGGATCTGAGCCGTCGCGAGTTCGCGCTGCTTGGCGCGATGGCGGTGATGGTGCTGGGCATCGGCCTGGATCCGAAGCTGCTCACGGATGGCATCGACGCCACGGCGATTCAGGTGGTGCAGGACATCGAAAACCATCGCCTGCCTGCGGGCGACCCGGGCAGCAGCGAGATGGCAGGACGTCGGCATGACGACACCGCCGGGCATGCCGCGGTGACGGTGAAGGGCTCACGGCCCGACGCGTGATCGAGGTGGATCGGTCGCCGTTGATTCAGAAGAACGGGCGCTATGATGCGCCCGTTTTTTTATGTCGGCGGGGCAGGGCGCAATCAGGGCGCCGATCAGCGGTTGTCGAAGCTCACGCCGCTCGCAACGAATGCCACGGAATCGCACGTTGCGTGCGACTTGCCACAATTCTTTAACGATCCCCGACCAGAATGGCGCCCATGCCATGTGAGTGGCATTTTTCAGTCAGGGTGTTGCACACGTGTGCAACCGTTGCATTGATGACGCCGTCAACCCAGTGAGAGATCGCATGAAACTGTTCACCTGTCTGCGCGCCGTGTCGGCTGCCGTCGCCTTGTCCATCGTCACGTTGAGCGTCAGCGCAGCCGATCTTGTGATCGCCGGGCGCGACGACATTTATGGCAAGGGGCTTGCCGAGGCCGTTGCCGGTTTCAAGAAGCTGCATCCCGCCGCCGACATCGAACTGCTGAAGTTGCCGAATGCGAACCTTTATCAGAAGCTGAAGCTGTCGATGCGAGAGGGCACCGGGGCATACGACCTCGTCATGATGGACGACACCTGGTCTCCCGAATTCATCTCGAACGGCTGGCTCAAGCCGTTGCCCGCAACGCTGGTCGATACGGATATGGTCGCGTCCACCGTGGCGCTGGGCCGTGCAACGAATGGCGGTTTGTATGCGCTGCCGGTGGTCGGCAACGTCGAGATGTTTGCCTACCGCCGCGATCTGCTGGCGAAGTACAAGCTGCAAGCGCCGCGCACCTGGGACGACGTGCTGAAGATCGCGCAGGTCACGGGAGCCGATGCGAGCGTGTCCGGCGTGGTGTTTCGCGGCACCAAGGGCAATCCGGTCGTGACGGGTTTTCTGCCGATTCTGTGGGCCTATGGCGGTGACGTGATCGATGCAGGCGGCAAGGTGACGATCGACTCCCCGCAGGCGCTCGCGGCATTGAAGATGTTCGTCTCGCTCAAGGCCCATGCACCGAAGGATGTCGCCGTGTATGGCGCGGCCGAAGTCCGTGACGCCCTTCAGAAGGGCGCGGCCGCGCAGGCGATCGAGGTGTGGCCGGCCTGGGTGCCGGCGCTCGACGATCCGAAGCAGTCGCGCGTGGTCGGTGAGGTCGCCTTGCAGGCGCCGCCGGGACAAGTGAAGGGCTCGTCACCGATGCTCGGTATCTGGCAGATGGCGATTCCCAAGGACGCACAACACGCGTTGCTCGCCCAGGAGTTTCTGGCCTATCTGACCTCGCGTGACACGCAGACGCGTCTTGCCGCGATGGGCATTCCGCCGACCCGCAAGAGCGTGTTTGAAGACCCCGCGCTCGTGAAGCAGTTCCGCTGGTATCCGGATCAGCTCAAGGCGCTCGAGGCCGGCCGTGCCCGTCCGCGGGTGAAGAACTGGGAGCAGATCGAGAGCCTGCTGGGCGACGCCCTGCAACTCGTGCTGACGGGACAGCTCGCCCCGGAAGCCGCGCTGCGTCAGGCCTCGCAGAAGATCGCGCCGGTGTTGACGACGGCAGCCAAATAACGACGCGGCGTTGACGATTCCATGAATGTGCTGCGTCGTTGGCTGCCGCTGGTCGGGCTCGTGGGGCCATCTGTGCTGGTGCTGGGTGTGCTGGCGCTGTACCCGGTCCTGCGAGTCTTGGTCGATTCGTTCTTCAACGTCGACTATACGTCGGGGCACAGGACCTTTGCCGGGCTGGCGAATTATCGTGCGGTGCTTGCCGACGATAACTTCTCCGCCAGCTTCGTCAACACGTTGCATTTCACGATTGTGGCGTCGGTCAGCGAGGTCGCGCTCGGTGGGGCGCTGGCGTTGCTGTTCTCCCGCGCGTTTCGCGGCCGTCGCTTCGTCATGCCGCTGCTGATTCTGCCGATGATGCTCTCGACGCTCGTCTGTTCGGCCATCTGGCGCAATTGGCTGAATTTCAGCGGATTTCTGAATGCCTTGCTGGCCGTGTTCGGCCTGCCGGGCGTGCAATGGCTGTCCGACCCGAGCCTTGCGATCTGGTCGCTCATTCTCGTTGACGTCTGGCAGTGGACCCCGATGGCGTTCCTGATTATTCTCGCCGGGCTCCAGTCGATCGACCCCGAACTGTACGAAGCGGCCCGCACCGACGGGGCAAGCGAGTGGCAATGTCTGCGCGACATTACGCTGCCGCTCGTTGTGCCGCAGATCGTGTTGGCCATGCTGCTGCGCTCGATCGACACCTTCAAGCTCTTCGACAAGGTCTACGCGCTCACCGGGGGTGGCCCCGGAAATGCGACCCAGACCTTGTCGACGTATGTGTACGACACCGGCTTTCGCTTCTTCAACGTCGGCCCCGCAAGCGCGGCTTCGGTGTTGATGCTGGTGGTCTCGGCCGTGCTGGTCTCGGTAAACGTCTGGCAGTCGATTCGCAAGACGAGGACGCGATGAGTGCCGCGACGTCTGCCTCCGTATGTCATCCGATGGGCCAGCGCATCATGCTTTGGCTGCTGCGCGCCACCGCGTTGATCCTGCTGTTGCTGCCTTGTCTGTGGATGCTCGGTGCGGCGTTCACGCCGACGCTGGAGCGTCTCGATCATCCGCTGGCGCTGTGGCCGCAGGCGCCGACCTTGCAGCATTTCCAGACCGTATGGGAGAGCGGCATCGGACGTCAGGTGCTCAACTCGCTGCTCGTCAGTTGCGGTACGACGCTGTTGTCGCTGTCGCTGGCGTTCCCGGCGGCGTACGCACTGGTGCGCCTGCGCTTCGCGGCCCGCCTCGATCTGGTGTTCCTCATGCTGGTGCTGGCGGTCAAGCTGATGCCGCCGATTACGGTCGCAGTGCCGCTGTTCTCGCTGGCAAAGACGCTGCATCTGCTCGATTCCGAGTTCGGGTTGATGCTCGCTTATCAGATCTACACGCTGCCGCTCTCGATCTGGATGCTGCTGTCGTTCGTGCGCGAAATTCCCGTCGACTATGACGAGGCGGCGTGTATCGATGGCGCAGGCCTTTTCCAGCGACTGGTTCACATCATGCTGCCGTTGTGTGCACCCGGGTTGGGCGCGACGGCGATCTTCGTGCTGATTGCCGCGTGGAACGAGTTTCTGCTGGCGCTGCTGTTCCTCTCGTCCCCGAGCCGTTTCACGTTGCCGCTCGCCGTGGCGGGCTACGTCACGGAGAACGGGATCGATTGGGGGGATCTGATGAGTGTGGGGATGATCGCGTCGCTACCCACGCTGGCCGTCGCGGGATACGTCCAGCGGTATCTGCTGCATGGGTTCTCCGGCGGACTCAAGTAGCGCGCAATGCGGGCGTGGGTCAGGCACAGCTCTTTCGCACGACGGCCGTGACCGGCACGACACGTGTGCGCGAGGCGCCGCTGAACGCGTTCATCCGGTCGATGAGCATGTCGGCCGCTGTGTTCGCGAGGGCGTGGGTGTCCTGCGCAATCGTGGTGAGGCGATAGTTGTCGTAGCTGGCGGCGGGGATGTCGTCGAAGCCGACCACCCGGAGGTCTTCGGGCACGCGCAGTGAGAAGTGCTGGCGCGCGGTGTCGATGAAGCCCAGGGCGAGCAGGTCGGAGGAACAGAAGACGCCGTCGGGACGCACGTCCTGCGCGAGCAGTGCGTGGGCGGCAGCGACGCCGCATTCGTAGGTGTCGCCCGGGGTGCTGTGCGTCTCGACCGGACGCAGGCGTTGCGGCGCGCTCTTCGCCATGTGCCGGATCGCCCGAAGGAAGCCGGTGCAGCGTGATTTTCCGTTGTAACTGGGCTTGGTCGGCCCGACGAAGGCGAGTCGCGTCGCGCCGGCATCGATCAGCAGGTTGGCTGCCAGTGTGGCGCCGGCGGCGTTGTCGCTGAGCGCGACATCGGCACCGGGAAGATTGGATGCGCGGTTGATCATCACCACGGGAATCTCACCTTCCAGGTACTGGCGGGCGAGGCCGAGGGGAGGAGAGGCGGACGTCATGATGATGCCGCCGATCCGGTAGCTGAGCAGCATGTCGAGCGACTGCTGGATCTGCACCGGATCTTCCGCGTTCACCACGATGGGGGTGAGTTTGTGGCGCCCGAGCGCCGCGATGATCTGCGAGAGCAGTTTCGCGCGAAACGGATTTTCAAAACCGGCGGTCACAACGCCGACCATGCTGCTGCGCTGCATGATCATTTCCCGTGCGATCAGGTTGACCTGATAGCCGAGAGCGCTGGCGGCTTCCATCACGCGCTCTCGTGTCTCGGGCGCGATGCTGGCAGTCGGCGAGAACGCGCGCGATACGGCAGAGCGTGAGACGCCGGCGCGCAGCGCGACGTCGGCGGCAGTGACCCAGGACGTTTGTTTCTTCGGCATGGCGTAGCGAATGAAGGGACGTAAAGCTTGCTTCGCGCAGCATGCCCGGCAAAGAGGGCAGGACGATGACTGTCGAATCATCCGCAACGGTAACACGTGAATTCCAGATCCCCGAGACGATGACGCCGCTTATTCCGATCATCCCGATGATGACAATTGCCTCGGCTATCCCGCTTAGGCCGCTTCGAACGCTTCGAACGCTTCGAACGCTTAGGCCGCTTAGGCCGCTTGCGCCCCGTACGACGCTCTCGACGCACACCGCTTATGTCAATTGACCTCGACGTGCCGGCAACGGCGAACTGGATGTCCGGCATCGCCGATGATGTCGCGTTGAATCGACTGAGCTTGCCGGGCAGCCACGATACGTGCGCATACACCGTCGAGGACTCGCTGGCGAAGACGCAGGCGGCAACTCTCGCGGAGCAACTGACGCGCGGCGTGCGGGTGCTCGATATTCGATGCCGGCATGAGGACGATGTCTTTCACATCAACCACGCACGCATTGCGCTGGGGCTGATGTTCGACGAGGTGATCGCGATATGTGCAGCGTTCCTCGCGCGGCATCCGGGCGAGTGCATCGTGATGTCGGTGAAGGACGAGTGCGGCGATACACATTGCACGCGCCGCTTCGAACAAACGTTCGCGTCGTATGTCGAGCGTCAGGTGGCGGGTCTTCGCTGGTATCTGGGCGACACGATCCCGCGTCTGGGCGACGTGCGCGGTTCGATTGTGCTGTTGCGACGCTTCGCAAGCGCGTCTGCGATGGGAATCGATCTGTCCGACTGGCCGGACAACGCCACGTTTGACGTGGATCGGCCCGCAGCGTCTTTTGCCATTCAGGACGAATACCGCGTGCCGGTGGAAGCCTCGATCGATCATAAGTTCCGGATGCTTGAGGCGCTGCTCGTTCGCACCGCCCGCGTCACGAGTGAGCGTTGGGTCGTCAATTTTTGCAGCGGCACCGGGATGGGGGCGAATCCGTACCGGGTCGCGTGCGGGGGCGATGACCGGCCCGGCATCAATGACATGATGGTCCAGCGCCTCGCGACGCACGACGGCCCGTGCGGCACCCTGATGATCGACTTCTGCGAGCACGCGAACTGGGCGTTGGTCAGCGCGTTGGTTGCGCGTAATGCGTGTTGGCGCGAGGGGGCGTCGACAGAGCGTCCGATGCGCCCGGTCATCCCCTGATACCGCATCGGCTTCCATCGTTTCCCGTCACTTTGTAAAACGTACGGCTCTCAGGGCCGCTCGTCATCAGGATTCAGATCCATGCACCCCATGCTCAATGTCGCGGTCAATGCCGCTATCCGTGCCGCGCAGATCATTCATCGCGCGTCGTCCGATCTTGGCGGGCTGACCGTGAGCAAGAAGCGGCATAACGATTTCGTGACGGACATCGACAAGGCAGCGGAGGCGGCGATCATCGACACGCTGACGACGGCTTATCCTGACCACGCCATTTTTGCGGAGGAGTCCGGCAGATCGGACAACGCGTCTGACTACGAGTGGATCATCGATCCGCTCGACGGCACCACGAATTTCATCCATGGCTTTCCATACTATGGCGTTTCGATTGCGCTTTTGCATCAGGGGGTGATCATGCAGGCCGTGGTCTACGATCCGAGCAGCAACGAACTGTTCACGGCAACGCGTGGTGGTGGCGCGTTCCTGAACGATCGCGCCATCCGTGTCGCGGACCGTGCCGATCTCGCCGAGGGCCTGATCGGCACGGGCTTCTCGTTCCGGGAGAGCGACGATATGGAGGGCTACGCACGCTTGTTCATCGAGATGAGTGGCGCGTGCGCCGGATTGCGCCGTCCCGGGGCTTGCGCGCTCGATCTGGCGAACGTTGCGGCAGGGCGTCTCGACGGATTCTTCGAGCAAGGTGTGAACGCCTGGGACATGGCTGCCGGCAGCCTGCTCGTCACGGAGGCGGGCGGTCGGGTCGGCAACTATGCCGGTGGCGACGACTTCCTTCACGTTGGCGAAATCGTGGCAGGGAATCCGGCTTTGTACGGGCAGATGGTGCCGAGGCTTGCGAGCTACAGTCGCTCGCCCCGTTGATGCACGAGAGGGAGGCGTGGGCTCGCGTTTGCGGCACAAATGAAAAAGGGCTGCACAGTGTGACGTGTCCCCGGAATATCCGTACAGGTCAAAACTAGAGGTAAAGTCACTGGCCGTACTTGCCCCAATCCGCTTGCTGTACGATTGTTACGTATATCCACTGTAGATACATGAATGCTTGGCGATCGATGGGGCGGGATCGGCTCGCTCACGCAGTGTCATTGAAGTGTTGAGTCGGTTAATCAGCGCGCATGGCGCGCCGCGCTATCTTCGGTCAGACAACGGGCCGGAATTTGTCAGCGCGGCGCTGCTGAAATCGCTATGCACAATCAAGCCCCGAGGCGGCCGACATTGCCAGTACGCCGAGCGCAGCGCCGTGCAGACAAGTGCCGCATCAATCACTAATACGATTTCGGCAATCCCAGCGCACGTTCGGCGATAAAACACAGAATCATTTCGCGTGACACCGGGGCCAACTGTGTCGCCACCATCTCGCGGAAATAGCGTTCGACATGGTACTCGCTCGCATACCCCATGCCGCCATGCGTGCGGATGGCTCGGTCGCAGGCCTTGAAGCCAGCGTCTGCCGCAAGGTACTTCGCTGCATTGGCCTGCACGCCACAGGGCTGCCCTGCATCGTAAAGTTCCGCAGCATGGAGTGTCATCAACTCGGCCGCGTACAACTCTGACCAGCACTCCGCTAACGGATGCTGGATCGACTGGTTCTTGCCAATTGGCCGACCGAACACCACGCGCTCTCCGGCATAGTGCGCGGCCTTTGCCAAGGCGCGCCGTCCCATGCCGATGGCCTCCGCAGCATTGAGAATCCGCTCGGGATTCAGGCTGTCGAGGATATACCGGAAGCCCTGCCCCTCCTCGCCAATGCGGTGCTCTACCGGAATTTCGAGTCCGTCGATGAACGTCTGATTCGAGTCGACGGCATGCCGGCCCATCTTGGGAATCTCGGTCACGCTCACCTTGGAGCGGTCGAGATCGGCGAAGAACAGCGAGAGACCGTCGGTCGGCTTCGCACACTGTTCGAGTGGCGTAGTGCGGGCAAGCAGAACGATCTTGTCCGCTTGCTGTGCCGTGCTGGTCCACAACTTCTGACCATGCACCACGTACCGGTCGCCCTTTCGCACGGCGCGGGTCGAGATCTTCGAGGTATCGAGTCCTGCGTCCGGCTCGGTGACGCCGAAGCACGCCCGCATGTCGCCCGCAATCACGGGAGGCAGCCACGCTCGCTTTTGTGCATCGCTGCCGTGTTTCACAATGGCGTGCAAACCGAAGATATTGATGTGGACGGTCGAACACGCGGCAAAACATCCTGCGGAGTTGCCGATGGTCTGCATCATGATCGCCGCCTCGGTGACGCCAAGCCCGGCACCGCCATATTCCGGCGGCATGGCGATGCCGAGCCAGCCTCCCTGCGCGATCGCATCGGCGAATTCGTGCGGAAAGGCGTGCGTTCGATCCGCGTGCGACCAGTAGTCGTCGTCGAAGCGCTCGCAGATCGCGCGAACGGCTTCTCTGATCTCGATATGGTCCGATTTGGCGGCCAAGGCTTCCATAACCGATCGTCCTCTTTCTGATGAGTGTTGGGTAGTCATTGGGGTCGCGTGCCGATACGCGACGAGAGCGCTCAGGCAGGCTTGCCGCGTGTCATCCAGAGCAGGCCGAAGGCCATGACGATCGCGAACGCGGCAACGCCGATCTGTCCCGTGGCAAAACTACCGGTGATGTCTTTCGAATAACCGACCACGTAAGGGGCGACGAATCCCCCCAGAATCCCGAGCGAACTGATTGCCGCCAGCCCGCCAGCGGCGGCAGGACCGGTAAAGAAGATCGGGGGAATCGCCCAGAACACCCCCATGAAGGCCAACGTTCCCGAAGACGCGATGCAGATGAGCATCATGCGGGCCAATGGCTCATGAACGACGGCCGACACAGCGAGGGCCGTGCCCCCCACCAATAGGGCGAGCGCCGCATGCCAGCGCCGGTCGTTGTACCTGTCGGCGCTGCGAGTGACCCAAAGAATCGCCCCCACCGAACACAGGCTCGGAATCGCGGCAATCATCCCGGTCTGCACGTTCGATGTGCCGAACGACTTCACGATCTGAGGCAGAAAGAACGAAATGCCGTTATTCAATGCGGCGTCGGCAAAATAGACGAGTGCCAGACCATACAGACGCGGATCGGCAAGCACCGAAAAAATCGAGTGACGACGCCCCTCGGCGGCCGCCGGTTGTTCCTTCGCCAGCGTATCGACAAGCCATACGCGCTGGTCCTGCGCGAGCCACTGCGCGCCGTCTGGACGATCGCTCAGCCGGCGCCAGACGACGAACGAGAGCACCACGGCAGGCAGCGCTTCGAGAATGATCATCCACTGCCAGCCCTTGAGCGCAAACAGACCGTCAACGTTGAGCAACGCACCGGATAACGGCGAGCCGATAACGAACGACATCGGCACCGCCAGAAAGAAGTAACCGAGTACTCGCGCGCGATACTTCGCCGGAAACCACAATGTCATGTAGTAGAGAATGCCCGGGAAGAAACCGGCCTCTGCCGCGCCCAGCAGCAGGCGTGCCGCGTAAAACCCGCGCGGCCCGGTGACAAACGCCATGAGCATGCAGCACAGACCCCAACTCAACATAATGCGTGCGATCCAGCGGCGCGCACCGAAACGCACCAGGAGTGCATTAGAGGGGATTTCGAAAAGCGTGTAGGTCAGGAAAAACAGCCCGGCACCCAGTCCGTATTGCGTCGCGCTCAAGCCAAGATCCGCGTTCATCTCCAGCGCCGCGAAGCTAATGTTCACGCGATCGAGAAAGGAAATCAGATAGCCCAGACCGATGATCGGCAGGATGCGCGCCATGACGGCGCGCATGGTTCGAGACTCGAGGTCCGCGTGCGATGCTCGCGCTGCCTGCGTTGCCAATACTTCCATGCTGTCTCCTGATATTTTTTTATCCGGCGTTCGCATGGACGTCGCCGGGGGAAGAGGGCGCTGTCGTCGCTCGTGCGGTCAGCTCAGATTGAGCACACGGGTGGCGTTTTCCTTGAGAATCAGCGGCCGCACTTCCGGCCGGAAGCCCACGGTTTCGAAATCCTCCAGCCAGCGATCCGGACGGATCAGCGGAAAATCCGAGCCGAACAGCATCTTGTGCTTCAGCAGCGAGTTGGCATGCTTGATCAGTTCCGGCGAAAAGTACTTGGGCGACCAGCCGGACAGATCGATATAGACATTCGGTTTGTGCAGCGCGATCGACAGCGCCTGCTCCTGCCACGGCCATGACGGATGCGCGATGATGATGTTCATGTCAGGGAAGTCGGCCGCGACGTCATCGAGATGAATCGGTTCGGAGTATTTGAGCTTCAGGCCGCCGCCGCCCGGCATGCCCGACCCCATGCCGGAGTGACCGCTGTGAAAGACTGCGGTCAGCTTGTACTCGGCGATCAGTTCGTACATCGGATAGGCAAGCCGGTCGTTGGCAAAGAAGGCCTGCATCGTGGGATGAAACTTGAAGCCGCGCACGCCATACTCTTCGATCAGGCGGCGCGCTTCGCGCACGCCCATTTTGCCTTTGTGCGGATCGATGCTCGCGAATGCGATCATGATGTCGCTGTTGTTCTGAGCGAACTCTGCGATTTCCTCGTTAGGAATGCGGCGGCGACCGAGATTGGCCTCGCAATCCACGGTGAACATCACGAAGCCGATTTTGCGTTCGCGATAGTGTTCAATGGTTTCCGGAATCGTCGGGCGGCGACCCATCTTGAGAATGGTGCCGAAGTATTTGTCGGCAGCTTCGTCGAATTCGCGGCCGAAGATATCCGGCGGCTGGCAGCAGGAGACTTCCGCATGGACGTGCGTGTCGATCGCAACGAGATCGGCGAGATTCATTTTATCTATCCTGATTTAGTGTTCTGATTTAGTGTTTCGGAACGCCTGATGCGTGTTCGGCCGCGTCGCCGTGCTGCTTGGCAAGCGCGGCGACCCATGACCTGGGCACGCTGACACGCATTTCGAGCGCTCGCTGGCCGTACGCTTTGCCTTGGGGATCGATTCTCGGCGATGCCATCCCGCCGCCGGCGAGCGCATTTTGCAGCACAAAGTTAAATGCATTCAGCCCGGGCGCTTCGAATCGTTCGACAGGGCCGTCGACCACTTCGGCAAAGTGCTCGCCGATACGCTTCGTTGTCAGCACGCTGCGCAGGAACGGCATGTATTCAGGCTTTCTGCAGAAGATCGCGATATTCGACGAATTCCCTTTATCGCCGGAACGCGCATGTGCCAGCACATGCAGCGAGACTTCCTCCAACGCCTCGTCATCGCCTGGCGACTCAGCCGGAATCTCGGCGACAGAGGCCGGTTCCGTCCGACCGGAGGCCTGCACGTTGCCGACGTCATTTGCCGGTATGCGCACGACACGCGGTGCGTCGTCGCCCACCACGACCGTCGGTGCCTGAACCCCCGACTTGTCGACAAAGAACGTAAACAGCCTCACCAGAGGGGTGGCCTTGGGTCTGCCGCCAATCAGGCCGGCAGTGCCTTGCGCAAAGCTCAGGCCTACCGCGCCGACCTGACGCGCAAATAGGTCGAGGGCACGCGGGTCCTGATGATCGACCACCAGCCGCAGCACGACTTCGCGGGTATCCCGTGCGCGTGACTCGCGCCCATACGAGGCCTCGGCACCCAACACCTCGATATGCGTCGCGGAAAAGTCGCGATGGTCCCTCTCGCGAAACAGCATCCGTGCGCGCTCGATCAGCGCATGGGCAGTGCGCTCCGCCTTACCTGCGGCATTGGTGCCGACAATCGCAATCAACGCGATGGCGCGCCAGCCGTCCTGGAAGGTTGCCGACACTTTATATTGTGCCGTCGGGGCGCGGCCTCGCGCGCCGCTTACGCAGACCTCCTGTGCCCCGACCTGCTCCAGCTTGACGCCCGAGAAATCGGCCGTCACATCGGGCAATAGATACGCGGCCGGGTCGCCGATTTCATACAGCACCTGCTCGGCGACGCTCGGCACAGACAGCAACCCCCCCGTGCCTTGCGGCTTGGTCACGGTGAAGGTGCCGTCAGCGCGGCACTCAGCGATGGGATAACCGATGTTGTGCCAGTCGGGCACACGCTCCCAATCGGTAAACAGCCCGCCGGTGACTTGCGGGCCGCATTCGAGCAAGTGCCCCACGAGGCTGCCCGCTGCGAGTCGGTCGTAATCGTCGGCGCGCCAGCCAAACTCATGCATGAGTGCACCGAGCGCAAGGGCGCTGTCGACACAGCGGCCGGTAACGACGATATCCGCACCGTGCGCAAGCGCTTCGACGATGGGCAAGGCCCCCAGGTAAGCATTCGCGGACAGAAGCTGGGAAGGAAGCGGCGCGTTCGACACGGCTTCGCGAACATCGGCGGTGCGCAGCGCATCCAGCGACGGCATCAGATCGTCGCCCAGCACCACCGCGATGCGAAGCGAAACGCCGGCGTCTCGTGCCGCGTCTTCCAGGGCTTTCTTGCAGGCTTGCGGATTGATGCCGCCCGCGTTGGTGATCACCCGGATGCCGCGCTCTGCGATCGTCTTCAGATGCGGCGCGAGATAGGCGACAAAGTCAGGCGGGAAACCAGCCTCGGGGCTCTTCTTTTTGGCGCGCGCCAACAAGGACATGGTGACTTCGGCGAGATAGTCCATGACCAGATAGTCGACGGGGGCGCGAAGCAGTTGCGGGATCGCCATCGGGCTGTCGCCCCATGCGCCGGAAGCCCCCGCGATACGAACAGTTTTCTCAGTCATTTTGGCTTGCGTCTGTAGTGGAGGGGACCCAGCGCGGGGCGCGCCGATCGCCGAAGGCAGCGAGGCCTTCCTTGGCGTCTTCGGTGCGTGAGACCAGCGCGATCTGCGTTTCCGCGAAAGCGAGTGCGGCGTCGAAGCTCATGTCCGACATCGCGGCAATCGCATACTTGCCGCGACGCACGGCGACCGGCGACGTCTGCGCAATACTCGCGACGAGCGCCTCGACCCGCTCGTCGAGTTGTGCGTATGGCACGACTTCGTTGGCGAGGCCCATCTCCAGCGCCTGCCGGGCATTGATAAGTTCGCCGGTGAGGCAAAGATAGTTGACGTGGCGGGGGGCCAGCATCTTGCGCAGATAGACGAGCACCTGCATCGGAAACACCCCCACTTTCGCCTCCGGCAAGCCGAAACGGGCGTGATCGGCGACCACGGCAAGATCGCACAGGGCCATCAGGCCCATGCCACCGGCAACACACGCCCCATTGACGCGGGCAATCAGGGGAATGCCGCTTTGGTTGACGGCGCGTGCGAGCCGGCCGAAATCGGTGGTGGGTTCGTCCAGATCCGCCGCGAATACGCCGGTTCCCCGCGACAGATCGGCCCCGGCGCAAAAGGCCTTCTCGCCGGCACCGCTCAGCACCATCGCCCGAATGGCGGGATCGCTTTGTGCGGCGACGACCGCCGCGTGAATGCCGGCAATGACGTCCGGATTCAACGCGTTGCGGCGCTCTATCCGGTTGATGAATATCCACAGCGCGTTACCGCGCCGTTCTGTCAGGACCACTTCGGAAATGTTTTGCGACATGGCGCGTTCTCTTCGGGCAATCGGGTTAGCGGGCCGCACGAGCGGCGTGGGCAGCATTGCCAGCGAGGCCGACTTCGTCGCTGTGCTCGCCAAGTCCCGGCGCGAGCCGCCTGATTTCCAGGGGCGTGGCGGAAAAGCCGAGCGGCGAGCGCGGCACCATCACCGTGCCCTCGCTCGGATGTTCCATCTGCTTGAAAAAGTCGACCGCGCGCAGATGCGGGTCGTCGAACAGGTCGTCGACGGAGTTGACACGGCAGGCGGGAATGTCGGCCTCATGCAATGCCGTGAGCCATTCGGCTGTCGTCTTCTTCGGCAGTTCTTCGGCGAGCAACTGTCCGGCGGCTTCGGCGTGCGTCGTGCGCGTTTGCAGACTGCGAAACCGCTCGTCTTCGTCGACAAGCGACGGGCGACCGATCATCCGGCTGAATTTACGCCAGTGAGCATCGGTATAGACGACCAGCGAGAGGTATCCGTCTGCGGTCGGATACGGCCCGCGTGAGCGCGACAGCAGACGCAGATACCCGGTGTCGCCCAGCGGTGGCACGAAGGCTCGCCCGCCAATATGGTCGGCGAGAACGAACTGCGCCATCGTCTCGAACATAGGCACTTCGACCTGCTGGCCCTCGCCCGTTTGCATGCGGTGATACAGCGCTGCCTGTACCGCAATCGCTGCATACAGGCCAACCACGCGATCGCACAGATTGATCGGCGCATAACGCGGCTTGCCGTCAACACGCTCGAACATGCCGGCCACGCCCGAGGCGGCCTGCATCAGATCATCGTAGACGGCCGCACCGGCATAGGGGCCGCCTTCGCCATAGCCCACGGTCGAGCAGAAGATGATCGACGGATTGAGCAGCGTTGCACTCTCATAGCTCAGACCGAGGCGCGCCATGGCTTGCGGCCGGATGTTCGAGATCAGCACATCGGCGTCACGAATCAACTCGCGCAGTTGCTGCATGCCGGCCTCGGCTTTCAGGTCGAGCACGATGCTGCGTTTGTTGCGGTTCGCTTGCAGGAAAAGCGGCCCCATGCCGGGGTTTCGCATCGGGCCGATATGGCGCATGGAGTCGCCGCCGGCCGATTCGACCTTGATCACGTCTGCGCCGAGGTCGCCGAGAATCTGCGTGGCTGACGGCCCCATGACCACGGTCGTCAAATCGATAATGCGCACGCCTGTTAGAGGGCCACTCATCCTGCATTCTCCTGATTTTGTGTCCGAGCTGCGGTTCGCCATGCCGAGCGATCGTCACGTCGTCGCCCTTTACGAACCGGGGGCCGGCGCGGGCCCGAAGGCATCGGTTGGGTTGTTTAAATTTCGCTATGGCGAATTAAATTTCGCCTATGCGATAATCCTACCTGTTGATGCGCGACTCCACAAGCCGTCAAGGAGGGTCAGGGCCCCCTTAGTTTCCCTAATACCGTGGATATCGACGCAGACGTCTTAATGGCGTCTTAAGCGCCGTCGCACCGCCGGTCCGGGCGGCTAGAATGTTGTACTTTCTTACCGAGGTTCTGATGCATGTCCAAGATTGTTGAACGAACCCTGGATGTCTTCGAGATGTTCGCGTCCGAGAAGCGCCCGCTTTCCCTGACGGACATGACGCGCTTGCTCGGCATCCCGATATCGAGTTGCCATGACGTGATTCATGCGTTGGAAGCGCGCGGCTATGTGTACGAGACCGGCCCGCGCGCCGGCTACTACCCTACCCGGTTGCTCTACAGCGTCTGCGAGGTCATCGTGGCGCACGATTCGCTGGTGCAGCGCGCAACACCTTTGCTCGAAGGGGTGCGCAATTCGTTGGGGGAAACCGTGACCTTGGCAAAGGCGACCGGAATGCAGGTGATTTACCTGCAGGTGCTGGAGCCTGAACATCCGATTCGCTTCTCGGTTACCGTTGGCTCGGAAATTCGCAGCTTGCACGCCACGTCGGCGGGCAAGGCCTTTCTCAGTACGCTGTCGCCCGACGCGTTCAATGAATTCCTGCAGTCGGCGGAACTGGGCGCGTTGACCGCCAAGACGCTCACCGCGAAAAGCAAACTGGCCGCCGATATCAATCAATCGAAAAGCCGTGGCTGGTTCCTCAACCGGGAGGAAAGTCTGTTGGGCGTGGTGACGGTGTCGAGTCCGTTTCTCTGGAACAACGCTACGCATATCGTCACCGTGGCCGGCCCCGCCGACCGGATGGAAGGCAAGCTCGAAGCGGCGGCAAAGCAAATCGTCGAGGTCTGCCGCGTATTAGGCGACCGGCCTCGATAGCGCTGCGAGCCGCTTGCTTGGGCCGGGGCACCCTTGGCGCGCCCGCAAGCCTTGCCGCCCGTGGCCTATGCCTCAGGCGTGGGGCTCGCTCTCTCGCCGGATGACTTTCTCGGGTGCTTCGCCATACGGCGGGGAATAGATCACCAGCAGTTTGATCCGCTCGGTGATGACCTGAATGTCATGAAAAATGCCGGCCGGAAAGAACATCAGATCGCCCGTCGAGATGTGATGACGCACACCGTCGATCTCAGCAGTCGCCTCCCCTTCGATTACGTAGACCGCCTGCTCCATGCCCGGATGGGCATGCGCGACAGCGCCTGCATGGCGCTCGATATCCCCATAGATGATCTCCATGAACTGCGCGCCGTTGACACCCGGCGCCACAAGCCGGTAATTCTTCGTACCCTCGTGATTGGCGGGGCTGTATGACGGCACGTCCGACGGCCGGACGACAAATTTGCTTTGCATGATTTCTGCTTCCTTGGAGTCGATCAAGTGAGGAATATTATTCGCGAATGCGGATAATGTTTCGCGTTGGCGAATAATAGTCGTGGCGTCATGACGCCGCCCATCGAGGTTTTCCCTGATCATTCTTGGGTAGATGCGACACAGGGAACATCCCTATATCGCTATTTCTCGGCATAGCAAGAATACGCTAATGCGAATAAATATTCGCTGTAGCGATAAATAACAATGCCGAGCCGGTCCGTCTTGCGACCAGTCAGCGGCACCAGACAAGGATCAATGAGACATGACCCACGAACAAAGTCTTGCTACGCAACCGGGCGCATTTGCCCAGTCACCGAGCCGCACCGCGTCTGAGCGAAGGCGGGCGGTCAGGGCCGGGATCATCGGTAACACGCTGGAATGGTATGACTTCGGCGTATACGGCTTTCTCGCCACGGTGCTGGCGAAGCAATTTTTCCCCGAGTCCGGTCAGTACATCGGTTTGCTGCAGACCTTTGGCGCGTTTGGGGTCGGCTTTCTCGCGCGCCCGCTTGGCAGCATTCTGCTCGGGCGCATGGGCGACATCGTCGGACGCAAGGCGGTGCTGACGCTCACGATTCTGATGATGGCCATCGGCACGATTGCCATCGGGGTGGTGCCGACTTATGAGCGCATCGGCATTGCCGCGCCGTTGGTGCTTCTGATCGCGCGTGTGTTGCAGGGGCTTGCTGCCGGGGGGGAGTGGGGCAATGCCGCTGCATTTCTGGCCGAATGGGCCAAGCCGGGCCGACGGGGTTTTTATGGCGGGCTGCTGCTCGCGAGCGTGTCCGGTGGCTTGTTGCTGGGGTCTGGCGTGGCGGCGTGCGTGAGCACGTTGCTCAGCCCCGAACAGATGACGGATTGGGGATGGCGCATTCCGTTTCTGCTGGGCGCGGCCTTGATCCCTGTCGGTCTGTATATGCGGCGCAATGTCCAGGAACCGCCTAAATTCAGAGCGCAAGCGTCGGCCGGCGAAGTGCCGCAACATCAGACAGCATTCCCGGCCCTGCTGCTCCGCGCGGCGTGCATCTGTCTGCCGTTGCTGATGGCGTCGTACATGGTGACGGTGTACATGCCGTCCTACGCGCAATTGTACGGCTCGATTCCTCGCTCGATGGCGCTTTGGGCGAACACCTGCGCACTGGCGCTGACGGTTGTCGGCGCACCGATCGTGGGGTTGATGTCAGATCTGTATGGCCGCAGGCGACAGATGCTGATCTGCGCGGTGCTTCTGATTGTGATGGCGTATCCGATGTATTGGCTGATTGCATCGGGCGTGTCATTTTCGGCTTTCTTCGCTATACAGATGCTGCTCACAGCGGTTGTCGTCGGGTTCAATGGGGCGGTGCCCGCCACTGTGACGGAACTGTTTCCTACCTCGACACGCGCGGTTGGCGCGGCGCTGGCGAATGCGATTGCCGGCGTGTTCGGCGGCTTTACCCCCTTCATCTCCACCTGGTTAATCAAGGCATCGGGATCGGTCGCTTCACCGGCATGGCTGGTCGTGTTCTGCGCTGTTGCGGCACTGCTAGCGCTTGTCGGCATGAAAGAAATGGCTCACCGCGAGCTGACCTGAACGATGGATTGACAGGGCACGGCATTGACGCCGTTCGCCTGCGACCCGAGCGCATCGCGGCCGCCCGCCGGATGCGCGCGTCGTGGTGCGTTGCAGGCAATCACTGAGCAAATGTGAAGTTCCCGGTCGACACTGATCTTCTGCATGACGACCTTGCTATGTAGTTAGTACAACTAATTTTAAAGAAAATTTAAACGGAGGCATGACGATGAGACGCTGCATTATTGCGGGTGCGATTTTAGCTTCATTAGCGGGTACGACATGGGCACAAAGTAACGTTACCTTGTATGGAGTGTTATCGGAGGGCATTGGGCTGGTCAACAACGAGGGCGGTGCTTCCAGTGTGAAAATGCTGGGCGGCACCAACCAGAACAACCGGATCGGTTTCAAGATCGCCGAAGACCTCGGCGGCGGCATGCAGGCCGTCGGGCAACTTGAAAATGGTTTCGATATTACGAGCGGGAAGTTCCAGCAAGGCGGCCGGATGTTCGGGCGGCAAGCGTTCGTCGGACTCAGCGACCGCTCGCTGGGTACCGTCACCATTGGCCGCCAATATGACATGTTCTGGGACTACATTGCCCCCTACGCGGCACCGAGTGCGGCCGTCGGTCTCGCGGCAAATCCCGGCGACGCCGATAACCTGATGGGCAGTTGGCGCTACAACAACGCCGTCAAATATGCGAGCCCGACGTTCGGCGGCTTCAGTGCCGAGGCGCTCTATGCGTTCAGCAATGCAGCGGGGCAGTTTGGCGTGAATCGCGCCTTCAGTGTCGGCGCAGGTTACCAATCGAGCGGACTGAAAGTAGGGCTGGCCTATGTCCAGTTGGACTCGCCGGGTGTCGCGCATCCGAATGGTGCGGTCACTGACGACTATTTCGGTGCCCCGTTTGAACTGTTCCACACGAGTCCGTTGAACGGCAACGTCGGCGTACAACGGCAGCGCAACTACGGTATTGCGGGCTCTTACGACTTTGGCAACGGGGTCAAGTTGAACATGCTGGTCGATCAGATCCATTTCGAATATCTGGACGGCACAAGTCTGAGACTGAGCAATTACGGGACTTCGCTTTCCTGGTTTCTGACACCTGCGCTGATGTTAGGGGCTTCATACACTTACTCGCAGGGCAAATACGGCGGGCTGGATGCGAATCCCCACTGGAATACCGCGATGCTCAGCGTCGACTACTTTTTGTCCAAGCGAACGGACGTGTATCTGTATGACGTCGTGCAGCGTGTCAGCGGTCCGTATGCGGTCGCGGATATCTTCCTGAATGCGCCGTCAACCAGCCGGGTGCAGAATATGCTTCTCGCAGGTATCAGGCACCGCTTCTAAGATGTGGACAGGCAGCGAGCCCACGTCAGCGTCAGGCTCGCTGCCTTCGATTGCCCCTACCGTTCAGAGCCGCGTCGCCTCGATGTCGACATGCGCTACACCGGCGCGTGAAGCCGCGCTGCGACAAGTCCACGCCATGCGCCAAGGAAGTTCGGGCAGCGCAGAGCGCGAGATTGGGCAATACCTCGGTTTTCCGCTTTTCGCATTTTCCGACGCCCGTGGTTGCGGATTGGCGCTGAGCGGGAAGGCGACCACTGACGCTGCGGAAGCTCGCTGTCACGACGGGAAAATCTATGAGGCGGACTTGATTCGCCTGTCTAACCGACCTCGTGGACGAGCCATGGGAGCGAAAGGGCGACCGTGTTGCCCCGACAAAATGAGTTTTGCGGAGCACGAGGGAATTTGCGGCACAAAAGAAAAAGGGCTGCACACTGTGCAGCCCTTCGAATTCGTTTGGTAGGCCGTGCGGGATTCGAACCTGCGACCAACGGATTAAAAGTCCCCACAAAAACTCAATGAAATCAACTGGAAACGCCCCGAATTCTTTCCGCAAACCATTTCATTTTGTCGCCCGGAAACCCGCATAAAACCGTTGCTTGCGTACCGTTTGCGGAACGGTTTACCGAGTCGGCTTCACCTTGTCGCCGCGGCGCTGACGCACATAGCGCTCGGTCGTCACGACTGACGAGTGTCCGAGTTGCTTTTGCGCCTGGCGGATGTCACCAGCAGAGTCAGTCTTATCCGTTCCCGCCTTTGCGCGCAGATCCCGGAATTGAAACCGATCTTTTTCGACACCCGCTGCTGCCCGCGCCTTGTCGAAGCGTGAGCGCAGCGCGTCAGGGGTCAGTCGCTGACCGGATTCATTGACCACGAGTGCCGTGCTCACGACCTTGTAACCGCGCTTGCGTGCCCGAATGCGCTCGACCAGTGCGGCCAATTCTCCTTCCACTGCGATACGTAGCTTCTTCTTCGTCTTGTTCTGCTGGATTTCCAGTTCGTCTGACCCATTGATGTGCCGCTCGTCAAACTTCAGCGTGTCTGCCGGCCGCTGCCCTGTGAGATAAGCCAAGTCCATTGCGTCACGTGTGGGCTGGTCCGCGACTTTGTACACGGCTGAAAAGACGTCATCCTCGACATACACGTCACGACCTTCTTCGGCGTTCCTTTTCACGCCGGAGGCGGGGTTGGGCGCGCTCGTCAGACCGCTCTCACGCGCATAGTTGAAGATGTGGGAAAACAGGGCAATCTCTCGATTGGCGCGCACGTGACCAGCATCCAATGGCACCTCGAATTTCTTCGACTCATACCATTGGCGTGCCTTCTGAGCGCGCCAGCGAAAATATGCGCGAATCGCTGTCGGCTCGATATCTTCAAGCGGCGCACCAGTGAAAAATTCGCGCAAGTTCGCGAGTTCCTTGACGTTGTCCTTGCGACTACGTACCGACTTTGTTGGCAGTACCTCGGCCACGTAGTTCGTGGCCGCCACATCGAAGGTTTGCCCCGGCGTCACGACAGCTTTCGTCTGCTCGAGTTCTGACCAACGCCGCACCGCCTCGATGTAATCGGTACCGAGCGAGATTTCCTTGCGCGGCTTGCCGCCGGCGTCGAAGAAATAATAGGTCTTCTTGCCCCGTACGCGGGCGCGCATGCGTGGCGGCAGGTTCAGATTGACGGTCGGTTTTCTTCCCATTTTCAGACCGCGAGCGAGAGGGTAGGGGGGTGCCATTTCTTGCGCGGCGTTTCCGCTGCGGCGACAGCCTGACGGCCTTCGATGGCGGCTCTGGCAACGATCGGTCGCCCACGAGCGTTCGTCCAGAACGGGATTCCCGCCGACCGCAACCATATCGCCTGCAATTCTTCGCGGGATTTCCCGCGACGCCCGGTACGTACGCCAGACAATTCTGCTACTTCTTCGGCTGAGAGGAAAGTGTCACTCATTTCTCAGTACCCTCCATGCTTGTGCGGTGATCCGCAGAATCTCTTTCAGTGCTTCGGCCGTGGCCGGGTGGGTGGTCATGCTATTTCCAGTTGCAGGCCCGGCTGTCGCGTGCGATCGCGCTGAAGGGCGAAGTACTCGGGGTTAAGTTCACAGCCGAGGTAATGGCGTCCGAGGCGGCTGGCAACCTGCGCGACGGTACCGCTGCCCATGAACGGGTCGAAGACGATATCGCCGGGCCGGCTGCCGGCGAGCACGCAAGGTTCGACCAGTGCTTCCGGGAACGTGGCGAAGTGCGCGCCGTGATACGCGGTCGTCGTCACCGTCCAGACGCTTCGGCGGTTCCGCTTCGTCACATCCCATGCGCCTTCGGCACGATCCGGACGGTGTGTCCCCACAGACTGACCGGGGATCGGCTCGGCGCGCTTACTGCCTTCTCGGCGGAAATTATCGCGAGCACTGCGTGCCTTCTCGGCAAAAGCGTGCAAGCCGGTACGAGTGCGATGCTCGTCCTTCTCGACCCCTTTTAGCGGGGTTCGGTTGCCGGGTAGCTGTCCGGTCGCTTCTTCCTTGATGGCATCGGCGTCGAAGTAGTAGCGCTCACTCTTCGTCATCAGGAACAGGTACTCGTGCGCCTTCGTGCAGCGATCGCGCACGCTCTCCGGCATCGGGTTGGGTTTGTGCCAGATGATGTCCTGCCGAAGCCACCAACCGGCGTCCTGAAGCGCGAAGGCGATGCGCCACGGCTGACCGACCAGATCCTTCGGTTTCAATCCGGCATCAGATGCTTTTGATTTACGGCCGCCAGCGGCCTGCGCCTGATTCGTAGCATCGCCATTCATAAGGGTAGAGGGAACTTGATAGCCGCGATTCGCCGCATAGCTGTCGCCCATGTTGAGCCACAACGTGCCGTCATCGGCGAGCAGCTCGCGGCACAGCGCGAACACCTCGACCATGTCGGACAGAAACTCGGCTAGCGTCGGTTCGAGCCCAAGCTGGCCAGCAACGCCGTAATCGCGCAGACCCCAATACGGCGGGCTCGTCACGATGCACTGCACCTTCACGCCTTCGGCGATCAGCATGCGCATGGTGTCGCGGCAGTCGCCCAGAATGATCTCGTTCTGTCTCATGAACGGTCCTTTGCGGCGACGCGCTTGAACTCGATCACCCACACCCACGGGTTGGCCGTCCACGATTCGGCGCCGTAGAGCGTTTCCCACAGATAGCGGAACGAGTCGCGCGCGGTAGGCACCTTGTCCCGGATGTGATCGACGCCTTCGGCGCGAGCGTCTGACTCGCTGATATGGTTCAGTCGCTCGACGCGCACGCCGGTGACTTCGAGCACCAAGCGGCACTGCGAACGCGGCATGTGGATGCTCGGCTTCCATGTGATCGCATCAACAAGCGGCACATTCTCATACTGAGGCGGCACGCACCGCGGATAGTCGGCACGGTAGAACGTAGGGCCGGGATCTAGGGTTGTGGGCTGTGCCCACGTCTCGCACACCCACAGGCGGTCGCCGGGCTGCCCGTAGGGGCAGATGACCGGCTGCCATTCGCAGTCACGGATGGGGGATGCCGTTGTGAAAGACAAAGCTCGCTTCTGTCCGTCCCGGAAAGTCCATGACCGCTCCGTTCTCGATCACGAGCGACTCTGGCATTGGGATGCATTGTGCGAAGTGCTGCCATTTCCTGTCTACGGCACGCCGCGTCCGCATCTTCGATCCGTCGAGAATTGCGCGCACCATCGGCGCGCTGAAAAGGATAGGGCGCTCTTTCACGATTTCCGCTCCTCCGCTGCCTGAGAGGCTACCGGGCACGAATGGCAGACGTGCCAGCCCATGCCGAGGCAGCCCGCAACGTCTTTTGCCGCTTCGCCGCATGGTGCCGTCCTGATTCGGATAATCTTCACGCCTCCCCCTTTGCCTTGGCGGCAAGTGCGGCGCGGTCGAGTCGTTCGATTTCGGCGATACACAATGCGGCGGCTTTCACTAGGTTGCGGCGCGGCGTGGTCGGCTTCCAGTGTTCTGCCGCCCAAGGCCATCCCTGCGGGACCGCGCCGACCGCATAGCCTCGTGGAAACGAAGCTTCAAAGGCGTAGCAGCCAGCGGCCATTGCCAGCGCCGGGCCGTCGTAGCAGTCATCGTGCTCGTGCGTCCAGAATTCGGCACTTACCTGCCGATGGCGCTCGGCCAGAACGTCGCGCGCGGCCTGAGTCACGCCCTTGCGATCGCCGCCATCCGCCGACAGCGCGGCGCGGGCTGTCCTCCAGAGTTGGAATAGGAAGTCTCCGCCATCCCATTCCCATGTGCCGTTGCCGAGGTCTTTCGCCCCGGCCGCAATCATGTCGGCGCGGTACGCCTCCCGCTCATCCCCGCCCACTTTCGCGGGAGACGTGAGGGCGGCGCGGGCGCGTTGGAGTAGATCCTCTCGCCAAACAACTTCCGAATTCTTGAAGCCCCGCGAATTTGCGTAGTCGGCCACATCTTCAATCAGGTCTTGCAGCACATCGGCAGCGATAACAACCACATCCCCGCCCACCTTCGCGGGTAGCGCGAGGGCACTGCAATTCGCGCAAATATCAACATCGCCATAAGGGCGTAAAGCTTCACGTTTTCCGCAGTGATCGCATACGCCCACCTGCTGCGCATCTGCGGCGCGCTTCGGTTCCGCCGCAGCACGTCGAGCGAACAGCGCAAACGGCCCGTCTTCATGGTCGTGGATCGACAGAATCGTCCAGCCTTCGCCGAGAGGCGTCGCAGGCGTCCAAAACGCGCAACCGCTGTCAGGATCGTTGCTGTAACGCTCGATGTCTGCCGAGTCACCGTCCTGCATGCTGACCCACACGGCTTCGATTCCGAACGGTGCGAGAAAGTCGGCGGTGTCAATGTTCTCGTCGAGCATCGGCAGCGCGGGGTGGCAGTACCACCCTTCGGCGTCGCGTGCTACCGGCCGCCCATCGAGCAGGGCAGTGCGCAAGCCTTCGAGGTTGGCGCACTCGCCGCCATTCACGGGCGCGGCGTAGAGCGGGCGCACTTCGGTGTTGCTCTTGATGCGCGAAGCAACGAAATCTGCGGTCGCCTTTTCGAAGTGCACGCTGTACTTTCGCATCTCCCCGATACCCGAATAAACCGCCCACGCCACCGGCTCTTGCCCTGCGCTCACGGGCGCCGCGAGAAGTGCGCGGGCGAAGTCATTGCATAGGGCCTTCACAGCCGTCAGGAAGCCGTCCGGCCGATAGGAACTCCAATCGGCGTTGGCATGGCGTTGTGCCAGATCAAGCCATT
Source organism: Pandoraea sp. ASV26 (assembly GCF_016428915.1). GTDB lineage: Bacteria > Pseudomonadota > Gammaproteobacteria > Burkholderiales > Burkholderiaceae > Pandoraea. The sequence continues at coordinate 80,929 of NZ_JAELTP010000010.1, forward strand.
GATCGTCAGTCAGCGCCACTACCTCTTGCCCTGCGCTCTGTGCGGCTGGCGTGGGGGCGGTATCGGGTGCGGAAGGGAGCGGCATCCAATGCGTCGGCGTAGTGAGCCAACAATTCGGAACGTCATCAGCTTCGACGGAAACCTCATACCAACCGGCGTCGAAGTCCTCTGGTTCGTCCCATTCCTCGTTGATCGTTTCCTTGGATATCCACTTGCCGCGAATGGTGCGCCACTTACCGTGGCTGTTCTCATACCCAAGCAGAAGAGCGCGTCCGGTCTTCGGCGCCGTCTCAATCGGCTGCCACTGGCTCGCATCAAACGTCACGGTCTTGAGGTCAGGCATTCTGGTTCTCCTGTTTGGCGTCGCCTTCCAGCAATTCAGCGCCGCGAAATGCTTCAGCTACTGCGTCGTCTAAGGTGCTGTGCCCGCTGTCGGGCCACCAACCGTCGTAGAGATACCCACCGTCCGGATGCCTGACAGTGATGTACCAGTTGTTGGTGTAGTCCTCGTCTTGAGCGACGCGAATCCAGTAGCCGTCCTGCCACCAGCCGGCGAACTCGGACGCGGTGTGCACTTCCACTCGACCGGCAGCGATTACGCGTTGAATTGGCGTCCAGGCGCTCATGCTTCTACCTCATTCGACGGGACGACGGGATGGCCCATGCAGCCATGTTCTTTGTGATCGAAGTTGTCGCACTTGCCGAACGGGATGAAGTTGTGGCCGCGCGACAGTTCATCGAGCAACTCGGCCTTCGCTTCGTCAGGCGTCATCGTGCGGCCGTCGTCGTGCTTGAACATCCCGCGAAAGTCACGAGCCTTCCAGTTCATAAGCGCTCCGCGTACGTCGAGGCACAAGTGGAAACTCTTGCGCTGATGCGTCAGCGTCTGCACCACAGAAGGCGGCGCAGGATCGGTATTCAGCCCTTCGGGGCGGGGTTCGTAGGGGCTCATGCTAGGATTCCTGAAGATAATCGGGGGAAGACATGTGGTTTGAACGGAACCGGGATTTGGTTGGTTTGGCGGTATCCTTTTTGGGCGGCGTGCTCGTCAGCGCCTTCTGGATCAACCGTTCAACCGGAGAGCTTTGGACCGTCGTTTCTGCGATTGGAACCGTTGCGGCAGCGCTAGCCGCCGTTTGGATCGCCATCGACCAGCGGTTGAAGGACAGACGGGCCCGCGAAAAGCGTGCGGTACTCTTAGGCGCCGGACTGTATGGCCGAATTGCTGACCTGGTTCACGTCTCCGCAAAGGTCAACACCTTCGGAACTCAGCTAGAGCTGAATCGGAAATACGAAGGGTGGGTGTCCGATCTGAACGATCTGGCTCAGGAGATCGATGCCTCCTCGAACATTAGCCACGAGGACGTTGCCTCACTTGTTGACCTCCCAGACAACGGAGCATTTCGTCTGGCGGAGGCTCTCGGAGCGATCCATCGATTGAAAGTCGTGCTCGAAAGGGCCAAGTGGCAAATCGACATCGCGGGTGAAGACGCCCCAAACGATCAAATGCTCGCAGCGATACTCGAGCCATTCGCACAAAGAGCATGGGTAGGGCTTACGCGAGTCCAGCAAATCATAGATTCGGCGAGGCCACCCGACGAACCAATGCCTCTACTTTGAGACGACCGCCGACGGCTTTAGTGTCGATCGACATACTCGCGCCAAGGAACCCAGCCGCGCGGCGTATGAAACCCCCAGTTGCGCTGCCACGGCCCCATGATGAAAAGTGACCAGGCTTCGCCGCCTTCAGGGATTTCGAGTCGGTGTCGGTCGGTCGCTCGCCGGAAAACGATCGAGCCGGGACCGCGCCAGACTCGGCGGTAGCCGCGCAACAGTGTCGTCTCCGGCCGGCAATCCAAGCGCGCGGGCTGTTCCTGCTCGGTGGGCATGATTTCCCAGTACCCGCCGCGCAGCACAATCGAGACGTTCCACCAGGGGTGATCGTGAAGATCCCGGCCGGCGTCGCTGCGGACAGTGCGATGGACTCGCGCACCCCAACTGGTATCTCGTCGGCCGTCCTCGGCGGCGCTGGCGTCGTGACCGCGCGGCTTCTTGACCCACCAGCGCTGCATGTAGCCCTTGAGATCGAAGTAGGGCGTCCGCTGAGCGCGCGCGATGATCGCGTCAACAAGGAACGCCGGGAGTGGGATTCGCATGCATGGTCTCCTTGACTGCGGCGGCAGCCTCAACTGACCGTCGCACGGTCGCGGCACGGGTTTGAGAGCAGCCGAGGTATTTGCGGATTTCAGTAACGGTCGCGCGCAGTTCGCCTGCGGCGACTGCCACCATGACTCGATCGATGTCGGCGGCGACGGTAAGCGCCGGCGGTCCGGGTGGCGGTGGCGGTTTGGGGTAGTCGGGGCGCGGATTGATCCCGTGACCGGGCATCGCTACTGCCATGACTGGCGTTACCGAGAGTCCGTTACTCCCTTGATTGGCGGGTGTTTCAGCGGTACTCGTCACGGCGGCGGCGCGAAGCGCGAGCAGCCACGCGAAGCACGCGACTGCCTCCAGTACCAGCGCAAAAGCAAGACCAGAGAACAGGTTGGCGCGACTGACTGACCACCCGAGGGACGCTAGTGGCCCGGTAACGGGGTCGGCCTGCGCCGCGCGTCGGTCAATCGCTGCCCGATCTTGTGCCGCGCGGTCGCGCGCTGCTTCCGCCTGCTCGACGTCGATCGCATCTAGCTTGGCGGCAAGTGCCGTCCGTTCAGCCGTCAGGCTCGGGCAGGGCTCGGCGCAACGGCGTGCATTCGCCCGGGCCAGTCGCGCTATCGCGTCTGCCCGGTCACGGGCAATTGCGGTCAGGTCACGCCCCTGCGGCGTCGCAACCGGAATGGATGCGGCGCGGATCTCACCAGCGTGGCGTGCTGAAGTAATGAAGAACACGGCATGTCCGTAGCAGGTCGCGGCGACACATCCGATCCAGATTACGGCACCGACGGCACGAACGCGCCAGTCAAATGGCCGGCACAGTGCGGGCAGAAGATGGGCGGCAATGACCAGCACTACACCGACGGCGACCCACAGTGCCTGCTCGGCCGGCAGCCCGCCACGTTGCAAACCTGACTGGATCGAGAGGCACGCCGCCGTGATGGTTGCCGTGATGGCGAGTAGCGCTGCGATGATGCGCGTCGGCATGGCCGTCAGCCGAGCAATGGACGTTCATCGGGGCGCTCGCCGCCGACCGCTTCGATCAGATCAGCTATGAGCCGCGACAGTTCGCCGGCCATCAGCACGAAGTCAGCGTCGAACTTCTCGGCCTCGCCCTCGGCGGTCGGGTCGGCGGCGTCTTTAAGAATGTCGAGCGGGGAAACACGCTTGATCGTGAACGCGTCGGTGAGCACAAACGAGATTCGGTCATTCCAGGTCATGGCGAGGCGCGTCGTGCGCTTGCCCGACTGGATGTGCCGCCGGATATCGTCGCCATCGAGCGGGAGGTGGACGTAGCGCACTGCTGCCTTCTCGTTGGAGTTGGAGCGCAACTCGACGTCCTGGTCGACGCTGAATCCCCCCGGCGCTTCGTTTGCAGCCAGCCATGACGTCATGACGGCCACCGGCGGCTCGTTCAACTGGACCGGCGCGATACCGGTGTCGAGCGTTTTCAGCAGGAGCGCAATGACGTCGTGGGCCTTCGAGGTCGATGCGGCGTCGATCACGAGCCAGCGATTCACCGGGTCGATCCAGAGTCGCGTATCGCGTCGAATGCCGAATGCGCGCGGCAGCAGCTCGTCGGTCACTTGCTCCTTGAGTTCCTTCATCTGCTTGCGGCCCGGCTTGAAGCCCTGCTGCTCTTCGAGGTCGCTGGCCTTCGCGCGAGTCACCTGATTGATGACCGACGCCGGCAGAAGCTTTTTCTCGGTGCGCAATGCCATCAGGATCTGTCGATTCACGACATGCGCGAGTTCGCCACCCTCGCGCGGTGCCGACCATCCTGCCGTGTGCAGTTCCATCGTCGTGGGCTCGCGAAACGCGTGCTTTTGCAGGCGCTCAATGAGGCGCTCGGTGCTTAGCGTCCATTCAGCGATACGGAAAATCTGGAGGTTGCGGAACCACATGGGCTGTTTCCTTGCGTTGGTGGTGGGGCGGCGCTCACTCGCCGGTTTGAGCGTTGGCCTTGATGAAGAATGCGAGGGCTTCTATCAGAATGGGCGCGTGTTTTTCGAGTGCGTCGCGGCGCGCCTGCTTGGCTTCGAACTCCTCACGGACGAGCGGCGAGCCTGGCCTGGGGGTAAGCCGGGACGGCTGGTGATTCATGAGCGGGCGCAGCTCTTTCCACGCGCGGGCGGCAGCAGCTCGTTTTGCAGCAGACGTCATACGCCGTGCTTCCACCTCACATAGAGGCATGCGACGACGAGAACGCCACAGATAGTCCAGGCGGCCGTCTGGTGAGTACGAATCCACTTGTCGGCGCCGTTGACGGTCCAGATCAGGATGCGGTCGAGCATGCGCAGGCCTCAGTGAGAAGCGTCGCGATAGCCGAGGCGGTACGCGAGATCGGTAGAGCAGAAAGGGCGACCGCACTTGGAGTCATTCCAACCGGTTTGGTACTGGCGAATCTCAGTTGCGAACATGCTGACCTCCTCAGTTAAGACGAATGGTTGCGCTCTTGAAGATCACGTTGGAACAGACGGCGCCGGACACGGGCACGCCAGTCGGCCCCTTTGCGGTGAAGGCGGTCGAAAACGAGTCCTTTTCGCTACAGCCGAAGTAGCTGTAGCCGCCGATGTGAACGTCGGTGTAGCCGGCACCCTCAAGAGCGCGCCGCGCCGTATCGGGGTCTGTGCAGGCAGAGAGGAGGGCGAGCAAAGCCGCGAGCGCGACGAGTCTCATGGGGAACCTCATTTAAGTGGAGGCGGACGCCCCGGCAGAACACCGGGGCAATGCGGCTTTAACCATGTCCGCCATGGGCCTGTGAGCGGTCAGGCTCGCTCTACTACCTGTCAACTTTGGGCGGCGTCATCTGGCGTAAAGAGGGCGGGCACTCCTCCAGCCATCGGGCAACTTTGATCCCGTGCCGCGTTTCGTCCGGCTCTAACGTCGGTGCCGCACTGGGGCGGTCACTGAATGAAGTGGGCGCATTTAGCGCACCTAGCCGTAGTCCATAGGCACCGCCTCATTGGGGATGGGTCGAATACGCCTCCGGATTCGCCGGACAAGGCGCGTGTAAGCCGCCGCTCGCGCCCAGAGGAGCGGCAGCAGAATCAGGAGAATTGGCATCGTTAGAGCAGGCGGCCGAGGGCACTACGATCACTTGCGAGGATGTCGCGTAGTTTGTTCAGGCTGTTGCCCCCCCCACTTACAGAAGGGAAGTTCGACACGCGCGAGAACTCAAACTCTGCCCGATCGCGCCATTCGGCGGATTTCATCGCATCGGCGGTTGCAATCCAACCGGGTACGCGCCCGCACGCTGCGAAAATTTGCGCTCGGACGTATTGAATTTCCTCTACCACTTTCGTTTTGGCGAGCTGGATCTCCAGCGCCTTTTTGGTCGCTGCCATGTGTCTATCCTATGGAAGGGCGCGCGAGTCAAAAGCGGCGCGCTAGCGGAAGGAGATGAAGAGGGTGGCCGGATTCGAACCGGCGCGCATCAAGCTACTATAAGAGGCAATCAGTGCCTCGCCCGAACGCTCTAACCGCTGAGCTACACCCTCAAGAGAGCAGACCCGAGATCCTGATCAGATCGGGGAAGAGGGATACGGGCTATTTAACGTCGCCGCGCCGACGCGGGTCTGCTCACTTGAAGGTGCTGGCCGCGTATTAAGTCGGCCGCTTGAAATCAGAACTCGAAAATAATCCCGTCTACGTCCTCATGGGCGGACGAAAATCAGAGACATAAAAGACGGGGGGGAACATGTTTGTGACGATCCAAACGATAGTGGGCGCACTATTCTCAATCAGTGTCGTAGTCGGCGCCGCTGCCTACTTGATGCCACCTCACGGTACGCACGACGACGAAGACCGCGACGCGCGAACAACCATCATTGCTGGTGCAACGTGCACCGGCGTCCTCGCGCTCCTCATCCTATTTAGCGCGCACTTTCGCTAATTGGTCCTGCCCGCGCATTCACGCTCACGACTGGCGACTACATTCGACCCTGCGCACCGTACTTTGTACGCTCGCGTCTACAAGCAATCGCCATGCGTGAAAGTGCCCGCCGAAGCGGGCTCAATGCTTACTGTTTCACCAACTCTTCGGCGCCGAACCAGTCGCGGACCTGACGGCCGTCCGTGGTGACGTAGCGCACATAAAACTGATCGGCAGTGGCCTCATACTCGGCGCGGCCGATCACAACACCGGCTTCCTTGCTCATCGTGAGAGCGACTGCGTCGCCGATTTGGAAGGCAAATCCGTTCATTGAAATCTCCTTGGTAAGTGGGCGCCGCACTCTGGCGGCCGTCACGCCTGCATCATCGGGGGCGTTCCCTCGCCGGGGAGGTGTAGGTTACGTTCACTCGATGTATTCCCAGCCGTGCAACGTATCGAAGCGGATGAGGCCTGCTTTGCGCAGGGCCTGAAGCCGCCGATCAAGATAACGACCTGCACCTGGGCGTCGCCATTCGGGGCCGACGTATGCGTCGTCCAAGCGCAGGCACTCGTCACGAACCTCACCAGCGAGCAGCGCGGAGAATGTCGTGGGCTTCCTCTGGATCGCGGCAGTAATCAGCGCGTCGAGCTTCGCGTATTTGTTCGTCACCATCTCAAACCTCCTCGTGTATATGGCGCGGCTCTCGGAAGAAAGCCGCCTCAGATACATCGTGTGGATGCAGCGTCCCGGACTACTCCCGACTGAGTCGGCTCCCGGCGGCGCTGCATCTCTTCAATCCAAGCGGCGGTCTATAGCCACGCGAGCGCGGCCAGGCGGCGCTTGAATAGCCTCCGGTCTTTGATCAGGGGTAGAGGGTTCCGCCCTGCGCCTAGCCGCGCCCGCGAAGTGCGGGCGCCATCGGCGTGTTCTATCGGTATCGATTCAGGGATTCAGGAAAGGGCGGCGGCGCCCAGTCGGCATAGAATGTGAGCACCACCAAACATTCAAAAACCACCGACCGGGGCCACCATGGGAGAAATACTCAAGAACCTTTCACTCGAGTACTGGTACAAGATGCTGATCCTGGCCTGCTTCGGACTGTTTGTCCTTTCGATCACGGTGCCTTTGCAAGGCATTCCAAATGCTGCGCTCGCATTGATATCGATGGGTGGCTTCTTCATTGGTATGGGCGAGTGGATAAACCACCCGTACCGAGAGCGCATCCATCTTGAGCGGAACATCAAGATTTTCGGCCACCCGCGTAGCCCCAAATTCGGTGGCCTCGCACTGGACGTTGTCGGCGCGATTGCTGTCATTTGGGGTGCCTGGAAGCTGATCCGAGCCCTTTCCTGAATCCCTGAGTTGTTAAGGAGCGCCCCAACCAGCGGGCGGGCAGCGATGTGTGCTGCGTTGGATGTAATAATAGCCATGCTATTTGTCTGATGCAATAGCTTTGCTAGTTTATTTGATGGAAATTTGTAACAACGAAATTCGCTGGGTCGTGCAGTCTGGGCGCTGCTCGGACAACGGGCAGCGTCACGGAGCGTGATGTGGGCCGGCAAGTTTTTGAGGAAGCCGCATCCAGGCAACAAAAAACCCGCCGGAGCGGGTTCTATCTGCTTGCGGCCGAATCAGAAGGGATTCGAGCCTGAGGGTGATTGATCAACTGACACGGTTTCTATGGTTAGCGATTTTTGCCTAATCGGACCCACTCGCGGCATGTCTAGACGCGATGGGCATGCGTCGATGAGAAGATCAGTTAGAGTGGTCTGAATCTTCTCTGTGCGTGTGACGGGCTCATTCCAATTGGTCTGAACGACGCCGCTGCGAAGCGTGAAATTCGAGCCATTCCTGTAAATGCACTGTTCTTCGCTGCGGGTGTCGTTGACGCTACCGTTGCCGTACCTCTCGGTGATCTGCTTCGTAAATAAGGCAAAGGACGCATCGTCGAGAGTGATGTAAATACTCGCCAACCGATCTGACTTGAAAGTGAGGCTCACATCATATGGTTCCGATCGGAGGGGAGTTCCAAGCTTTGATCTGTATGAAACGGTTCCAATTGGAAGGGGTGTCTTTTGCCTGGCTTCGACGAGGCCGTCGGCTAAGGAAATATCACCAGTCAGGGGCAGCGCAGCAACAGCATCCTTCGTCATCCCCAGCTTAAGGGGGCCGTAGCCCACGGGGCCGCCTGGTTTTACTGCGGGCATTTGCGAATCTTTTGTGGGCGGATTTGAACTCTTCACCGCTGTATCGGCCGCGAATGCACTGTGAAGACCAAGCATCAGAATGCTCAGCAGGATTTGCGTCTTCATAACCCCTCACGAAGAATGTTCGAGCCAACCTCTGTGCTCGCGGCCACGTCTCGGTCTACCTCTGGATACAAAATTGCACGGCATAACGAAACGCTCTAGCCGATCGCAATAAGGTCTGGTACTGTACGCGCATACAGTATTCGGCAATAAAAAAAGATGATGCGAAAATCTGGACGCCTAGTTAGTTTGCGCTGCAAGCCCGGGGACTTGGCGCGTATCAAGAAGGCTTGGAATGAACTGCTGGAAGGGCGGCTGGTGTTCATTAGGCGCGCGTACTCTGAGACCGAGTGGCTTGTTTATTTGCTTGACGGCCCTGCTTTTGCAATTAGTGAAGACCGCTGCCATATGGTGGTGGCTCGGGCCATGATCGCGGACGACTGGGCCTTGGAGCCGATTCGAGGCGTTCGGGAAGATGAGCGTGACGAGTCTATGGATTCAGCCGGCCGACCGGTTCGCCTTCCTCGGGAAGCAACCGAAGCATCAGCATGAAGGTTGTTTCCGGTTCGCCTGCGAGATCAGCTTTTCGTACGGCCTCCACGACCTTCTTTGCGGCCGCACTCATTTGCCAATCATTTCCGTCTTTGACCATTGAATAGGCATGCTCAATTTCGGCAGCGAGCCTCGGGCTGAAGGCTGGAATTTTCACACCCAGGCCGGTGGCAAATGCAGCTGCGGCGCCAATATTCAACGGGCGATGCCCGTTGAGATACTGCCACACCATGCCTTGGGTTCCGATCTCGTACCTTGCTCCGAACTCCGCTTGGGATAGGTCGCTCTTTTCAGCAAACAGTTTCGCCAATGCTGACGCTTCCTCCAATTGCCAGGAGGGCGTCTCTTTCTCTTTTCGTTTCCGCAATTCAGCCATAGGCGCAGTGTAGCAACGCTATTAATCGCCTCAACTAGCTGTGCTATTGACTTGTCTTAATAGCGTGGCTAGTATTCTGGCATGGACCTCTCAAACTACCTCGCGTCGCGAAAAATCACTCAGGCGTCCTTCGCCGTACGTCTCGGCGTGAGCCAAGGGTTGATATACCAGTGGCTGACGGGGCGACGACCGGTCGCTGTGGACAAGTGCGTCGCGATTGAGCGCGCAACCGACGGAGAGGTTGGGCGTCGAGATCTTCGGCCAATGGACTGGCATCTGATTTGGCCGGAACTGGCTGGCGGCGCTTCAGGAGAGAGCAAATGAAGCGCCTGCGAAACTCAATAGTAGGGCGTTGGGCTACTTGGGCCTCTGATTGCCGGGAACGCGTTTTCGTCAGTCTCATAAGTCGCGTCGCACGCGTGGCACTTGACCTTGCTGTGGCGTCCATAAGGCTGGAGTACCGATTTGTGTCCTTTTGTCATGCAGGGCTGACAAAGGCGATGCGGTGTGTCGCCGCGTTGATCACCCTCTTTGAGCACATAAGCGATTACGCCCCGACCGATATCCGCCAGCACGTATCGATCACGCTCCTCGATTTCAGACTGAAGGCTGTTCTTTTCCTTCTCAAGCGACTGGATCTTTTCCTGCGCCGTTGCCAACTTTTGAACGAGCTCAAGCGACTGCTGCGAAACCGCAAGCAAGGAGTCGTACGCGGTGGAGAGATTGCGTTTCACGTCCGTGATTGCCTCTTCTGCCTTTGCTTGGTCGCGTGCAGCAATAGCCGTCTTGACGAGTTCTACCGCAGTCTTAGCGCCCCCTACGGCACTGACAAGTGCTGAGAAGTCCATGAGTCCCCCGGTGGTGATCTGCAAGAAGTGATGAGCGGTCAGCTTAACACCGTCGGGGGACTCAGCAGATATAGCAGTTTTCATGAGGCCATCGTATCGGCCTGAGAAGCAAATAAAAACGTTCGAGGAACACGCAAATGAACATTACCGACGCGGCACACGCACTGGTTCACGACTATCCGGGAGGCAGCGAGTCGCTCGCGCCGCGCTTGGGTATGTCTGCGGCCGTCCTGCGCAACAAGGTCAATCCGAACAACGACACGCATCACCTGACGTTGAACGAAGCAGTGAAGGCGACGGACGTAACGAACGACGACCGCGTACTTGAAGCGTGGGCCGTCGAACGTGGTTACGCGATCGTGAAGATCCCGAATCTGGCCGAATGCTGCGACTCGGCGATTGTCGAGATGATGGCCCGCGCATGGGAGACGCACGGCGACGTCGGGAAGGAGATCGTGAAGACGCTCGAAGACGGCCGCGTCGAGTTTCAGGAGGTCGCTCGGGTGAAGGGCCGTATCTTCGCCCACGCGCAGGTGCTGTTCAACATCGCTGCGCGTCTGGAGGGCATGGCCGAATGAATGCAAGCGAATTCAAGGTGAAGTTGCATGCGTCGGTCGATCCCGGCGCGCTTGAGGAGGCAGTCGAAGCTGCGGAGGACGCGCTTGTGAAGGCTGCCTCGCGGGCGTTGACTGCGACTGTGACGGACGACAAGCCGACGCTTTGCATCGGCTGCGGTGCCGAGCGTCAGCCCAACGGCGAAATGCCATGCGACCACTGAGGAGCCCGCAATGAGTTCACATCGAGTCAATCAAGCATGGGGCGTAGAGCTTCGCCACACCGAGAAGATCGTGTTGCTGGCGCTGAGCCACCACGCCGTCATGTCGACGGGCGAGTCGTCACCGAAGGTAAGCCGCCTGGCGCGTGACTGCGGCATGTCGGAATCGGCGGTGCGCGAGTCCATTAAGGCGCTGGAAGCGGCAGGACACGTCGAGTCGACGTCTGTTCGTCGCGGTGTGACGCTCTACCGCGTTAAGGTCTGAAATGGCTCAGCCCGCCCAAGTCATTCCGTTTCCGGAGGTTCGCGTGCCCCAGTTGGAGCATGGCTACACGCGTGTGGCGAACGAGCTTCTGGAAGCGATCACGATGGCTCCGTTCGGCCGCAACGAATACAAAGTGCTGATGGTGCTGATCCGGAAGACTTACGGCTTCAACAAGACGTCTGATCAACTCGCACTCTCGCAGATCCAACTGCGCGCTGGCATCAGCAAGACACAGACGTCGGTGGCCGTGGCCGAACTGGTGAAGAAGAACGTTTTGCTCGTTGGTGCCGGCCGGTACGCCCGTGAATTCTCGATTAACAAGGCATACAGCAAATGGGACGCGTCCCTTCGCGTGGATCTGTCGGTTCTGAGTTCCGAAAACCGGAACGATGAGGTTCCGGAATCAGGAACTCATGGTTCCGAAAACCGGAACTCCGATGTTCCGGAATCCGGAACCACAAAAGACACCTCCAAAAAACAAGACCAAAAGACAACTCCAAAAGAAACTCTTTCGCGCTC